>JADGRJ010000227.1 GCA_017881025.1 Rhizobacter sp. | reverse complement strand
TCGGGAAGCTGACGATGCCGATCCGACCGACCCGCGCCGTCTCGCGCAGCATCTTCTCGGTGTTCCTCAGGTGCTGCAGCGTGTCGAGCTGGAGGACGACGTCGAAGCTGCGATCGTCGAAGAGCGCGAGGCCCTCTTCGAGGTTGAGCTGGATGACGTTGACGCCGCGCTCGTGGCAGGCGAGCACGTTGGCGTCGGCGATCTCGATGCCGTAGCCGCTGCAGCCGCGCTCGCGCTGGAGCAGCGAGAGCAGCTCGCCGTTGCCGCAGCCGAGGTCGAGGACGCGCGAGCCGTGGGGCACCAGCTCGGCGATGAGCTCGATGTCCTTCCTGTCGCTCACGCCAGCTCCTTCGCCAGGTTGGCGAAACAAGCCCGCATCACACCGTGGTAGCGCGGGTCGTCGAGGAGGAAGGCGTCGTGGCCGTGCGGCGCATCGATCTCGGCGTAGCTGACGTCGCGCCGGTTGTCGACGAGCGCCTTGACGATCTCGCGCGAGCGAGCCGGCGCGAAGCGCCAGTCGGTCGTGAAGCTGACCAGCTCGTACCTGCAGCGCGCTGCCGCGAAGGTCGCCGTCAGGTCGCCGCCGTGCGCCGCCGCCGGGTCGAAGTAGTCGAGGGCGCGGGTGATGAGGAGGTAGGTGTTGGCGTCGAAGTACTCGCTGAACTTGTCGCCCTGGTGGCGCAGGTAGGCCTCGATCTGGAACTCGATCTCCTGCGTCGAGTAGCCGAAGCGAGGCGCCGTGCCCTGCATGCCGCGCCCGAACTTGGCCTCCATCGAATCGTCGGAGAGGTAGGTGATGTGGCCGATCATCCGCGCCACCGTCAGGCCACGCTTGGGCACTACGCCGTGCTCGGCGTAGTGGCCGCCGTGGAAGTCGGGGTCGGTGACGATCGCCCGCCGCGCCACTTCGTTGAAGGCGATGTTCTGCGCCGACAGGTTCGGCGCGGTGGCGACGGCAACGCACTGGCGCAGGCGCTCGGGATAGCGCAGCGACCAGGCGAGGGCCTGCATGCCGCCGAGGCTGCCGCCGAGCACGGCCGCCAGCCGCTCGATGCCGAGCGCGTCGACCAGACGCGCCTGCGCGTCGACCCAGTCCTCGACCGTGACGACCGGAAAGTCGCTGCCATAGGCGCGGCCGTTCGCGGCCGGGTCGGGATTGGGGCTGGCCGGACCGGTCGAGCCGAAGCACGAACCCGGGTTGTTGACGCCGATGACGAAGAAGCGGTCGGTGTCGAGGGGCTTGCCCGGGCCGACGAGGTTGTCCCACCAGCCCTCGCTCTTCGCCTGGCCGGCGTAGGTGCCGGCGACGTGGTGCGAGGCGTTGAGCGCGTGGCAGACGAGGACGGCGTTGCTGCGGCTCGCGTTCAGCGTGCCGTAGGTTTCGTACGCGAGCGTGTAGTCGCGAAGCACCGAGCCGCTCGCAAGCGGCAGCGGCGCAGCGAAATGCATCGATTGCGGCTGGACGTCGCCTACGGAGCTCATCGGCACAGGGACATGAAAAAACCCGGCACCGCCAAAGCGGGACACCGGGTCGTGCGTCCTGTCTTTAGCCGAATTTATAGAGCGCCCGCAAGCCGGAACAAATCGGCGCTTCGAGGGCGAGTATAGCGACGCCCCTCGCCGGTCTCGCGGCGCGACGCGGCGACCCGGTGTCCCCAGGCGGGCGAGCGCGCGCGCGGGTCAGCGACCCTGGTCGTTGTTCGCGGCGGCGAACAGGTCCTTGGCGAACTCGGGTTGGCTCGACTCGTATCGGCGGGCGAGCGCGAGCAGGTCGGCGCGGCTGCGGGCCTCGCGGCGCGCGGCGCGATCGACCGTGAGCTTGGCGCGAGCCGCCTCCAACCACCCCGGGAGCCCGGTGCGAACGAGCGCGTCGCCGCCGAACAGCCACGACACCGCGTTGCTCGCCCAAGCGGCGCCGGGCGGGACCGGGCGAAGCGGCGGGACCATCACGCTGACTTTTTGCATGAACACGGGTTCTCCTGGAACAGGGCGCGCACGGAAACGACGCAACACCGGTAGACTAGGGTTTTCCCTAGTCATTGGGAAATTGCCATTCCGAACCCTCCCATCACTGCCGTGAATGCCAGCCCGGCCTCCCGCCAGCCCGGGCGTCGACGATGAACTTCCGCACCCTCGACCTCAACCTGCTGCGTGTCTTCGGCGCCGTGATGGTCGAGCGCAACGTCACGCGTGCCGCCGCCCAGCTGGCGATGACCCAGCCGGCGGTGAGCAACGCCCTGCGCCGACTGCGCGAAGCGACCGGCGACGAGCTCTTCGTCACCGTACCGAGCGGCGTCCTGCCGACGCCGCAGGCCGAGGCGCTCTGGCCCGAGGTCCGCGCCGCCCTCGACAGCCTGCGCCACGCCTTCGATCCGCAGGGCTTCGAGCCGACCCGCGACGAGCGCAGCTTCTCGCTGGCGATGGCCGACGCGACCGCGACCGTCCTCATGCCGGCGCTGATCGGCGCGCTCGTCGGCCGCCACGCGCGCAGCGACCTGCGCGTCCTGCCGCTCGCCTCGCGCGATCCGCGGCCGCAGCTCGACAACGGCGGCGCCGACCTCGCCCTCGGCTTCTTCCCCGAGGTCGCTGCGGCACTGGCCGCCGAGGGGTCGCGCGCGGCGACGACGCTCGAGCCTCTCTACGCCTGCGAGTACGTCTGCGCGATGCGCCGCGAGCACGAGCTCGCCGCGCAACCGGCTCTGTCGCTCGACGCGTACTGTGCTGCCGAGCACGTGCGCGTCAGCTTCGCCGGCCGGCCGCGCGGCTTCGTCGACGAGGCGCTCGCAGCGCTCGACCGCAGCCGGCGCGTCGTCCTCACGGTGAGCCAGTTCGCGACGGCGGCGCGCGTCGTCCACGACTCGGATCTGCTGTCGGTGCTGCCGCGCAGCTTCGTCGCCGCGAGCGGCCTGGCCGACGGCCTGGTGCTGCGCGCCGTCCCGTTCGAGCTGCCGCGGATCGAGGTCGGCATGCTCTGGCACCTGCGCCACGAGCGCGACCCAGCGCAGCGCTGGCTGCGCGACACCGTCGAGGAGGTCGTCAAGGGCCTCGCCATCGGCGAGCCGCGCGGCCGCCCGGCGATGCCGCGCCGCGAGGCGGTCGTCGACCCGGCCTGATCACGCACGGCTCGCCTTCGGGGCGAGAATCGGCCCGGCACAGCGCCGAGGAGTCGCCATGGCCTGGTTCGATGGATTCGAAAGCGGCCTGCACCCGGTCGGCGACGTCGAGCTGTTCGCGCGCACCGGCGGCGACCGCTCGAAGCCGGCGCTGCTGCTCCTGCACGGCTACCCGCAGACGCACGCGATGTGGCACCGCGTCGCGCGCGAGCTCGCCGCCGACTTCGCGCTCGTCATCCCCGACCTGCGCGGCTACGGCGACTCGACCAAGCCGCTGCCGGCGGCGACGCCCGAGCTCGATCACGCCCAGCACAGCAAGCGGGCGATGGCCGCCGACCTGGCGGCGCTCATGCGCTCGCTCGGCCACGAGCGCTTCGCGGTCGTCGGCCACGACCGCGGCGGCCGCGTCGCGCACCGGCTCGCGCTCGACCATCCGGAGCGTGTCGCGCGCCTCGCCGTGATCGACATCGTGCCGACGCTCGACATGTACGAGTCGACCGACATGCGCTTCGCCAGCTGGTACTACCACTGGTTCTTCCTGATCCAGCCGGCCCCCTTGCCCGAGCGGATGATCGGCGCCGACCCGTCGTTTTACCTGCGCTGGTGTCTCGGTGGATTGGCTTCGCCCGGCCTCGGCTTCGTCGAGCCGGAGGCGCTCGCCGAGTACGAGCGCTGCTTCGGCCGCGCCGACACGATCCACGCGAGCTGCGAGGACTACCGCGCCTCGGCGTCGATCGACCTCGAGCACGACCGCGCGTCGCGCGCCGCCGGCGCGAAGGTCGCCTGCGAGATGCTCGTGCTGTGGGGCACGCGCGGCGTCATCGGCCGCCTCTACGAGCCGCTCGACCTCTGGCGCGCGCAGTGCGCGGCGACGGTCGAAGGCGAGGCGCTGGCGGCCGGCCACTTCATCCCCGAGGAGCTTCCTGACGACACCGTCACGCGCCTGCGCACCTTCCTGGGTCGCTGAAGCGACTCCGGCGCTTACCATCGCGCCACTTCGCGGCAGGAGCTCGCATGTTCCTCTGGGTCAACCGGCTCGACCAGTTCTTCCCGATCCGCTACTCGGCCTGGGCGCTGTGCTTCGTCGGTTTCCTCGCGAGCGCGTTCGCGTGGGCGAGGATGGGAATGGACGCGTGGCTGGCGGTCGCCTTCCTCGGCCTCGTCCTGCTCGGCGTCCGCGACGTCCGCCAGAAGCGCCACGCGGTCCTGCGCAACTATCCGGTGATGGGCCACTTGCGCTTCCTGCTCGAGTTCATCCGGCCGGAGATGCGCCAGTACTTCATCGAGAGCGACAGCGAAGCCGCGCCGTTCTCGCGCCAGCAGCGCTCGCTCGTCTACCAGCGCGCCAAGGGAGATTCGGACAAGCGGCCGTTCGGAACCCAGCTCGACGTCGCTGCGGTCGGCTACGAGTGGATCAACCACTCGATGCAGCCGACCGTGCTCGAGACGCACGACTTCCGCGTCACGATCGGCGCGAACCGGGCGCAGCCCTATCGCGCCAGCCTCTTCAACATCTCGGCGATGAGCTTCGGCGCGCTCTCGGCGAACGCCATCCTCGCCCTCAACGCCGGCGCCAGGCGCGGCAACTTCGCGCACGACACCGGCGAAGGCTCGATCAGCCGGCACCACCGCGTCCACGGCGGCGACCTGATCTGGGAGATCGGCTCGGGCTACTTCGGCTGCTGCGGCAGCGACGGCAGCTTCTCCGAGGAGCGCTTCGCCGCCAACGCGCAGGACCCGCAGGTGAAGATGATCGAGGTCAAGCTCTCGCAAGGCGCCAAGCCCGGCCACGGCGGCGTCCTGCCCGGACCGAAGGTGACGATCGAGATCGCCGAAGCGCGCGGCGTGCAGCCGTGGGTCGATTGCGTCTCGCCGGCGACGCACGCGGCGTTCAGGACGCCGATCGAGATGATGAGGTTCATCGACCGGCTGCGCGAGCTCTCGGGCGGGAAGCCCACCGGCTTCAAGCTCTGCATCGGCCACCCGTGGGAGTGGTTCAGCATCGCCAAGGCGATGCAGGAGACCGGCATCCTGCCCGACTTCATCGTCGTCGACGGCGCCGAGGGCGGCACCGGCGCGGCGCCGCTCGAGTTCTGCGATCACGTCGGCGCGCCGTTGCAGGAAGGCCTGCTGCTCGTCCACAACACGCTCGTCGGCCTCAACCTGCGCGACAAGATCAGGATCGGCTGCGCCGGCAAGGTCGTGAGCGCGTTCGACATCGCCCGCATGCTGGCGCTCGGCGCCGACTGGTGCAACGCGGCACGCGGCTTCATGTTCGCGCTCGGCTGCCTCCAGGCGCAAACCTGCCACACCGGTGCCTGCCCGACGGGAGTGACGACGCAGGATCCGCATCGACAGAAAGCGCTCGACGTCGCCAACAAGGCCGACCGCGTCTATCACTTCCACCAGAACACGCTGCTCGCGCTGAAGGAGCTGGTGCAGGCTGCCGGCTTGCGCGACCCGGCCGAGATCACCGCGTCACACATCGTCCGGCGCAACTCCGAGCACGGCGTCAAGCTGCTCGCCAACCTGCTGCCCTTCATCGAGCCGGGCGTGCTGCTGCGCGACGAGCTGACGCTGCAGGTGTTTCGAACCTACTGGCCGATGGCGAGCGCGGCGAGCTTCAGCGCGAGGCCGATCGCGCCGACCGCCGGACCATCGCCGCGGCCGACGACGACCTCGGCCCCGTTGCGCGCGGCCGAGCCCAGCGCCGCGGCGTGATCAGGCGCGCGGCGGCGCGGTGTCGATGAAGCTCTGGCGTGCGTTCAGCTTGTCGGCCAAGCGCGCCAGGCTCGGGTGCTCGCCGCGCCAGCCGATCTGCGGGAAGCGGAACTCGAGGTAGCCGAGCGCGCAGCCGACGGCGACGTCGGCGAGCGTCATGTGGATGCCGGTGCACCACGGCTTGGCCGCCAGCCCGGTGGCCACGGCCTCGAGCGAGGCGTCGACCTTCGTCATCTGCCGGTCGATCCAGGCTTGCGAGCGCTGCTCGACGCCGCGTCCCGGCCAGTTGGCTTCGAGACGGGCGAGGATGGCGGCGTCGACGATGCCGTCGGCGAGCGCTTCCCAGGTACGCACCTCGGTACGCTCGCGGTTCGGCTCGGGGATCAGGCGGGCGAGCGGCGAGCGCGCGTCGAGGTACTCGACGATGACGCGCGAGTCGAACACCGCCTCGCCGCCTTCCATCACCAGGCACGGCACCTTGCCGAGCGGATTGGATTTGAGGATGGCGTCATGGGCCCACACGTCTTCGAGTTCGAACTGGTAGTCGAGCTTTTTCTCCGCCATCACGACGCGCACCTTGCGCACGTACGGGCTCGTGAGTGAACCGATGAGTTTCATGGGAATGGACGTTCGAATGGCGATTCATTCTAGGCCAAGGCCGCTCGCGATCGGGCCCGCGCGCGGCCCCGGTGTTAGAGTTTGCCGCCAGGGAGAGGCTCGACATCAACGCTCGCGAGCCAGCACGAGATGAGCGAATCGACGCCTTCGGGTGTGATCT
>JADGRJ010000226.1 GCA_017881025.1 Rhizobacter sp. | reverse complement strand
TTCGCGACCACCGGCTGACGCGCGACCTGCATCTGCCGCCATGCGCCCTGCCGCGACGGCGCGACCGGCTCCGGCCGCAGTCGCTGGCCGCGCCGGACGACGTAGAGCTGGTGGATCAGATCGGCTTGCGGGTCGTGCCAGCGGATGCCGATGTCGTCGCTCGCGAACACCTCGCGCAGCTTGTCGCCGACGACGTCGACGATCGCCTGGAAGTCGAGCTCGGCCGCCATCCCCTGCTGGATGCTGTTGATGACCGCGAGCTCGGCGTTGCGTTGCTCCGTCTCCTTCAGCAGGCGCTGCGTCTCGTCGAACAGGCGCGCGTTGTCGAGCGCCGCCCCCATCGCCGAGGCAACCGTGCCGAGCAGCCGCGCGTCCGCCTCGTTGAACGCGTTCTCGCGGTCGTGATTCTCGAGCAGGATCGTGCCCAGTACCCGGTCGCCCGCGACGATCGGAACGGTCACCGCGCTGAGGCACTGGTCGGTCCCTGGCGCATGCCCGTAGTCCCCGGCCGCCTGCTCGGCGCGGTTGTTCAAGATGACGGCACTACGGCGTCGCACGACGCGCTCCCACGTGCTGCCGGGGCGCAACCGGAACGGTGCCGACTGCGGCAGGCGGGCGCCGTGTTCGTACTGGTAGGCCTTTCGCACCAGGTCGGTTGCCGAATCCCACAACCAGATGCCGGCGTCGCCTGTCCGGAACACCTCGCGCAGCTTGTCGCCGACCAGGTCGACGATGCCCTGAAAGTCGAGCTTGGCGGAGATCCCCTGCTGGATGCTGTTGATCACCGCCAGCTCGGCGTTGCGCTGCTCGGTTTCCTTGCGTAGGCGCTCGGTCTCCTCGAACAGGCGCCCGTTCTCGAGCGCTGTCCCCATGCTCGTCGCGACGCTGCCGAGGATCGCGATCTCGGCGTCACCGAACGCGCCTGCGCGCGGGTCCTCCATGGCCACCGAGCCGAGCAGACCTTCGCGGCCGACGATGCGGGCGACCAGGACCGAGCGTGTCGCCGGCGTCGCCGCGGGGCTGTCGAGGCGCCAAGCCGCCAGCTCCGCCTTCGTCCGCGCCAGACGCGGCGCTGTCGCCGATCGCAAGGCGTGCACCAGCGCGTGGTCTGCGCTGCGCCGGACCGGCTCGAGCAAGAAGCGCCGGCCAGGCTCGTACTGGAAGCGATAGTGCGCCAAGCCCGGACCGTGATCGCTCCAGCGCAGGCCGATGTCACCGGCAAGCGCCGCGTCCTGTAAGGAAACGCCGTCCGGATCGCCGCGCGCGAGCAGGTTGAGCTCGGCCGCCATTCCCCGCTGGATGCGGTTGACGATGCGCAGCTCGTCGGCGCGCTCGTCGCGCCGCAACTTCGATGCTTTCAGGTCGGCGTTACTGAGATCGGCCACCTGCCCCGGAACGGCACCGTCGCGCAAGCGGGCCAGCGCCACGGCGGCGTGGCGCGCTAGCGCCGCCAGCAGCGCGCAGTGCTCGTCGTCGAACCGGCCGCTCCGACCGTCGATGTCAGCGTAGACGACGCCCATGACGTCGGCACCGATGTTCAACGGCGCGACCAAGCACGAACGCTGCGCGCGCGTGTCGGCGCCCTCTGGTCCGTGGCGAAGTTGCGCCGAGCGTGATCGCGCTGCCTCATCGATCCAAGGCTCGACGAGGCCGAACAACGCTCCGGCATCGTCGCCGCGCGGCACCCGTGCAGCAGCCACGACGCGGCCCGCCGGCGCTTCAGTCGCCAGCAGGACGGCGCGCGCGCCCAGGAGCCTCGCGACTTCGGTGACGACGAGCCGATGCACAGCAGCCGCAGTGTGTTGCTCGGCCAGGCGCAACCCGGCATACAGCCATTGCTCAGGCTCCCGGCGCGCGCCGGGCGCGGTGGTAGTACGCCCGCCTCGAATCACCTGCGTATCCCTGTTCCGAGAAGCAAGGAGGATCGATCGATGCGGCTTCGACCGACGTCGGTTGCCGCAAGACCGGCCGCAGTCTACAGGCGGCGTCGTCGATGCTGCTTCCCGGCCATCGCTCGTTCGAAGATGCCTTCGGCTGGACCAACGCCAACGTCACCGCGCACAAGGTCGCGCTGCCGGTGACCGCTAGCACAAGGCCGAGGGTGCGTCCGCTGCCGCCGCGAGCATCGGCACGACGCGGCGACGAAGGCGAGCATCGCGTGCAGACCGTTGAAGCTGCAGAAGCCGTCGGCGATGTGCGGGGCCCAGGCCTCGGCGCGTAGGCGCGAAACGCCGCGGCATCGCTTGTATCCAACTGCACAGCGGCGTCGCGTGCGGATCTTCACGTGGCGCGCGCGCCGCGACGCGCACGGCGGGGAGCACCTTTCTACGATGCAGCTCCCTTCGACTGGAGACACGCCATGCCCTGGCGCAACGGCCCGCACGCGCGGGCACCCGGCGGCGACGCCGAGCGAGATCGACTGCCGCGCGCGATCGCCGCGCGCCTGACGCGCGCCGGCTGCATCGCCGAGGTGCCCGCATCGACGGCCGCGACCGCCGCGGCGAACCAGCCGCGCCACGCCGCGCGGCGGACACCGCCCGAGCGCTGGTCACGCGAGGTCTTCGAGCTGATCGAGTGGCGCCGCTTCGAGGCCGTCGTCGAGGCGCTCTTCGCGCAGGCCGGATTCGAGACCCGATCACAGGCGCACGGCGCCGACGGCGGCGTCGACATCTGGCTCTATTCCGTCAACCACGCCGACGGCGACGCGCCGGTGAGCATCGTCCAGTGCAAGCAGTGGATGCGCCAGAAGGTCGGCGTCAGGGAAGTGCGCGAGCTGCGCGGCGTGATGGCGCAGCACGGCATCGTCCGCGGCCAGTTCGTGACGACCTCCGACTTCAGCGCCGACGCGCGCGAGTTCGCCGAAGGCAACGGCATCGGCCTGCACGACGTCGACGGCCTGCTGCGCCTGATCGCGACCCGGCACCCGAAGCAGCAGGAAGCGCTGCTGCGCGTGGCATTCGAAGGCGACTGGTGGCGACCGACTTGCGCGAGCTGCGGCATCAAGCTCGTCGAGCGGACGGCGCGCCAGAGCGGGCGCGCGTTCTGGGGCTGCGAGAACTTCGCGCGCGGCTGCAAGACGCAGATGGCGATGCGGCTCTAGCGCCGCGCTGGCGGCGAGCCGCATGGGCGACGAAAACTAATGTAAATCGTTCGCATTCGCAACGCCTGCTAAGATCCGGCTCCTTCCCCTTCAGGCCAGGAGCCTCTCGTGAAGCCGATCATTTCCGTCGCCGTGCTCGGCGCCGCCTGCACCTTCTCCGCACTCGCTTTCGCCAAAGCCGACTGCAAGGCCTACCCCAAGGCCGAGTGGATGAGCGAAGCCGATGCCAAGGCCAAGATCCAGGCGCAGGGCTACACGATCGGCAAGTTCAAGGTCGACGGCAACTGCTACGAGATCTACGGCAAGAACAAGGAAGGCAAAAAGGTCGAGATCTACTACGACGCGAAGACGCTCGAGCCGGTCAAGACCGAGATCGAAAAATAGGCGATGCGCGGTTCCCGCCCGCGCGAGACCGGTCCGGATGGCCGCGTCTTGGTGTGGGACCCGGCCGTTCGCCTCCTGCACTGGTCGCTCGCCGCGCTGGTGCTGTTCGATCTCTTCTATGACGATGGCGGCTGGCCGCACCGTGTGACCGGCTACGTCGCCGCCGGCGTCGTCGTTGCCCGCCTGCTCTGGGCGGCGCTCGCCGGCGGCGCGGCCGGCCTGGCGGCGTTGAAGCTGTCGCCGACGCGGACCGTCGCCTACCTGCGCGACGGCGCGCCGCGAACCCGCGGCCACGACCCGATCGGTCTCTGGATGGTGTGGCTGCTGTGGGCCCTCGTGCTGCTGCTCGGGTTGACCGGATGGATCAGCCGTCTCGACGCCTTCTGGGGCGACGATCGCATCCGTGACATCCATGCCTGGCTCGCCCAGGCGCTTCTGATTGCAGTGGCCGTTCACCTGACGGGGGTCGCCGTCATGGGCCGGCGCTGGCGCGAGAACCTGGTCGCGGCGATGCTCAGCGGCCGCAAGCGACCGCTCGACCGACGCGACTAGCGCGGCCGGGGCCTCGCCGGCGCGCGCCCGAACCCGCCTCCTCAGGCGAAGCGACCCACGGCACGGGCTTTGCGTGGCCGGATCCCATGCAGGACATGCTCGCCCTGTCGGCGTCCCTCCCGGAGGTCACCTTCGCGCCCGGCGACGTCGTCGTGCGCGAGGGCGGCTCGGCAGGCAGCCTCTGGGTCCTGGTGTCGGGGGCCCTGCAGGTGCGCAAGGGAACCGTCGTCGTCAACACCGTCACCCGACCCGGCGCCCTGATCGGCGAGATCGCTGTCCTCCTCGACACCGTCAACAGCGCCACCGTCGAGGCGACCGAGGCGAGCGTCCTGCGCCATGCCGCCGACGGCCGCGCGCTGCTCGCCAGCGATCCGACCATCACCCGGCTCGTCGCCGTCGGCCTGGCCGAGCGGCTGAACTTCGTCACGACCTACCTCGCCGACCTGAAGCACCAGTACGGCGACGCGCCCGGTCTCACGATGGTGTCCGACGTGCTCGCCCAGCTCGCCCAGCGCCAGGTCGCCGTCGCGCGACCGGGCTCGGCACGCGACCCGGAACCCGAGTACTAGGCGATCAGAAGAGCGATCGTCCCGGCGCCCGCGCCGCCGCCAGGCTCAGGCTCTCGTTGCCCATCAGGGACCGCCACGACGCAGTGCCCTCGGCCAGGTCGATGTCGATGTGGCATGGCACCGGGCCGATCTGCCGGCCGGCGTTGAAGACCCAGGTGGCGCCGATGCGGTCGGCCCACGACCCGTCGGGCTTGAAAGGCGACTCGTGGACGTGGCCGGTGAGGACCAGGTCCGGCTGATGCTCGGCGATCCAGCCGTTCAGGTCGGCGTCGCCGTAGTCGCGCCTGCCAGTCCAGCAGGTGGGCGAGCCGAGCGGCGGCCAGTGATAGACCCAGATCCAGCGCTTCGGCCTGCGCCCGGCATCGGCCGCGAGTTGCGCCGCGACGTCGGCGCGCCCGAGGGGGCCGTCCCACCAGGGACAGATCGTGACCAGCGTGTCGCCGCAGGTCAGCGAATCGCCGTCGGTCGGCACGCCGGCAGCGCGCGCCTCGGCAAGCCACAACGCCGCCTGCTCGCCTTGCGCGTCGGGCCCCGTGAGGTCGTGATTGCCGGAACCGATGGCGACGCGGCCTGCCGCCTGCAGCAGCGCGAGGTAGCGCAGGATGACGACCGACTGCGCGTCGAGCGACACCGTCGAGCCGATGTCGAGCTGGTCGCCGGCCAGGACGACGAGGTCGAACGACGGTGCCGAGCGCACCACCCAGTCGAGCTGCGGCAGCGTGTAGTGGAGGTCGGAGACCAACAGGATGCGCACGATGCCGAAGGGAGTCTGTTGAACGATCGATGGACGGCACCGCGCCGGTCAAGCAGCTCCAGTGCAAGGAGTGCGCCAGAAGACAGGCATCGAAGCGGTGCGCGCACGGCGCCGGCGCCGGCCATCATGCGGCGTCAGCTCTTTTCAGCCTCGCGCTCCATCTCCTTCAGCATCCGGTCGAGCCGGTCCTTGAGCTTTTCGGTCGAGAGCTTCTCGCGGAAGCGCTCGACCATCAGCGGCAGCGCGAACGGGCTCGGCACGGCGAGCTCGACGAACACGACGCGTTGCTCGCGCATTCGGCGCAGCACCTCGCGCAGCCGCTTGATGTCGAGCTCCTGGCTGAGCACCTCGCTCTCCGCCTGGCTCAGGAGCATGTTGCTTCCGTCGTACTTGCGGAAGACCTCGTAGAACAGCGAGCTCGACGCCTGCAGCTGGCGCGTCGACTTCGGCTGCCCCGGGAAGCCCTGGCTGATGAGCCCGGCGACGCGGGCGATCTCGCGAAAGCGCCGGCGCGCGAGCTCGCTCGAGTTGAGGCTGGCGAGCACGTCGTGCAGCAGGTCGCCCTCCTCGAACAGACTCTGGTCGACGAGCGGCGCCGGATCGACCGGCCGCGCCGAGAGCAGCTCGAGCCCGTAGTCGTTGATGACGATCGAGAAGGTGTTCGGCTGCTCCCTCGAGAGCCGCCACGCGAGCAGGCTGCCGAGGCCGATGTGGGCGTTGCGGCCGGCGAACGGATAGAGGAACAGGTGCTGCCCTTCGCGCGACTCGAGCCGCTCGATCAGCAGCGTCTTCGGCGTCGGGATGCGCGAGAGCTGCATCTGCGTCTCGAGCATCGGCCGCGCCGCCTCCATCTCCGGGTCGAAGAAGTCGCCCTGCGCGGCGTCGGCGAGCACTTCCATCACCGAGTCGGCGAGCTCGCTCGAAAGCGGCATCTTGGCGCCCGCCCAGGCGATCATGAACGCCTTCCTGCCGTCGGCGCGCCTGACGTACGCGGTCATCTCCTCGGCGCGGACGAACTCGAGCGTGCGGCCGGCGAAGACGAAGCAGTCGCCCTTCTTCAGGCGCGCGACGAAGCCCTCTTCGACGACGCCGATGCGGCCGCCCGACAGGTACTTCACCTGCATCGACGAGTCGCTGACGATGGTGCCGACGTTGAGCTTGTGGCGGCGCGCGATCACCCGGCTCGGCACGCGGTAGACGCCGTCGGCGTCGGCGACGACGCGGTGGTACTCGGGGTAGGCGTGAAGGCTGTTGCCGCCCTTGACGACGAAGTCGAGCGCCCACTGGAACTC
>JADGRJ010000045.1 GCA_017881025.1 Rhizobacter sp. | reverse complement strand
ACGTCCTTGCAGAAGCCGTTGATGATCATCGAGACGGCGTCCTCGGCGCCGATGCCGCGCTGCGCGAAATAGAACAGCTGGTCTTCGCCGATCTTCGACGTCGACGCCTCGTGCTCGACCTTGGCGCCGGCGTTGCGCACCTGGATGTACGGGAACGTGCTGGCGCTGCACTCCTGGCCGATCAGCATCGAGTCGCACTGCGAATGGTTGCGCGCGTCGTGGGCGGTCGGCAGGATCTTCACCAGGCCGCGATAGGAGTTGCTCGACCTGCCCGCCGAGATGCCCTTGCTGACGATCGTGCTGCGGGTGTTCCTGCCGATGTGGATCATCTTCGTGCCGGTGTCGGCCTGCTGGTGGTGATTCGTCACCGCGACCGAATAGAACTCGCCGACCGAGTTGTCGCCGACCAGGACGCACGACGGGTACTTCCACGTGATCGCCGAGCCGGTCTCGACCTGGGTCCACGAAATGCGCGAGTCGACGCCTTTGCACAGGCCGCGCTTCGTGACGAAGTTGTAGATGCCGCCGATGCCGTTCTCGTCGCCGGCGTACCAGTTCTGCACCGTCGAATACTTGATGTCGGCGCGGTCGAGAGCGACCAGCTCGACGACCGCGGCGTGCAGCTGGTTGGTGTCGAACTTCGGCGCGGTGCAGCCTTCGAGGTACGACACCGAGGCGCCTTCCTCGGCGACGATCAGGGTGCGTTCGAACTGGCCGGTCTCCTCGGTGTTGATGCGGAAGTACGTCGACAGGTCCATCGGGCACTTCACGCCCTTCGGGATGTAGCAGAACGAGCCGTCGGTGAAGACCGCCGAATTCAGCGCCGCGTAGTAGTTGTCGCCGCTCGGCACCACGGTGCCGAGGTACTTTCTCACCAGCTCCGGGTGGTTCTGCACCGCCTCCGAGATCGAGCCGAAGACGATGCCGACCTCGGCCAGCCTGGCCTTGTAGGTGGTCGTGACCGAGACGCTGTCGAAGATCACGTCGACCGCGACGCCGGCCAGCGCGGCACGCTCGTGCATCGGCACGCCGAGCTTTTCGAACGTGCGCAGCAGCTCGGGGTCGACCTCGTCCATGCTGGCGAGCTTGGGCCTGGGCTTGGGCGCCGAGTAGTAGCTGATCGCCTGGAAATCGATCGGCGGGTACTTGACGTTGGCCCACTCCGGCGGCGTCATCGTCAGCCAGTGGCGAAACGCCTTCAGGCGGAACTCGAGCAGCCACTCGGGCTCGTTCTTCTTCGCCGAGATGAGCCGGATCGTGTCTTCGCTCAGGCCCTTGGCCGCGACCTCCGACTCGATGTCGGTGACGAAGCCGTGCTTGTAGGGCCGGTTGACGAGGTCTTGCAACTGGGCACTCATGCGCGCTCCTTCAGGCGACCCCGGCCTTCAGGTTGAAGCTCTCGCCGCAGCCGCAGGTGCTGTCGACGTTCGGGTTCTCGACCTGAAAGGCCTGCTTCAGGCCCTCGCTGACGAAGTCGAGGCGGGCGCCGTCGACGAATGCGAGGCTCTTCGCGTCGACCACCAGGCTGGCGCCGTGGTCTTCGAACACGCGCTCGCCGTCGCGCAGGTCGTCGGCGATCTCGTAGGTGTAGGCAAAGCCCGAGCAGCCGACGTTCTTCACGCCGATGCGCAGCCCGAGCCCCTTGCCGCGCTTTGCGAGCTGGGTGCGAACCTGCCTGGCGGCGGCCTCGGTCAGTGTGATCGCCATGATTTGTCTCCTAACGCCGGATGAAGTCGATCGCGATCGCCCCCGGCTCGCGCTGCCGGTATTCGATCGTCACCGAGTCGCCATAGCGGGCTTCGAGCTGGCCGAGCAACGGCAGCGGATCGTGGTCGTTGACGAAGCGCATTGTCTCGCCGGGCGTGAGCGAATCGAGCGCGCCGAAGATGGCGGCGTGGCGAAAGCGCTTGGCGACGCCGCGCGCATCGAACGGATAGACGCTGTCGGCGGACAGGTGGGTGTGGGCTGGGGTCATGGTCGGGCCTTCAAAGGTGGGGAACAAGCGGGCGGTCAGCTCGGCACACGGGCCGGCCGTTTGCCGAAGGTCATCGGCCGCAGCCGCGGGGCGCCGTCTCTCGGCGCCGGCAGCAGGTCGGCGAGCGTATGGCGATCGAGGTGCGCCATGAAACTCTGCAGCGCTTCGCTGACGATGCTGGTCAGCCGGCAGCTGCCGGTCAGCATGCAGGCGTTGTCGGCCGTCAGGCAGTCGACGAGAGCGAAGTCGGATTCGACGCTGCGCACCACGGCGCCGAGGTTGATGTCGGCAGGCGCCGCTGCCAGGCGGATGCCGCCGCCCTTGCCGCGCACCGTTTCCAGCCAGCCGGCCAGGCCAAGCTGGTGCGTGATCTTCATCAGGTGGGCCTCGGAGATCCCGTAGACGCCAGCCACTTCGGAGATCGTGCACAGGCGCCCGGGATGCTGGCCCACGTACATCAGCAGGCGCATCGAGTAGTCGGTCATCGTCGTCAGGCGCATGCCGTACTCCGGGTCAAGGCAGTGCAGGGCGTCATCTGCGCGGGCGAATCATGAGCGGCGCGAATCGCCACAGGTACAGGGTGAACGCGGCGATCCACGCGGCCGCCGAGAGCTGCAGCGCCGGCTGACTGAATGCCGAAGGCGCGAGCGCGACCAAGCGCAGCGCGACGGCCACGAGCACCAGCGCGTAGCTGGCAACGATGGTGCGGTCGGCGGCGAGCGGGCGTCCGAGGTGGCCGAGCGCGGTGCGCGTCACCATGCCGATGATCAGGACCGAGAAGCCCGCCATCGCGATCAGGTGCACCGGCAAGGCAGGTGGCAGATCGACGCCGCCAGCCGCGCAGGCGGCGACGAGCAAGCCGATGCCCAAGCCGGCGTAGCCGGCGTACAGGATCCACAGCAGCGGCTGGCCGCTCACCGCCCAGGGCTTCCAACGCAGCACCTGCAGCAGCGAGAGCGCCCCGGTCAATCCGAGCGCGACGGCGGCAGGCATCTTCTGGCCTGCCAGCAGGCAGGCCGCGGCGACGCCGCACGCAGCCAGCTGGATCTGGCCGATGCGCGTCTGCATCGGGATCTGCAGGCCGGCGACCGCGCGCATCGCGAAGAACGGGATCACGCGCCGGGCGATCAGCAGCGCGATCAGCGCCATCACCAGCAGGCCGACGTTGAAGCGCTGCATCAGCAGCGCGTAGTCGCCGTCGTGCGCCGCGAGCAGGTACAGGCCGTCGGCCGTGCCGAGCGCGACCAGCAGCCACGGCACTGCGTAGTTGCGTGCGTTCTTCGCACGGTAGACCGAACGCATCATCGCGACCGCGGCGAGCAGGAAGAAACCGAGCTCGGCGGCGACGCCGACCTGGAACATCGCGTCGCCTCCGGCCAGAAAGCCCATGCGTGCGACCAGCCACAGGACGCACGCGACGCCGAGCGCCCGATCCTTCAGCGGATTGATTCCGGTCCAGTTGGCGCCCGCGGTCATCAGGAAGGCGACCGCGACCGTAGCGATGAAGCCCCAGAGCATTTCGTGGGCATGCCAGGCGATGCCGTGCAGGGGGCCGGCCAGGATCTGCGGCGCCCAGACCCAGATGCCGATCGCGATCAACGCCCACGCGGTGCCGGCGAGGTAGAGCGGCCGAAACGCGAGTTCGAGGAATGCGTGCAGGTTCGGCGCGGCCTGCGGCGGCGCAGCCGGTTCCTTCAGGTGGGTGATGCTGCTCATGGTCGATCGCGGTCACCGCCGAGTGTCGCGATAAGGTTTATATCAGAGGTATCTTATGAGCGGCATGAGACCTTGTCAACCCATCTCTGCTGGAAGGCTTCGCGGCGGCGGACGGCTCGCCGTTGACCCTGTATAAGACGACCCGCAGTGACCGTCGTCCTTCCAACTCGCCACTTGTCGGCGGGTCCCGGCTTCGATCGCGAGTTGCGTCCCGTCCGTCTCCACGGCACGGCGTCCCCTCCCTGATGGCGGCGGACACCTCTCGCGAACCCGGCATAAGCTTCGCGACCGCATGAACATCGACTACGCCACGGTCAAGCTCGTGCACCAGGCTGCCGTGGTGCTCTCGTTGACAGGCTTTGTCGCGCGCGGAGCGGCGAGCTTCGCCGGGGCCGGTTGGGTCGGCAGCAGGGCAGCCAGGACTCTTCCTCATGTCATCGATACGGTGCTGCTTCTGTCCGCGCTCATCCTGGCCTGGATGCTGCGGCTGACGCTGGACAGCGCACCCTGGCTGATTGCGAAGATCGCCGGTCTGGTCGTGTATGTCGGGCTGGGGGTGGTGGCGCTGCGGGCTCAGCGCCCGCTCCGGGTACGCGCAGCCGCCTGGGTGGGGGCATTGCTCACTGCAGCCTGGATCGTCTCGGTCGCCCTCACGAAGAGCCCGGCGGGTTTCTTCAGGACGCTCCTTTAGGTCCTCTTCTTGACACGCGTCAAGGCATCCAGGCCGGGGCATGCCTCACCATAGGCGGTGCTTACGCCAATGAAGCCAACGCCAGACCCCCGAGCGGTGCTCACCGAAGAGCTGCTGCGGAAGTTCGACACGCCGGGCCCGCGGTATACCTCGTATCCGACGGCCGACCGCTTTGCCGAGAGCTTCGGCCCGGCCGATGCCGTCCGGGTGCTCGAAGCGCGCAGGCAGGGCAGTTCCACCGCCCCGCTGTCGTTGTATGTCCACATCCCGTTCTGCGAATCGCTCTGTTACTACTGCGCCTGCAACAAGATCATCACCAAGCATCACGAACGGGCCACCGAATACCTCGACGCGCTCGAGACGGAACTGGCCCTGGTGGTCGAGTCACTCGGTACGGGTCGGCCGGTCTCGCAGCTTCACTTCGGTGGCGGCTCCCCGACCTTCCTGTCCGACGCCGAGCTGGCTCGTGTGATGCAAGCGTTGAGCACCGCCTTTCGCCTCACCGCCGACTCCGAGGTCTCGATCGAAGTGGATCCCCGCACGGTCACGCCGACCCGTCTCGCGCACCTTCGCCAACTCGGGTTCAACCGCCTGAGCTTCGGCGTCCAGGATTTCGACATCAAGGTTCAGGAAGCAGTGCATCGGGTGCAGCCCTTCGAGATGGTCCGGGAGTTGATGACGAGCGCTCGCGAGCTGGGCTTCGTCTCCATCAATGCCGACCTGATCTACGGGCTTCCGAAGCAGACCCCCGAAACCTTCGCTCGAACGGTTCGGCAGATGGGCGAGCTGCGACCGGACCGGATCGCGCTCTACGCCTACGCTCATCTGCCGGAACGCTTCAAGCCACAACGCCGTGTCGCCGCCACGGACCTGCCGAGCGCTCCTCAGCGAATTGCGATGTTGGGCGATGCCATTGCCGGCTTCCTGTCCCGGGACTACTGCTATATCGGGATGGACCACTTCGCCCTTCCCGACGACTCGCTCGCCGTGGCGAAGCGCGAAGGTCGACTGCATCGGAATTTCCAGGGCTACAGCACCCAGCCCGACTGTGATCTGGTTGCGCTCGGCGTGTCGGCCATCGGACGCGTCGGTGCGGCGTACTACCAGAACGCGAAGACTCTGTCGGCGTACTACGACTCGCTGGGCCAACGCTTGCTTCCGGTCGTCCGCGGCTATTCCCTGACCCGCGACGACGAGTTGCGACGCGACGTGATCATGGCGCTGATGTGCCAGGGACGCCTCGAATTCGAACCGATCGAGCGCGCCCACGGCGTGACCATGGCGGACTACTTCTCACACGAGCTCGAATCGATGCGCGCCATGGCGCAGTCGGGTCTCGTTGAGATGGAGGAACGGGCGATACAGGTCACGGCTCCAGGCTGGTTTCTTGTTCGCGCCATTGCAATGGTGTTCGACAGACACTTGCAGTCTGCCAAGGAGCGGCACCAGTTCTCGAAGGTGGTCTAGCCAGCCGGGCTCGAGCGTCCCGGGGCGGGGCGCAGCTGGACAAGAAAAAGCCCTAGAGCGTTGATTCTCTAGGGCTTTCCGGACGCCGCCGGTCGTTGCTGGATTGTCGAATGGTGGAGAGGAGGAGGATCGAACTCCCGACCTTCGCATTGCGAACGCGACGCTCTCCCAGCTGAGCTACCCCCCCACTGCAGGCGCAAGTCTAGCAAACGGGGCGCGGGGCCGACCTCGCCGCCGCGGAGATAGCCCGCGTCGATTCGTCGAATTGAGGCGAAGTATTGCTGGCGCGCCGTGAACGCGCTAGCGTCGGGTGATCGTCGGTGCGCTCTCGCGCCGGTCCGCGGCCAACCAGGAGATTCGAGATGGGACTCAAGGGATCGAAAACCGAGCAGAGCCTGCGCGATGCGTTCGCGGGCGAATCGCAGGCCAACCGTCGCTACCTCTATTTCGCGAACAAGGCCGACATCGAAGGGCAGAACGACGTCGCGGCGCTGTTTCGCTCGACCGCCGAGGGCGAGACCGGCCACGCGCACGGCCACCTCGAGTTCCTCGAGCACGGCGTCGGCGATCCCGCGACCGGCCTGCCGATCGGCAGCAGCCGCCAGAACCTGATGGCCGCCGTCGCCGGCGAGACGCACGAGTACACCGACATGTACCCGGGCATGGCCAAGATCGCGCGCGATGAGGGCTTCGACGAGGTCGCCGACTGGTTCGAGACGCTCGCCAAGGCCGAGCGCTCGCACGCCAACCGCTACCAGAAGGCGCTCGACGCGCTCGTCGACTGAGGCGCGACCCGAGCACCCCGACAAGGGCCCGCGCGGCCCTTGTTCGTTGATGGAGAGACGATGACGCTGCGCGAAGGCAACCTCGAGGCGCCGACTCGGCATCCGATCGACTGGCGCAGCGACGACTATCGCGACGAGGGCAAGGCCCTCGCCGAGATGGAGCGCGTCTTCGACATCTGCCACGGCTGCCGCCGCTGCGTCAGCCTGTGCCAGTCGTTCCCGACTCTCTTCGACCTGATCGACGCCAGCGCCGACGGCGAGGTGCACGGCGTCGACAAGAAGGACTACGCCAAGGTCGTCGAACAGTGCTACCTGTGCGACCTCTGCTACATGACCAAGTGTCCGTACGTTCCGCCGCATCCGTGGAATATCGACTTCCCGCACCTCATGCTTCGCGCCAAGGCGATCCGCTACGGCAAGGGCGAAGTCGGCATGGGCGCGAAGCTGCTCGCGTCGACCGACGTGCACGGCCAGCTCGCCGGCATCCCGATCGTCGTGCAGGCGGTCAACGCGGCGAACCGGACGCGGCCGGTGCGCAAGGTGATCGAGGCGGCGCTCGACGTCCACCGCGACGCCTGGCTGCCGCCGCTGGCGACGCGGCGCTTCCGCGGCTCGGTGGCGAAGAAAGGGCGCGGCCGCGTCGTCGACGGCGAGAGAAGCCCCGGTAAGGTCGCGCTGTTCGCGACCTGCCTGATCAACTACAACGAGCCCGGCATCGGCCGCGATCTCGTCGCGGTGTTGGAGCACAACGAGATCGCCTACGAGGTCGTCGAGAAGGAAAGCTGCTGCGGCATGCCCAAGCTCGAGCTCGGCGACCTCGAGGGCGTCGCCCGCCACAAGGAGAGGAACATCCCGGTGCTCGCCCGGTACGCGCGCGAGGGCTTCGCCATCCTGACCGCGATCCCGTCGTGCACGTTGATGTTCAAGCAGGAGCTGCCGCTCATGTTTCCCGACGACGCCGACGTGAAGGCGGTGCAGGAGGCGATGTTCGATCCGTTCGAGTACCTCGTCGCGCGCCATCGCGACGGCCTGCTCAAGACCGACTTCACGCGGCCGCTCGGCAAGGTGAGCTACCACGTGCCGTGCCACGGCCGGGTGCAGAAGATCGGCCGCAAGACCGAGGAGATGTTCAAGCTGATCGGCAAGACGGTGACGGTCGAGCTGACCACCGTCGAGCGTTGCTCCGGGCACGCCGGCATGTACGGCGTGAAGACCGAGACCCATCCGCTGGCGATGAAGATCGGCCGGCCGGTCTTCAAGGCGATGGCAGCTCCGGCGCCCGACGTCATCAGCTCCGACTGCGCGCTCGCCGGCCATCACATCGCGCAGGGCATGGCCAACGACGGCGCCGCGCCGACCGAGCTGCGCCACCCCTTGAGCCTGCTGCGCCGGGCGTACGGACTGGACTAGGCCCTGGCCATGGCCATCACCCGATCGAGCCTGCTCACCCTCGAGGCCTACGCGAAGGTGCGCAAGGCCAACCAGGTCGAGGTGATCGCTCACCGGAAGCTGCGAACGGTTCGGCTGGGCGAGCACCTGAGCGTTCAGTTCGAGGACGAGACGACGATCCGCCGGCAGATCCAGGAGATGCTGCACATCGAGAAGATCTTCGACGAGGCCGGCATCGAGAGCGAGATCGAGGCTTACACACCGCTCGTCCCCGACGGAACGAACTGGAAGGCGACGATGCTGATCGAGTACCCCGATCCGAACGAGAGGAAGCGCGAGCTCGCACGCCTGATCGGCGTCCAGGACCGCGTCTTCGTCGAGGTCGAGGGGCACTCGCGCGTCTACGCGATCGCCGACGAGGACCTCGACCGCGAGAACGACGAGAAGACCTCGGCCGTCCACTTCCTGCGCTTCGAGCTCGCGCCGGCGGCGCGCGGCGCGGTTCGCGCCGGCGCCAGCGTCCGCCTCGGCTGCGACCACACGAACTATCCGGCCCACACCGACATCTCGCAGGAGACGCTCGCGAGCCTGGCCGGCGACCTGCGCTAGAGCGCCGCGTCCAATCGCCTCATTAGGTGTTTTCAATTGGTTGTTGCTATCCGATAGCCTAAACTTCGTTCCTGTCGCGCCCTTCGGCGCTCAATCAACGGCACAGGAACCTAATGAAAACCATTGGCGACAAGCTCGAAGCGTTCAGCGTCATCGGCGTCAAGCCCGGCTTCAACCAGCACGAGGAAAACGGCGTCTCGGCGTTCGAGGCGATCACCGAGAAGAGCTTCCCGGGCAAGTGGAAGGTCATCTACTTCTGGCCGAAGGACTTCACCTTCGTCTGCCCGACCGAGATCGTCGGCTTCGACAAGCTGGCCTCGCAGTTCGAGGAGCGCGACGCGGTCCTGATGGGCGGCTCGACCGACAACGAGTTCGCCAAGCTCGGCTGGCGCCGCGACCACAAGGACCTCTCCAAGCTCGGCCACTGGAGCTTCGGCGACCCGAAAGGCTCGCTCGTCGACCAACTCGGCATTCGTGACAAGACGGAAGGCGTGGCGCTGCGCGCGACCTTCATCGTCGACCCCGACAACACGATCCAGCACGTGAGCGTCAACAACCTCAACGTCGGCCGCAACCCCGAGGAAGTGCTGCGCGTCCTCGACGGCCTGCAGACCGACGAGCTCTGCCCGTGCAACCGCACGGTCGGCGGCCAGACGCTCTGATGATGGAATTCCTCGCCGCGATCAAGGAGCAGATCCCCGACTACGCCAAGGACATCCGCCTCAACCTCGACGGCGTGATCGCGCGCTCGAGCCTGGCACCGGAAGACGCGCTCGGCGTCGCCCTGGCGGCGGCGTTCGCCGCCAAGAGCAAGCCGCTGATCGACGCTTTCCGGGCCGCCGCGCCGGCTGCCGAAGCGAACGCGGCGCTCACCGCCGCGGCGCTGATGGGGATGAACAACGCCTGGTATCCGTACGTCGAGATGGCCGGCGACGACGAGCTCAAGACGCAGCGCGCCGAGCTGCGAATGAACGCCTACGCGACCTCGGGCGGCGTCGAGAAGAAGAAGTTCGAGGCCTATGCGCTCGCCGCGTCGATCGTCGGCAAGTGCCACTTCTGCGTGGCGTCGCACTACGCCTTGCTGAAGAAGGAAGGCCTGACGACGCAGCAGTTGCGCGACATCGGCCGGATCGCCGCCGTCGTCAACGCCGCGGCGCTGGCGATCGCGGCCGGCTAGCGCCTCACGAGGGTGCGGGCTCCGGGGCGACGACGCCGCCGCGCCGGCGCCAGCCGTCGAGGGTGTAGAGCGCGAGCGCGATCCAGATGAGGGCGAAGCCGACCAGCCGGGTCGCGCTGAACGGCTCGTGGAAGAGCCAGATGCCGAGCAGGAACTGGATCGTCGGGCTCAGGTACTGGAGCAGGCCTAGCGTCGTCATCGAGAGCTTCCGCGCCGCCAGGGCGAAGAGCAGCAAGGGCGCGGTCGTCGCCGGGCCGAGGCCGACGAGCCAGACGTTGGTCGCCAGCGTCGGCGCCGGAAAGCTGGTCGCGCTGCCGCCCCACCACCACGTCATCGCCGCGATCGCTGCCGGAGCGAGGATCATCGTCTCGAGCGTCAGCCCTTCGAGCGCGCCGAGCGTCGCGACCTTGCGCAAGAGGCCGTACGCGCCGAAGCTGAGGCCGAGGACGAGGCCGATCCACGGCAGCCGGCCGGCGCTCACCGTCAGCCAGACGACGCCGGCGGCGGCGACCCCCAGCGCGATCCACTGCGCCCTCCGCGGCCGCTCGCCGAGCAGGAAGAAGCCGAGGCCGACGTTGACGAGCGGCGTGATGAAGTAGCCCAGGCTCGCCTCGACGACGTGGCCGTTCGAGACCGCCCAGATGTAGGTCATCCAGTTGGCCGAGAGCAGCAACGCGCTGGCGACGAAGCTCGCCATCACGCGCCGCGAGCGCAGCGCCGGGCCGAGCCACGACCAGCGCGATTGCCAGGTGAGGACGATCGTCACCAGGAGCAGCGACCAGACGATCCGGTTGGCGAGCACCTCCGGCGGGAAGATGCCGGGCTGGAGGCGGAAGTAGAGCGGGAAGAAGCCCCACAGCGTGAACGCGAGCGCGGCCGCCCACACGCCCGCATCGGCGTGCGCCGAGAGCCGTTGGCGAGTGGCGCTCAGGACTTGTCGAGCAGATGCCGGCCGTACTGCTCGCGCAGCCGGTTCTTCAGCATCTTGCCGGTCGCGCCGAGCGGGATCGCTTCGACGAAGACGACGTCGTCGGGCGTCCACCACTTGGCGATGCGGCCCTCGTAGAACGCCAGCAGCTCGTCGCGCGTCACCTCGGCGTTCGGCTTCTTGACGACGACCAGGAGCGGCCGCTCGTCCCACTTGGCGTGGGTCGCGGCGATGCACGCCGCCATCGCCACGCTCGGGTGCGCCATGGCGATGTTCTCGAGATCGATCGAGCCGATCCATTCGCCGCCCGACTTGATCACGTCCTTCGAGCGGTCGGTGATCTGCATGAAGCCGCTGGCGTCGATGGTCGCGACGTCGCCGGTCGGAAACCAGCCGTCGCCTTCGCCGTCCTTGACGAGCGGGTCGCCGCCTTCGCCCTTGAAGTACTGGTCGATGACCCACGGCCCGCGCACCATCAGCTCGCCCGATTGCACGCCGTCCCACGGCAGCTCCGCGCCGTCGGCGCCGACGATCTTCATGTCGACGCCGTAGACGGCGCGGCCCTGCTTGGCCTGGATCGCGAAGCGCGTCGGCGCGTCGAGGCCGACCTGAGATCCCTTCAGCGCCGCGACCGTGCCGACCGGGCTCATTTCGGTCATTCCCCAGGCGTGCAGCACCTGGACGTCATAGCGCTCCTGGAAGGTCTTCATCATCGCCGGCGGGCACGCCGAGCCGCCGATGACCGTGCGCCGCATGGTCGAAAACTTCAGGTCGTTGGCGTCGACGTAGCCGAGCAGGCCTTGCCACACCGTCGGCACGCCGGCCGAGAGCGTCACGCGCTCGTACTCGAAGAGCTCGTAGAGCGACTTGCCGTCGAGACCGGGGCCGGGGAAGACCAGCTTCGACCCCATCATGCAGGCCGCGTACGGCAGGCCCCAGGCGTTGACGTGGAACATCGGCACGACCGGCAGGATCGAGTCCCTGGCCGAGCAGTTGAGCGCGTCGGGCAGGGCGATCGCGAAGGTGTGCAGGACCGTCGAGCGGTGGCTGTAGAGCACGCCCTTCGGGTTGCCCGTCGTTCCCGACGTGTAGCAGAGCGACGACGCCTGGTTCTCGTCGAAGCTCGGCCAGGCGAACGCATCGCTGCTCGCGGCGGCGAGCTCCTCGTAGCAGAGCAAGTTCGGGATCTTGCTCGCGGCCGGCATGTGAGCGCGGTCTGTCATGACGACGAAGGTCTTGATCGTCTTGACGCGATGCGCGATCGCCTCGACCAGCGGTAGGAAGGTCAGGTCGAAGAACAGCGCCTCGTCCTCGGCGTGGTCGGCGATGTAGACGACCTGGTCGGCGTGAAGTCGCGGGTTGAGCGTGTGCAGGACCGCGCCCGATCCCGACACCGCGTAGTACAGCTCGAGGTGGCGGTGGCCGTTCCAGGCCAGCGTCGCGACGCGGTCGCCGCTCTTGATGCCGAGGCCGGCGAGCGCATTGGCCATCCGGCGCGAGCGCGCCGCCAGCTCGCGGTAGGTCGTGCGATGGATGTCGCCCTCGACCCGCCGCGAGACGATCTCCTGCTCGCCGTGATGTCTTTCGGCATGGACCAGCAGCGAGGAAATCAGCAGCGGCAGCTGCATCATCGAACCGTTCATCTCGTCTCCATCGTCTTCGTGGTTGGGGGCGCGCAGGCGACGTTCGCTCAGCGCTTCGGATCGAACGGCTTCAGGTCGCCGCAGTCGGCGCCGAGCCAGCGCGCCTTGATCGTCGTCTGCGTCGTCCGGGTCTCGCCGCGGAAGGCGTGCGTCGACGTCGTGCTGACGGTGTAGTTCTCGGGGTTGGCGAACAGCGCCTCGCCGTCGACCACGGTGCCCGACGGGGCGCACACCGAGTGCCACTTCCATGCGCTCGCCGTGCGCGTGCCGTAGTCGGTCTTGCAGGTCGCGCTGTTCTGCCAGCGGCCGGCGTCGAGCGAGTCCTTGGTGAAGCAGAGGTGATTGGCGCCGCTGCTGCCGACCGCCATTCCCTTCTGCTTCATCATCGCCTCGACCTTGGCGCGCACCTCGGGCTTCATGTTCTTCATCGAGTCGGTCGGCGCCGCCGCGGGCTTGCCGTCGATCTGGCGGTCGCTGCGGACTTCCCAGAGGCCGGGCTTGATCGGCGCCGTCTCGGCCGCGCCGGCGGAGGCGCAGGCGAGGGTGGCGGCCAGAGCGGTCGTCAAGCGAGATGCGGCGTGGGCCATCGGTGCGGGATTCTGGAGCGGTCGGTCGCCGGGGCGGCGAACGTCAATGATGGCATTCTGCGGCCTCGCCGCCACCCCTCGATCGCTGGCTCAGGCGAGGGCGAGCTCCCAGGTCTCGCCGACCAGCGAATGGCCGAAGCTCTCGTGCGCTTCGCTGGCGACGAGGCGGTATCCGGCCTTGGCGTAGATGGCGCGCGCCGCCAGGAGGACGCTGTTGGTCCACAGGACGATGCGCCGGTAGCCCTTGGCGCGGGCGAAGCGCTCGCATTCGTCGACCAGTCGGGCGCCGATGCCGAGGCCGCGCGCCGCCGGCTCGACCAGCAGCAGGCGCAGCTGCGCCGCGCCGTCGACGACCGCGCCGCTCGCGTCGTCGCGCGCCTGGACGAGGAAGACGCAGCCGGCGTTGACGCCGTCGCGCTCGGCGATCCAGCAGGCTTCGCGGCCGGCGTCGAAGCGGTCGACGAAGTCGGCGCCGATGCGCGCGACGAGCGCCTCGAAGCGCGTGTCCCAGCCGTACTCGTCGGCGTAGAGGCGGCCGTGGCGCGCGACGACCCAGCCGATGTCGCCCGGCTGCGGCGCCCGCATCAACCAGGGCGCGGCGGCGCGCTGGCGCTCGCCCAGGAGCGCCTCGATCTCGGCCGTCGCGCGCAGCAGCCTTTGCTGCTCGCCTTCAGGAAGGGCGGCGAGCAGGGCGGCGACGTCGGCCTCGCTCTGGCGGTCGAGCGGCGCGAATGCGCGCCGCCCGGCGGCGCTGAGGCTGAGGTGGAGGTGGCGTGCGTCGCTGGCCGAGCGCTCGCCGCGGATGAGCTTCTGCTCCTTCAGGCCGCGCAGCAGCCGGCTCAGGTAGCCGGGGTCGAGGTCGAGGTCGCGCGCCAGCTCGGCGGCGGTCGTCCGGCCGCGGTGGGCGAGCTCCCAGAGCAGGCGCGACTCGGTCAGCGAGAAGCGGGTGTCGGCGAGCTTCTCGTGCAGGACGCCGATGCGCCGCGTGTAGAAGCGGTTGAAGCGGCGGATCGCCGCGGTGCGCGAATCGGGCAGCGTCTCCATCGAAGGGGATTCTTGATCAGATGATTGCTGAAAGCAACGAATAGGTTGCTGAGCGCAATGGCCATGGCCGCTGGCTCCTGCCGGCGATCGACAGCCGGTCTTGCGGCCGATACTGTATAAACGTACAGTTATTTCATGGAAGCCGTTCCTGCCCCGGTGGCAGCGCCGCCGCACCTGACATTGCCAGGCGCCGAGCGCCACTTTCCTCCCCGCTCGTCGGCGCGCGAGCCCGGCGTTCTCGCGCGCGAAAGCGTCCGGCGCGCGCCCGAAACCCTGCACCCGGCGCTCTGGCTCGGCCACCAGCTCGGCCGCAGCGGCAGCGACGCGATGGCGAGCGGCTTCGCCGGCCTCGACGCCGAGCTGCCCGGCGGCGGCTGGCCGCGCAGGGCGCTTTCCGAGCTGCTGCTGCCGCACGCCGGCGTCGGCGAGATTCGCCTGCTCGCGCCGGCGCTGGTCGCGGCGCAGCGCGCGGGTCGGCTGGTGATGTTCTTCGACCCGCCGGCAGCGCTCTCGGCGGCGGCGCTCGCCGGCTTCGGCTTCGACGTCGACGAGCTCCTCGTCGTCCAGACGCGCGCCCGCGTGATGCGGGACCGATGGCGCCTCGCTCCGCTCGCTGCCCCCCCAGGGGGCGTCACCGGGCTGGGGACGGCCCGGTGCCCGGAGGGCGCCGGCAGCGACAGCCTCTGGGCGCTCGAGCAGGCGCTGAAGAGCGGCCACGTCGGCGCCGTCGTCGCCTGGCTGCCGCCGCGCCTGCGCAGCGAACGGCTGCGCCGCCTTCAGCTCGCCGCCCACAGCCACGACGGCCCCGCCTTCGTCATGCGCGAGGCCGCCGTTGCCGGCCGGCCGACGGCGTCGCCGCTGCGCCTCGGCCTGCAGGCGGGCGGTGCCGATCGCCTGCGGGTGCGCGTCCTGAAGCGGCGCGGCCCGCCGCTCGAAGCACCGCTTTCGCTCGAGCTGCCGACCGTGCTGTCGGCGGCGGCGCGGCGGCGCTCGGGCAGCGAGAGCGAGCGCGCCGCGGCGCTGCACGCGGCCACCTTCGTCAATTTCGCGTGAGCCTGCCCGCCCCCTTCGCGTTGCCTGAGTCGACCTCGCTTTTCCTGCTGGATCCCTCGTGCTCTGGGTCGCGCTTCACCTTCCCTTGCTCTCGCTCGAATCGTTCGCGGCGACCTTGCTCGACGCCGATTCGAGCGAGGCGTCGGCCGCGCAGGCGATCGCCCTCGTCGACGAGCACCGCATCTCGGCCGCCAACGCGGCGGCCGAGGCGCAGGGCGTCAAGCCGGGGCTGAAGCGGGCGACCGCGCTCGCGCTCGCGCCGCGCATCATCCTCGGCCAAGCCGACCCGGCGCGCGACGCCGAAGCGATCCTGCCGCTGGCGCACGCCGCGCTCGCCTTCACGCCGCAGGTCTCGCTGCAGCGGGCTTGCGAACCGGGCACGGCGGCGGACACCGTGCTGCTCGAGGTGCAGGCGAGCCTGCGTTACTTCGGCGGCATCGATCCCCTGCTGCAGCGCCTCGAGCAGGCGATCGCTCCGCTCGGCCACGCCGTTCGCATCGCGACCGCGGCGACGGCGCAGGGCGCGGCTGTCCTCGCCCGCGTCGAGCCGCCGCCGTGCTGCCTGAACCTGGCGTCGACGCGGCAGGCGCTCGTCGCGGCGCCGGTGTGGCTGCTCGGCCCGGGCCGCGAGCATTGGGAGGCGTTGCAGGGAATGGGTCTGCGCCAGGTCGGCGACCTGCTCGGTTTGCCGCGCGCCGGCCTGGCGCGCCGCTTCGGCGAAAGCCTGCTCGCCGAGATCGACGCCGCCTTCGGCCGCCGTCCCGATCCGCGCGAGGCGATCGTTCCGGCGCGCCTGTTCGAAAGCCGCCTCGAGCTCTTCGCCCGCGCCGACAGCACCGAGCAGGTCCTGCACGGTGCCTCGATCCTGCTCGCCCGGCTGGTCGCCTGGCTGGCAGCGCAGCATTCCTTCGTGCGGCGCTTTCGCTTGCTGATGCATCACGAGACGCGCTGGCAGCAGGGCGACCGGACGCCTCGGGCGACGGCGCTCGAGATCCCCCTGGCCGAGCCGTCGCGCGACAGCGCTCACCTGCTTGTCCTGCTGCGCGAGCGCCTGGCCCAGGTGAAGCTGCCGGCGCCGACGCTCGAGATCGCCCTGCAGGCCGAAGACATCGTCAAGCGGGCGGCGCCGAACAGCGAGCTCTTCCCGACGCGGCAGAGCGAGAACGAAGGCTTGACGCGGCTGATCGAGCGGCTGCAGGCGCGCCTCGGCGCCGACCAGGTGCAGCGCCTCGCCGCCGTCGAAGATCACCGGCCCGAGCGGGCGAGCTGGGGGCAGCGCGCCGATGCGGGAGTGCGGCTGGCGCGCTCGATGTCACGCGGTGCGCGACGAAGCGCGCACGTCGTCGACAGCGAGAAGGCGCCACCGATGTCTTCGTCGCGACCCGTCTGGCTGCAGCCGGTCGCCGAGCCGCTCGCCGAGCTGCGCTCGCGGCCGCTGCTCGACGGCCGTCCGCTCAGCTTGCTGTCGGGGCCCGAGCGGATCGAGGCCGGCTGGTGGGACGCCGAGCTCGCCGAGCGCGACTACTTCATCGCCGAGGCCACCGACGGCGCGCTGGTCTGGATCTACCGCGCGCGCCTGCCGCTGTCAGCGGCGGGCGCGAACGAAGGAGGCTGGTTCCTCCACGGCCGCTTCGGCTAACGACAGAAGGCGCGAAGATTCCGTCGCGAGCGGGTCGAGGTCGCGACGAGGAGCGGAGCCGTACTGGCGTACGGCGAGCACCGCAATCGCGAGATCGGCCCGCGCAGCAGGAAGCTTCGTGCCTTCAGCGGCGCTCTTCGCCGATCAGGGTGAAGCCGCGCCGGCGCAGCGAGTCGCCCAGCCAGCGATTGCCGTTGACGCCGCAGAAAAGCATGTAGACGGCATAGAAGCCGACGCCGGCAAGGGCGACGCCGGCGGTGCGCGAGGTCGGCGTCGGCGCGCCGTTGAAGAAGGTCTCGCCCGCGTAGTAGATGAAGGCGACGGCGGCGAGAAGCCAGGTGCGCCTGACGATCGCCGAGAGCGACCCGATGAAGAACGCCTGCCACGAGAAGCCCATCTTCACGCGGACGATGTCGCCGTTCGGCGACTTGTACAACCTGTACGTGCTCATTGCTCTGCTTCGCTGTTGCGACCCCCGTCTTCGAACCCGGACCGTACCGCGTCATCCGATCGTTTCGATCAATGGACGCGGCCGCCGCCGGTACAAAGTCTGCTTCGGCAGGTTTGCGTCGCTTCTGGAGGGGGCGATCGTTTCGATCGCGTCAGCTCGGTAACGAGACGTTCGCGGCAAACGTCAGCAGACGTTTCGAGCGGCGGCTAGGCGATCCGCCCGAACCACCAGACCGACAGGCCCGCGGCGAGGATCACGAGCGCGGCACCGATCGTCGCCAGCAGGGCGCTGATCTCGGTCTCCTTCTTCTCGACGATGAGGCGCGTGCTGAGCCCCTGGTAGACCTTCTTCAGATCCTGCGCCGTGCCGGCGTAGAAGTAGTCGGCGCTGGTGAGCTTGGCGATGGCCTTGAGCGTGTCCTCGTCGAGGCGGACGCGCATCGACCAGCCTTCGAAGCCGATCGTCTCGCCTTCCTTGGTGCCGATGCCGACGGTGTAGATGCGAACGCCGCGGTCGGCCGCCATCTTCGCCATCTCGAGCGAGTCGGGGCCGGTCGTGCGCTGGCCGTCGGTGAGCAGGATGATCGCCGCCGATGCGTACGAGCCTGGCGCCACCGGCTTGAATTCGGGCGGCGGCTTGTCGTTCGGGCCCGGCGGCATCGCGCGCGCGCCGGTGATCTGCGAGAGGTCGATGCCGGCTTCCGGGAAGATCGTCGCCAGCGAGAGGACGATGCCGCTGCCGATCGCCGTGCCGCGCTGCAGCTGGAAGCGGTCGATCGCGGCGTTGACGTCGTCGCGGCTGAGCGTCGGCGCCTGCACCACCGCGGCGGTGCCGGCGAACGAGACGACGGCGATCTTGACGTTCCGCGGCAGGTCGGCGACGAAGGCCTTGGCCGCTTCCTGCGACGCGACGAGCCGGTTCGGCTGGACGTCGGCGGCGCGCATGCTGCCCGAGACGTCCATCGCCAGGACGATCGTCTCCTGCGCCGACGGCAGCGTGATCAGCGCCGCCGGCCGCGACGACGCGAGCAGGAGCGCGGCGAGCGCCAGGAAGAGCAGCACCGGCGGCACGTGGCGGCGCCATGCGCTGCGGCTGCCGAGCGCTTCCTTGACGAGGCCGAGGTTGGCGTAGCGAAGGCTCGTCTTCTTGCGTCGGGTGATCAGGAAGACATACAGCAGGACGACCAGCGGCAGCGCGAGCAGCGCCCACAGCATCGACGGCCAGAGGAAGGTCATCCAGGGGGTGGCTGCGGTCATCGCGAGCTCCCGGGGGTGGCCGGCGCCACCGGCCGAACGTGGGCGATCGAGCGGTTCGTCGGCCCGGTCCAGTTGGCGAGCCGGCTGCGCTGCTTCTTCAGGTCGGCGAAGCGCAGCACCGCGTCGACGAGGTCGTCGTCGGTGCCGAGCTCGAGGGTGTCGACGCCGGCGCGAGCGAGCGCTTCGCGGAGCAGCGTCTCGCGCTTTTCGGCGGCCGCCGCGAAGCGCTCGCGGAAGCGCCGGTTGTGGGTGTCGACGACGATCTGCTCGCCGGTCTCGGCGTCCTTCATCGTCACCAGGCCGATGTCGGGCAGGTCCATCTCGAGCGGGTCGAACAAGCGCACCGCGGTCACCTCGTGGCGCTGCGCGAGCTGGCCGAGGGCGAGTTCCCAGCCCGGAGCACTGACGAAGTCGGAGACGATGAAGAGCGTCGAGCGGCGCCTGACCATGCGCTGCGCCGCGAGCAGCAGCTCGCGCAGGTCGGTGGCGCCGCCGGCGGACTCGGCGGGGCGCGCCGCCATCCGCTGCAGCAGCTCGAGGACGTGGACGCGGCCGCCGCGTGCCGGCAGCACGGTGTCGACGTTGTTGCCGTAGAGGAGGGCGCCGACGCGATTGCCGCGGCGCGTCAGCAGGCGCGCCAGCACGGCGACGAACTCGCGCGCGACGGTGCGCTTGGTGAAGCGGTCGGAGCCGAAGTCGACGCTCGCCGAGAGGTCGACCAGGAACCACGCCGAGAGCTCGCGGTCCTCGGTGAACTGGCGCACGTAGGGGGTCTGCAGGCGCGCGGTGACGTTCCAGTCGATGTGGCGGACGTCGTCGTGGTGCTGGTATTCGCGCAGGTCGGCGAGGTCGAGGCCGGCGCCGCGCATCAGCGTGCGGTGGTCGCCCTGCAGCAACCCGTCGAGGCGGCGCAGGACGGTCCACTCGAGGCGCTTGAGCAGCGCCTCGGCGCTGTCGTGGTCGACCAGCGCGGCGGGCGGATCAGCTGCGGCCATGGGCGTTCTCGTGCGCCAGCGGCTTCTCGGGTACCGGGATCTTGCGCATCACCTTCTGGATGACGGCGTCGGCGTCGATCCCTTCGGCGAGCGCTTCGTACGAGAGGACGAGGCGATGCCGCAGGACGTCGCCGACCAGGCCGGTCATGTCCTCGGGCAGGGCGTAGCTGCGGCCGCGCATGAAGGCGAGCGCGCGCGCGCCTTCGATCAGGCCGATCGTCGCCCGCGGGCTGGCGCCGAAGGTGAGGAACTTGGCGATGTCGGAGAGCTCGTAGCGGGCCGGCCGGCGCGTCGCGCTGACCAGCTTGACGGCGTACTGCATCAGCGACGGGTCGACGTAGACCTTGCGGCATTCCTGCTGCAGCTCGGCGAGCTGGCCCATGCTCGCGACCGGGCTCATCGTCACCGGCGTTCCGGTGACGCGCTGGGCGATCACGAACTCCTCTTCCTCGCTCGGGTAGTCGACCAGCACCTTCATCATGAAGCGGTCGACCTGCGCCTCCGGCAGCGGATACGTGCCTTCGGTCTCGATCGGGTTTTGCGTCGCCATGACGAGGAACGGCTCGGGCACCTTGTGCGTCTCGCCGGCGATCGTCACCTGGCGCTCCTGCATCACCTCGAGGAGCGCGCTCTGCACCTTGGCGGGGGCGCGGTTGATCTCGTCGGCGAGCAGCAGGTGCGTGAACACCGGGCCGAGCGAGGTGCTGAATTCGCCGGTGCGCGGATTGAAGATGCGCGTGCCGACGAGGTCGGCCGGCACCAGATCGGGCGTGAACTGGATCCGCTTGAACGTGCCGCGCAGCGTCTGCGCGAGCGTCTTGACGGTGAGCGTCTTGGCCAGTCCCGGAACGCCCTCGACCAGCAGGTGGCCTTGCGCGAGCACCGCGACCATGACGCGCTCGAGGAAGTGGTCCTGGCCGACGACGACGCGCTTGACCTCGTAGAGGATGCGCTCCATCAGCGTTGCGGCGTCGCCCGGAATGGAAGAGGTGTCGGTCATCGTGGATCCGGAAAGGGAAACGAGGGGCGGCGTGGCGCCGACGGGAGGAGTGCGCTGGTCCTGCCGCCTAGAACGGCGGCATTCCCGCCGCCGCGGCGGCATTCTCGATCGGCACGGCGAAGCCGATGCCGATGAAGACGCGCTGGCGGTTGGGGTTCAGGATCGCGGTGACGATGCCGACCACCTCGCCGTCCATCGTCACGAGCGGCCCGCCCGAGTTGCCGGGATTGGCGGCGGCGTCGAACTGGATCAGGTTGGTCAGCATCTGCTGGCCATCGGGCGAGCGGAACTGGCGCTTCAGGCCCGAGACGACGCCGGCCGACGCCGACGGGCCGATGCCGAACGGAAAGCCGACCGCCAGCACGTGATCGCCCGAGGCGAGGTCGGCGGTCGAGCGCATCGTCGCCGCCTCGAGGTCGTCGGGGATCGTCTTGGCGCGCAGGACGGCGAGGTCGTTCTCGGGCTGCGTGCTGAGGACGACCGCATCGGATTCCGAGCCGTCGAAGAAGGTGACGCGGATCTTCTTGGCGCCGCTGACGACGTGCAGGTTGGTGAGGATCGTGCCGTTGTCGATGATGACGACGCCGGTGCCGACGCCGCGCTCGACGGTGCCGTTCTCCTTGTTGTCGGTGCCGTCGTCGCCCT
>JADGRJ010000044.1 GCA_017881025.1 Rhizobacter sp. | reverse complement strand
CGCGGGCGGCGTGCAGCCCGCGTCGCAGCACTTGCCCGGCTGGCGGTTGGCCGCGATCTTGCGCCCGGGCTGGGCGAGGACATTGCGCTCGAGCAAACGTTCGACCAGATCGACCTTGTTGCCGACCGGATAGTTGCGCCAGATCTCCTGCTTCATCGCCTCCGGCGAGCCGCCGCCGTGCAGGCTGATCACCGAGTACCAGCCGCCCTGGTACGAGGCGGTCAGGTCCTCGATCAGGCGCGCCGCCTCGATCCGCTTGTCGTACGGCACGGCCGGGTTGGCGCGCAGGACGTCGGCGAGGTGGGCGGCGGTCTCGGGGTTGTGGTCCTCGTCGGGGCCGGGCAGCGTGACGATCAGGCCGCCCGAGACGTAGTGGGCGATCCGGTGCATCTCGTAGATCTGGTTGGCGAGCAGGAGCTTGCCGATGTTCGAGAACACCGGGTCGGGCATCACCGCCAGCGAAGGCTCGTCGACGGTCGCATAGACGCTGGCGGCGACGCCGCAGGCGTAGAAGCCCTCGACGATCGTGATCAGCTGGACCATCTGCTCGCGCAGGTGCGACTCCTCGCCGGGATCGAAGCCGTTCGCCTCGCACATCAGCGCGCCGGCGCCGATCAGCAGGTCGCCGAAGCCGGCGCGCGCGGCGATGCAGGTGTGGCGGTGGTGCGTCGCGTAGCTGTAGGTGAGGTGCGCCGAATGCTCCCACTCGCCGGCGAGGAAGACGCGCTCCCAGGCGACGAAGACGCGGTCGAAGACGACGACGCCGGTCGACTGGCCGTACTTGTTCGAGAACAGCGCCGCCTTCTCGCCGGGGCGGCCCGCGGGGCGGGCGACGATGGTCACGCCGTCGGCATCGCACGGCACGGCGCAGCAAACCGCGAACGCGGCGTCGGCCTCGCTCATGTTGCGGCACGGCATGACGAGGAACTCGTGCATGTAGGGCGCGCCGGTGACGATCGCCTTGGTTCCCGAGATGACGATGCCCTTGGCGTTCTTCTCGACGATGTGGACGTAGCTGTCGACGTTGGCCTGCTCGTGCGGCCGCTTGCTGCGGTCGCCTTTGGCGTCGGTCATGGCGATGCCGACGCTGAGGTCCTTGTCCTGGAAGTCGTGCAGCCAGGCGGTGAAGCGCTCGCCGTAGTGCGTCCCCTTGTCGGCGTCGGTTCGCGCCGTCGCCTGGACCAGGGCGCTGAAGGCGTCGTGGGCGAGGTAGCGCTGCGCGCAGCCCGTCTCCTGGCAGAGAACGCGCACCGCCTCGAGCTTGTTGAGCAGGTCGGCGCTGCTCTGATCGACGTGCAGCATCCGGTTCACGGTCTTGCCGCTCGACGCCTGGACGGCGCGCATGATCGGCGCCAGCTCCTCGCGCAAGGCGAAATCGTAGGTGACGCCGAGCGCGTTGATCCCGGGCTGGAGCGCCGGCGCGTCGGCGACGCTGTCGACGCGCGCGCCGTCGACGAAGACCCGCGGCGAGTAGCGGCGCAGCGATTCCCGGTAGTCGGCGGAGCTCATCAGCATGGGGTCTCTCCTGGGAGTGCCGTCGCCGATTGTGCCGAGGCGGCGGGGATGACCCAGAATGGGCGATCCGGAGGAACCTGGCGATGACCGCTCTCTGCAAGGCCGAAGATTCCACGCTGCTGATCATCGATGCGCAGATGCGGCTGATGCCGGCGATCCACGACGGCGAGACGGTCGTGCGCCGCTGCGTCCAGCTCGCGACCGCGGCTCGCGAGCTCGGCATCCACGTCATCGGCACCGAGGAGAACCCCGCCGGCCTCGGCCCCCTCGTGGCCGAGATCGCATCGCTCTGCGACACGACGCTCGCCAAGTTCCATTTCTCGGCCCCTGCCGAGGAAGGCTTCCTGCGCCGCCTGCCCGCCGGCCGCGACACGCTCGTCGTCGCCGGCTGCGAGGCGCACGTGTGCGTCCTGCAGACCGTCGCCGGCCTCCTCGAAGCAGGTCACGCCGTGAAGTGGGTCGGCGACGCGGTGGGCTCGCGCCATCCGCACGATCGCCTCGCCGCGACCGAGCGCGCGAGGAAGCTCGGTGCCGACGTCGTCACGACCGAGATGGTCATCTTCGAATGGCTCGGCACGAGCGAGCATCCGAAGTTCAAGCGGCTCTCGCAGCTGATCCGTTGAGCGTCGCGCCGGCCGCTCAGATCCTGACGACGACCCGGCCTCGCACGCGACCCTCGAGCAGCGCGCCCGCCTTCGCGATCGCGTCGTCGAGCGGAACTTCCTCGGTGATCAGCTCGAGCGCGGCGGCATCGAGGCCGCCGGCGAGGCGTCGCCACGCTTCCTGGCGCAGCGCGAGCGGCGCCATCACGCTGTCGATTCCGGCCAGCGTCACGCCGCGCAGGATGAACGGCATCACCGTTCCCGGCAGGTCGAAGCCTTGCGCCAGGCCGCAGGCGGCGACGATGCCGCCGTAGCGCGTCTGCGCGAGCGCGTTGGCAAGGGTGTGGCTGCCGACCGCATCGATCGCCGCCGACCAGCGTTCCTTCTGCAACGGCTTGCCGGGCGAGCTCAGCTCGCCGCGCTCGACGATCTCGCTCGCGCCGAGCTCGCGCAGGTACGCCGCCTCCTGCGGCCGTCCCGTCGCCGCGGCGATCTGGTACCCGAGTCGCCCAAGCAGCGCGATCGCGACGCTGCCGACACCGCCGCTCGCGCCAGTGACGAGCACCGTGCCGTCGCCCGGCTTCACGCCGTGCGCTTCGAGCGCAAGGACGGCGAGCATCGCGGTGTAGCCGGCGGTGCCGATCGCCATCGCCTGGCGCGACGACAGCGCCGAGGGCAAGGCGACCAGCCAGTCGCCCTTCAGGCGGGCGCGCTCGGCCAGGCAGCCCCAGCGGGTTTCGCCGACGCCCCAGCCGTTGTGAACGATCGCATCGCCGGCCTTCCATGCCGGATGGCTCGACGCGAGCACCGTTCCGGCACCGTCGATGCCGGCGATCATCGGCCAGCTGCGGACGATCGGGCTCCTGTTCGTGATCGCGAGCGCATCCTTGTAGTTGAGCGTCGAGTACTCGACGCGCACCGTGACGTCGCCCTCGGGCAGGCCGGTTTCGTCGACGCCGCGAACCGCGGCGCGAAATCCGGCGTCGTCCTTCTCGAGCATCAGGGCTTTGAACATCTCGCTTCTCCTGGTTTCGTGCGCAATTTGCCGCTGCCGACGACGATAGCGCAGCGCCCAAAGACACCGCCGCTGGCCGTGCGGTGCGCGGAGGGAGCGCCAAAGCGCGAAAGTAAGGCTTCATTTCGAAGGTTGACGCCAGGGGCGGCCCTCGCCTATCCTGCGCGCCGATGCGAATCCTCCCCACCACGCCCGGGCGCGCCCTTCAAGGCGTCGCCGCGGCGCTGGTCCTCTGCCTTGCGGCAGTCCCGGCTTTCGCCAACCCCGACGATTCGTCCGATCCGGTGTTGAAGCTGCTCGCCGAGCGGGGCCTGCTCGCCGAGCCCGTGCCTGCGGCCGAGCCCGACGCCGCGAAGCCGAGCCTGCTTCGCCGGGTCCACGATCGCGCGTCGGACCTCACGGTCGCCGCGATGGACCTGGTCGGCGTCCGCTATCGGCGTGGCGGCACGTCGGCCGAGACCGGCTTCGACTGCAGCGGCTTCACGCGCCACGTCTTCGAGATGAGCCTGGGGCTCGTCCTGCCGCGACGCGCCGACGAGCAGGCCGTCGCGCCCGGCCTGACGACGGTCAGGCGCGAGGACCTGCGTCCCGGCGACCTGGTCTTCTTCAACACCCTGAAGCGGACCTTCTCGCACGTCGGCATCTACATCGGCGGCAATCGGTTCATCCATTCGCCGCGCCCGGGCAGCAACGTCCGCACCGAAGACATGAGCTTCGCTTACTGGGCCAAGCGCTTCACCGGCGCCCGCCGCGTCGAAACGACCGTCGCCGTCGATCCGTCGCTGGCCCGGCCGGCGACGCCGAGCGCTGCCGCCGGCAGCTAGCCCTCCCTGCTTCCCGCGCAGGGGCTTCGCCACGAGGCCGCCGGGCCTGCGAGGCACAATCGGCGCATGACCGAAAAAGTCATCGCCGTCGCCGACCATCGCTACCGTGCGAGCGCGCCGCTCATCCCCGCGCGCCTGATCGCGCCGACCGGCGAGCTCCTCGACAGCCTGCATCGACCGCTGCGCGACCTGCGCATCTCGGTCACCGATCGCTGCAATTTCCGCTGCAGCTATTGCATGCCCAGGGATGTTTTCGACCGCGACTACACCTTCCTGCCGCACTCGTCGCTGCTCACTTTCGAGGAGATCGTCCGCGTCGCGAGCCTGTTCGTCGCCCACGGCGTTCGCAAGATCCGCCTCACCGGCGGCGAGCCGCTGCTGCGCCGCGACCTCGAGCGGCTGGTGGCGATGCTGGCCGCCCTGCCCGGCGCCGACGGCGAGCGACTCGACCTGACGCTGACGACCAACGGCTCGATCCTCGAACGCAAGGCCGCGGCATTGAAGGCGGCCGGGCTCGGCCGCGTCACCGTGAGCCTCGACGCCGTCGACGACGCCATCTTCCGGCGCATGAACGACGCCGACTTCCCGGTCGCCGACGTGCTGCGCGGCATCGACGCCGCCGAGCGCGCCGGCCTCGGGCCGATCAAGGTCAACATGGTCGTCAAGCGCGGCACCAACGACGAACAGATCCTGCCGATGGCGCGCCACTTCCGCGGCCGCGACGTCGCGCTGCGCTTCATCGAGTACATGGACGTCGGTGCCACCAACGGCTGGCGCATGGACGAGGTGCTGCCCTCTGCCGAGGTCGTCGAGCGCATCGCCAAGGAATTCGCGCTCGCGCCGTTGCCGCCCTCCGCGCCGGGAGAGACGGCCGAGCGCTGGCGCTACGCGGAGGCCGGCGTCGCCGGCGAGATCGGCACGATCTCGAGCGTCACGAAGGCGTTCTGCAGCGACTGCAACCGGGCGCGGCTGTCGACCGAGGGCAAGCTCTTCCTCTGCCTGTTCGCGAGCCGCGGCCACGACCTGCGCGCGCTCGTTCGCGGCGGCGCGAGCGACGCCGAGATCGCGGCCGCGATCGGCCTCGTCTGGCAGCAGCGCGGCGACCGCTATTCCGAGCTGCGCAGCGCCGTGCATGCCGCTGCTCCCGCCGGCGAGCGGCGCGTCGAGATGCACTACATCGGCGGGTGAGCCCGACCGTCACGATCCGCCCGCTCGGCGCGGCCGACCTCGCCGACTACAAGCGGCTGCGCGACGACATGCTCGCGCTCCATCCCGAGGCGTTCACGTCCGACGCCGAAAGCGACGCGCGCAAGGAACCCGCCGACTACCTGCATCGCCTCGGCCTCGAGCGGCGCGACGGCGGCCAGTTCCTGCTCGGCGCCTGGCGCGAGAAGCGGCTGCTCGGCGCGATCGGCTGCGAGCGCGAGGCGCGGCTCAAGGTGCGCCACATCGGCCACGTCATCGGCATGATGGTGCGGCCCGAGGCGCGCGGCGCCGGCGTCGGCGCCCTCCTCCTCGAGGCCTGCATCGCCGAGGCGCGCCACGCGGGGCTCGAGATGCTGACGCTCACCGTCACCGCCGAGAATGCACACGCGGTGCGCCTCTACGAGCGTCACGGCTTCGTCGCCTACGGCACCTTGCGGCGCGCGCTCAAGGTCGCCGGCCGCTATCACGACAAGTTGCACATGGCGCTGGTGCTGTGACCGGCGCCGGCGCAAGGCGCGCTTTCTTCAGACGATGCTGCGACGCGTCGCCAGGCGCTTCCAGGTCTCGACGACGCAGTCGGGGTTGAGCGAGATCGAGACGATGCCTTCGTCGGCGAGCCAGTCGGCGAAGTCGGGGTGGTCGCTCGGCCCCTGGCCGCAGATGCCGATGTACTTGCCGGTCGCCCGACACGCCGCGATCGCGCGCGAGATCAGCGCCTTGACGGCGGGATCGCGCTCGTCGAAGTCGCGCGCGAGCAGCTCGAGGCCGGAGTCGCGGTCCAGGCCGAGCGTCAGCTGCGTCAGGTCGTTCGAGCCGATCGACATGCCGTCGAAGTGCTCGAGGAAGCTCTCCGCGAGGACGGCGTTGCTCGGCACCTCGCACATCATGATCACCTTCAGACCGTCGCTGCCGCCGGCAGAGGCGCGCTTCAGGCCGTGGTCGGCGAGCATGGCGACGACCTTCTCGGCCTGGCCGAGGGTGCGCACGAACGGCACCATCACCTCGACGTTCGAAAAGCCCATCTCGCGGCGCACCCGAACCAGCGCTTCGCATTCCATCGCGAAGGCCTCGCCGAACGACTCGCTGACGTAGCGCGACGCGCCGCGAAAACCGAGCATCGGATTCTCTTCCTCGGGCTCGTAGCGCGAGCCGCCGATCAGCTTCTTGTACTCGTTGCTCTTGAAATCGGAGAGGCGGACGATCACCGGCTTCGGCCAGAACGCGCCGGCGATCGTCGCGATGCCCTCGGTGAGCTTGTCGACGTAGAACGCGCGCGGCGAGGCGTGGCCGCGGGCGACGCTTTCGACCGCCTTCTTGAGGTCGCCGTCGATGTTCGGATAGTCGAGGATCGCCCGCGGATGGACGCCGATGTTGTTGTTGATGATGAACTCGAGCCTGGCCAGGCCGACGCCCGAGTTCGGCATCTGCGCGAAGTCGAACGCCATCTGCGGATTGCCGACGTTCATCATGATCTTGACCGGCGAGTACGGCAGCTCGCCGCGATCGACGTCGGTGACGTCGGTCTCGAGCAGGCCGTCGTAGACGTAGCCGGTGTCGCCTTCCGAGCAGGCGACGGTGACGAGCGCGCCCTCCTTCAGCACCGAGGTCGCGTTGCCGCAGCCGACCACCGCCGGGATGCCGAGCTCGCGGGCGATGATCGCCGCGTGGCAGGTGCGGCCGCCGCGGTTGGTGACGATCGCGCTCGCCCGCTTCATCACCGGCTCCCAGTTCGGGTCGGTCATGTCGGTGACGAGGACGTCGCCGGCCTGGACCTTGTCCATGTCGGCGATCGAGTCGACGATCCGGACCGGGCCGGTGCCGATCTTCTGGCCGATGGCGCGGCCTTCGACGAGCACCGTGCCGCTGCCCTTCAAGGCATAGCGCTGCTCGGCCTTGCCCTCCGCCTGGCTCTTCACCGTCTCCGGCCGCGCCTGCAGGATGTAGAGCTTGCCGTCGATGCCGTCCTTGCCCCACTCGATGTCCATCGGCCGACCGTAGTGCTGCTCGATGACGAGCGCGTAGCGGGCGAGCTCGGCGACGTCGTCGTCGGAGAGCGAGTAGCGGTTGCGCTGCTCGGTCGCGGTGTCGAGCGTGGTCACGAGCTTGCCGCTCGCGGCGCGGTCCTCGGCCGAGGCGAACGCCATCTTGATCAGCTTCGAGCCGAGGTTCCTGCGGATGATCGCCTTCTTGCCGCTCTTCAGCGCGTGCTTGTGGACGTAGAACTCGTCGGGATTGACGGCGCCCTGCACGACGGTCTCACCGAGGCCGTAGCTCGAGGTGATGAAGACGACGTCGGGAAAGCCGCTTTCGGTGTCGATCGTGAACATCACGCCGGCCGAGCCGAGGTCGCTTCGCACCATGCGCTGGACGCCCGCCGAGAGCGCGACGTCGCCGTGCGCGTAGCCCTTGTGGACGCGATAGCTGATGGCGCGGTCGTTGTAGAGGCTGGCGAAGACCTCGCGCATGCGCGCCAGCACGCCGTCGATGCCGGAGACGTTCAGGAAGGTCTCCTGCTGGCCGGCGAACGAGGCCTCGGGCAGGTCTTCGGCGGTCGCCGACGAGCGCACCGCGAAGGTCGCGTCGGGGTGGTCGGCGGCGAGGAGCTCGTACTCGCGCCGCACCTCGGCCTCGAACGCTGGCGGCAGCGGCTGCGCCTGGATCCAGCCACGGATCTCGGCACCGGCGGCGGCGAGCGCGCGCACGTCGTCGGTGTCGAGCGAGGCGAGCCGCTCCGAGATGCGGCGCGCCAGGCCGCCTTCGGCGAGGAAGGTGCGGAACGCGTACGCCGTCGTCGCGAAGCCGCTCGGCACGCGGACGCCGGACTCGCTCAACTGGCTGATCATTTCGCCGAGGGATGCGTTCTTGCCGCCGACCGCCTCGACGTCAGTCATTCTCAGGGTGTCGAAGCGGGCGACGAAGGCGGTCGCCAGGTGGGTGGATGACATGGGAAGACTCGGGGCTCGTGAAAAACCGGCGTCTTCCGACCCGTGACTGCGCAGTGGGCGTCGCGCGGCCTTCGATCGCAAGCCCGCGGCCAGCACCGGCCCGAGGGGCGGTGGGCGAAGCGGCGGGGGCGAGAGGCGGGGGCGAGCATGCGCGGGTCGAAAACGTCCCGATTCTAAGAGCGGCGCGTCGATCAGGCGGAGCGGCTGCCTATCATCGGGCGATGAACGAACCCGCGCCCTCCTCCCTTGCCGGCGCTTCGGCCGCCTCGGCCCCGCCGGCACCTCGCCACACGGTGTTCTTCGTCTCCGACGGCACCGGCATCACGGCCGAGACCTTCGGCAACTCGATCCTGTCGCAGTTCGCGATCAAGCCGCGCCACCTGCGCCGCCCGTTCATCGACACGCCCGACAAGGCGCACCAGGTCGTCCGCGAGATCAACCACACCGCCGATCACGACGGCAGGAAGCCCATCGTCTTCATCACCCTGGTCAACACCGAGATCCTGTCGATCGTCAAGGAGCACACCCAGGGCCTCGTCCTCGACATGTTCAACACCTTCATCGAGCCGCTCGAGGCCGAGTTCGGGATCACCTCGAACCACCGCATCGGCCGGTTTTCCGACGTCTCCGAGAGCCAGGAATACAGCGACCGCATCGAGTCGATCAACTTCGCGCTCGCCCACGACGATGGCCAGTCGGCGAAGAACCTCGCCGAGTCCGACGTCATCCTGGTCGGCGTCAGCCGGAGTGGCAAGACGCCCACCTCGCTCTACCTTGCCATGCAGCACGGCGTCAAGGCCGCCAACTACCCGCTGATCCCGGAGGATTTCGAGCGCGCCAAGCTGCCGTCGACGCTGATGCCGTTCAAGGCCAAGTGCTTCGGCCTGACGATCGACCCCGACCGGCTGGCCCGCATCCGCAACGAACGCCGGCCGAACAGCAAGTACGCTTCGATCGAGAACTGCCGCTACGAGGTGCGCGAGGGCGAATCGATGATGAAGCGCGAAGGCATCGCCTGGCTGTCGTCGACGCACAAGTCGATCGAGGAGATCGCGACGACGATCCTGCGCGATTTCAGGCCGGATCGGCTGGCGTATTGATCGTGGCGTGCCGGCGCAGGGCGAGCTGCACCCGGTTGCAGCCGTCCCCGCGCACATAGGCGACGCGCTCGGCCATGCTGACCACCAGCGCGAGGCCGAGCTGCCCGACGGGCCGGTCGGCGACGTCGGCCGCCGGGTCGACCGGCGATCGGGCGACATGGTCGAGCGGATCGAAAGGCGGCGCGCTGTCCTCGTACGACAGCTCGAGGAAGGTCCGATCGACGCGCAACCCGATCCGCACCGGGGCATCGCTGTCGCCGCCGTGGCCGTGCGTCACGGTGTTGGTGAACAGCTCCTCGACCACCAGCGAGAGACGCAGGCAGTCGCTGCCGGCAACGGCGCGATCGCCGCAGAACGCCTCGACGAATGCAATCGCCTCGGGCAGGCAGCTGATGCGGGCGCGGACGGTGCAGACGTCATCGGCGGCCATCGTCACGCGCCTCGAACAGAGGTAAGCTCGCTCGTCTTCACGCTCAGCAGAACGATCTCGGGGACAAGCATGATGACCAGAACGCTTCCGCGCCGGCTCGGCCGCGCCCTGCTTGTCGTGCTGGCGGCGATCGGGTTCGCCGCTTCCGCGCGCGCCGACGTGGGCCAGATCAAGGTCGCCACGGGACAGGTGTCCGTCGATCGCAAGGGGCAATCGCTGCCGGCGAAGGTCGGCATGCCGCTCGAGACCGACGACGTGCTGAGGACGGGCGCCGATGGCTCGGTGGGCATCACCATGCGGGACAACTCCCTGCTGTCGGCCGGCCCGAACAGCATCCTGTCATTGGAACGCTTCGAGTTCGATCCCACGACCCAACAAGGCCGCTTCGATGCGCGGCTTCGGCGCGGCACGCTGGCCGTCGTCTCGGGCCGCATCGCCAAGAAGACGCCGCAGGCGATGACGGTGCGGACGCCCTCGGCGGTGCTGGGCGTGCGCGGCACGGAGTTCGTCGTGTCGGTCGATGAATAGCCTGGCGCGCAGCGCGGCGATCGTCTTGTCGGCGCTGCTGGTCGTCGCCTGCGCGACGCCGAAGGAGACGGTCGTGCTGCTGCCCAGCCCCACCGGACAGGATACCGCGGTGACGGTGACGCAAGGTTCGCGGCAGCTCGTTCTCGCCCAGCCCTACGCCGGCGCGCGGCTGAGCCGCGACACTGCCGAGTCGTACCCTTCGAACGCGCAGGAAGTCCAGTCCCGCTACGGCCTCGCGCTCGCGGCGCAGCCCTTGCCTCCGGCTCAGTTCACGCTCTTCTTCGTCGAAGGCAAGGACGAGTTCACCGACGAATCGAAGAAGATCGTCGACGGCGTCTTTGCCGAGATCGCCAAGCGGCCGATCCCCGACGTGATCGTCATCGGCCACACCGACACGGTCGGCAACGACGCCGCCAACGACGCCCTCTCGCGCCAGCGCGCCGAGGTCGTTCGCGCTGCGTTCGCCGCGCGCGGCCTGGCGGCCGACAACGTGGTCGCCATCGGCCGCGGCAAGCGCGAGCTGGCGGTGCCCACCGGCGACGGCGTCGCCGAGCCCCGCAATCGTCGCGTCGAGATCCTGGTCCGCTGAGGCCATGCGCATCTCCTGCTAGCTGCGCGTGGCCGCCGGCGGCGCCGCGTCGGGTCGCGGCCCCTGCCAGCGAAGCGCCAGGATCGTCAGGTCGTCGTGCGACTCGGCGCCGTCCTCGAAGGCCACGACGTCGGCCTGCAGCGCCGTCACCAGCTCGCGGGCGCTGGCGCCGGCTTGGAAGCGCTCGCTGAGCACCTGCTCCGCCCGGGCGTGGCCGTAGAGCTCGCCGGCGGCGTTCTGCGCTTCGGCGACCCCGTCGGTCAGCAAGCACAGCAGCTCCCCCGCTACGAGCCGGCAGCTCGCGCTGCGGTATTCGAAGTCGCTCATTGCGCACAGCGGCGGGCCGTCGCCGTCGGCGATGCGCTCGGGCCGTGAACTGCCGGGCCGCAGCCGATAAGGGTTCTCGTGGCCGGCATTGCAATAGACGAGCTCGCCGCTGCGCAGGTCCAGGACGGCGGCGAACACGGTGACGAAGAGCATCTCGGCGTTGTCGCGCGACACCTCGGCGTTGGCCGCGCTCATGATGTCGCCGATGTCGGCGCCGGGCGTGCGGATCATCAGCCCCTTGTAGAGCGCCTTGCTCACGGCCATGAAGATCGATGCCGAAAGTCCCTTGCCGGCGACGTCGCCGATCAGCAGGAACAGCCGATCGCGGTCGAGCATGAAAAAGTCGTACAGATCGCCGCCGACTTCGCGCGCCGGCGTCAATGCGGCGTGGAGATCGGCGCGATCGTCGCCGCGCAGCAGGTCGGCGCGGGGCAGGCTCGCGGTCTGGATGCGCTGCGCCGCCTCGAGCTCGCCGGCGATGCGGGCACTGCGTTCGCGCTGGGCATGCACCACGCTTTCGAGCGACCGGCGCTGCCGCGTCGACTCCGCCAGCGCGAGCACGAGCAGCACGCCGAAGATCAGCAGCAGATACAGGCCCGGGGTCGCTGCGTCCAAGAGCAGGCGCTGCGAGCGGTAGAGGCCGAATGCACCGAGCACCGGAAGCGCGACGAGAACGAGCATCAGCAAGGCCGCGGTGAGCGGGTGCAGGCGGCGCATGGCCCACACGAGGAGCGAGCCGAACACGAGGACGAGAAGCGCCTCGGCCCCCGGCGCCCATCGCGGCCGGTGCAGCAGCGTCCCGTCGAGGAGGTTTTCCAGCAACTGCGCCTGGATCTCGCTGCCGGACATCCGCTCGCCGATCGGCGTGTCCTGGAGCTCCTGCAGGCCGAACGCGGTCGGCCCGATCAGCACCATCTGCTTGCGCAGCAGTGCCGGGTCGACCCGGTCCTCGAGGACATCGATCGCCGAGACGAAGCGATCGGCACGATGGCGCGAGTAGTACACGCGCACCGCCCCGTCCTTCTCGGTGCGCAGGCGAACCGCGCCCACGTCGAGGCCGGTCACCGACGCGCCGGCCGCGGTCAGCCGGATCGAAGGCGCGCGGTAGGCGACGCGCAGCATCTCGATGGCGAGGGCCGGCACCAGCGTGCCCTGGACGCTGGCGACGAGAGGAATGCGCCGGACGATGCCGCGGGTGGGGTCGACCGAGATCAGGCCCCAGCCGCTGGCCTGACGGTTCAATTCGTCGATGCTGGTCAGCGCACCGGCGTGCCGGGCGATCGCCAGCTCGGCGGCGTCGCCATCGGCTCGCTTCGTCTGGACGGTGATCGGCGCCGCCCGCAACGGCGTTCGCGTCGCCTCGCTCGTTCCCACGAACGCGAGCACCGACGGCGACGAAGCGAGCGCGCCGGCGAGCACGGCATCGTGCGAGATCAAGGATCGCAGCGCGGCGACCACGGATCTGTCCTGGACGGTCGACTCGGTCAACAGCCGCTCGGGCGACAACGCGTCGGCCTCGGGCATCAGGATGTTCAGCCCGATCGCCGCTGCGTCGGCGCGGTTGACCGTGCTCACCAGCCGTGCCAGCTGCGTGCGCGGCCACGGCCATTGGCCGACGGCAGCGAGGCTCTTCTGGTCGATCTCGACGACGGTGACAGGCAGCACGCTGACCTGCCGCGGCGCAAGCGACTGGTAGGCGTCGAACCACGCCGACTGCAGCCGGTCGGCCCACGCCGGCTGCAGCCACGTGAGAGCCGCGAAGGCCAGGCTCAGGGCGACACCGACGAGCCCGATGCGATCCACCCTGCCCGCCGCCGCCCTGCGCTCGGCGGGCGCCGTCACAGCGCGATTTCCATCCCGTCGAAGGCGGCGCTGACGTGCAGGGGGGTCGCGCCGCGCGTGATTTCCTCGAGGCGGCGGGTTTCCGCCAGCACGGCGTCGATGGCCGCATCGTCGAAGACCGGCTCGTGGTGGAACAGGCACAGGTGGCGCGCTTCGGCCATCTGGCACAGCTCGACGCCGACGATGTTGCTCGAATGGCCCCAGTCGGCCTTGACCGAGATGGCATCGGCGAGCGAGTACATGGCGTCGAAGATGACGAGGTCGGCGCCGCGAAAGAAGCGCACGAAGCGCTCGGCATGCTCGGCCTGCGCTAGCGGATGCTCGGAATCGGTCGAATACACCACGACCTTGCCTTGCGATTCGAAGCGGTAGCCGTAGGAATCGCCGCCGTGCCGTTGCAGCATCGAGGTCACGGCGACGCCGGCGATCTCGCGGGTACGGCCCGGCTCGAGGTGGACGAACTCCATCTTCGCGCCGAAGATCGAGAAGTCGACCGGGAACGACGGCTTGTCCTGCTGCCGCCGCAGCGCCGCTTCGAGCTCCACGTGGCTGCCGTAGATCACGACCCGGTTGCCCGGGATGAAGGCCGGCACGAAGAACGGCAGCCCCATGATGTGGTCCCAGTGCAGGTGCGACAGGAAGATGTGGAAGGTCTGCGCGGCACCGTTGCGCCGGCTCATCGCGGCCTGGCCGAAGGGCCTGAGGCCGCTGCCCATGTCGCAGACGAAATACTCGGGGCCGCCGGTGTCGAGCTGGACGCACGAGCTGTGTCCGCCGTAGGTGCCCGCCACCGCGAACGGCAGGCCCACGAGAATCGCCTCGAGGTCGGGCTCGGCGGCGAGGGAGCGGCCGCGCGCCGCGCGCAGCGTGGCGAGCAGCTTGTTGCGGACATCGAGCGCGGTCAGGGCCACCGGGAGCGAGCCCCGGGTGCCCCAGAACCGGACCCCCTTCATGGCGGCGGAGAAGAAGGCGTGCTCCGGTACTGCGCGAGCGCGGCCGGAGAGCACAGCGCCATCGCCTCGTCGAGCGTGGCCGTCACGGTGAGGATGCGGTCGAACCGGCTGATGGCGAAGATCTCGGCAACGACGCTCTGCAACGCCGCGACGAGAAGGCGCGCCTCGCGCTCGCGCATCTGCTTGGCGGCGATCATCAGAACGCGCAGGCCGACGCTGCTGATGTAGTCGATCCGCGAAAAGTCGAGCACCAGCGCGCCCCGGCCGGCAGCCGCCGCGGCCACCAGCGGCGCCAGCGCCGCCTCGAATTGCGCAGCGCTTTGATGGTCAATGCGGCCCACGGGCATGGCAATGACGGTGTCGGCGACGTGGCGCGTTGCGATCTGCAAGTGCATCCGTCCTCGAGGTGGCCTGTCGTTCCGCGGGCAGGCAGGTCGAGGTCAGTATAGGGCGCCGGCAAGGCGTCGCGAAGCCGCTCGAACCTGGCGTCGCTCAGTTGCGCGCCGCACCGATCAGCTCGGCGAACCGCTTCAGATCGACGTTGCCGCCGCTGATGATCACGCCGACGCGCTGCCCGGCGAGCTCGGCACCCATCCGCCGCGCGGCGGCGTAGCCGAGCGCACCGGTCGGCTCGACGACGATCTTCATCCGCTCGGCGAAGAAGCGCATCGCGTCGACGAGCTCGGCGTCGGTCGCGGTGAAGATGTCGGCGACGTCGCGGCGGATGATCGGAAAGGTGTGCTCGCCGAGGTGCAGCGTCTGCGCGCCGTCGGCGATCGTTCGCGGCGTCTCGATGGTGACGATCCTGCCGCTGCGAAACGACTGCTGGCCGTCGTTGCCGGCCTCGGGCTCGACGCCGTAGACCTTGCACGCCGGTGCCAGCGCGCGCGCTGCGAGCGCCGAGCCGGCGAGCAGGCCGCCGCCGCCCAGGCAGACGAAGAGCGCGTCGAGGGCGCCGACCTCCTCGATCAGCTCCTTCGCCGCCGTGCCCTGGCCGGCGATGACGTCGGGGTGGTCGTACGGCGGGACGAGCGTCATGCCGCGCTCTTCGGCGAGCTTCTTGCCGATCGCCTCGCGGTCCTCGCGGTAGCGGTCGTAGACGACGACGCTGCCGCCGTAGGCTTTCGTCGCCGCGACCTTGGCGGCGGGCGCATCGTGCGGCATGACGATCACCGCCGGCATGCCGAGCAGCGTCGCCGCGAGCGAGATCGCCTGGGCGTGGTTGCCCGACGAGAAGGCGACGACGCCGGCACGCCGCTGGCGCTCGTCGAAGCGGGCCAGCGCGTTGTAGGCGCCGCGGAACTTGAATGCGCCCATGCGCTGGAAGTTCTCGCACTTGAAGAAGACGCCGGCGCCGACCTCGGCATCGGCGGTCCGCGAAGTGAGGACGGGCGTGCGGTGGGCGTGCCCGTCGATCCGCGCGGCCGCGGCAGCGACGTCCTCGTAGGTCGGCAGGGAGATCGTCATGCCGGCGTCGCGCTCGCGCGAACCCGCGTCACAGCTTCATCGCTCCGCTCCCACGCTGCTCGATCTCGCCGCGCAGACGCTCCTCGGTCGCGCGCATCTCCGGCGTGAATTCTTCGCCGAAATCCTCGGCCTCGAAGACCTGGCGCAGCTCGAGCTCGACGTTGCCGTTGGCGTCGCTCGCGGGCCAGCGCCTGATCCAGTCGAGCGCCTCCTGGCGCGAGCCGACCTGGATCATGGTGAAGCCGGCGATCAGCTCCTTGGTCTCGGTGAAAGGACCGTCGACGACGGTCGGCTTGCCGTTCGAGAATTTCACGCGCGCGCCCTTCGCACTCGGTTGCAGGCCTTCGCCGGCGAGCATGACACCGGCCTTCACCATCTCTTCGTTGTATTTCATCATGTCGGCGAGGAGCTGCTCGCTCGGCATGACGCCGGCCTCGGTGTCCTTGTCGGCCTTGCGGATGATCATGAATCGCATCGGAGTCTCCTGAGGGGAGCAGGGATCGCTGCGGTCGCGCGACCTCGGCTGCTGTCTTCTAGTCGAAAGCGATCGAGCCGGATCGACAAACGCGCTGGACCTTGTTGTAACGGATCGGCACGCGCCGCTCAGCGGCCGTGCTGGCGCGCGGTCTCGTAGAGGCAGACGGCGGCCGCGGCGGCGACGTTGAGCGATTCGCCGCCGCCCGGCTGCGGGATCGCGAGCATCGCCTGGCAGCGCGCCGCGATCGCCGGCGCGAGGCCCTGCCCTTCGTGGCCGAACACCCAGGCGCACGGCCAGGGCAGCGCGAAGTCGTCGAGGCGCTGCCCGGCGTGCGAGCTGGTGCCGAACAAGGGCACCGCGAGGGCGCCGAGCATCGCCTCGTCGGCGCCCTCGACCAGGCGCAGACCGAAGTGCGCGCCCATTCCGGCGCGAACGACCTTGGGCGCCCAGAGCGCCGCCGTGCCGGTGAGCGCCACCGCCTGCGTGAAGCCGAAGGCGGCGGCGCTGCGCAGCACGCTGCCGACGTTGCCCGGATCCTGGAGGCGATCGAGCACGAGCGTCGGTTCGCCGGCGGCGATGACGGTGCGCTCGCGCGTCGGCACCAGGAAGACGATCGGCGCAGGCGAGTCGAGGGTGCCAAGCTGGCTCAGGGTCGCGGCGTCGACGATCGCGACCTCGGCCGCCGCCTCGGCGAGGCGGCGCAGGCGCGGCTCCTCCCAGGCCGCGGCGCTGACGATCGCGTGCAGCACCGGCGCAGCGGGCCGCGCCAGCCAGGCGGCGCACAGGTGCTCGCCCTCGAGCAGGACGACGCCGAGGCGCCGGTACGACGCGCCGTCGTCGACGAGCTTTCTCAGCCGCGCGAGCAGCGGATTGCGCCGCGACGTGATCTCCGTGACCTTGGCCACGCCTTCAGAAGAGCCGGTCGAGGACGCTGCGGACCGGCGCGAAGCTGCGCCGGTGGTGCGGACACGCGCCGTGCTCGCGCAGCGCGTTGAGGTGCTCGGGCGTCGAATAGCCCTTGTGGCTGTCGAAGCCGTACTGAGGATGCTCCTCGTGCAGCTGCAGGCAGAGGCGATCCCGATACACCTTGGCGATGATCGACGCCGCCGAGATCGATCGCACCTTGGCATCGCCGCCGACGACGGTGCGCACCGGCATCGTCAGCTGCGGGCGCTGGTTGCCGTCGACGAGGACGATCTGCGGCTGCTGCGCAAGGCCCTCGACGGCACGACGCATCGCCAGCAGCGCCGCGCGCAGGATGTTCAGCGTATCGATCTCGTCGACGCTCGCCGAGGCGACGCTGAAGCAGACCGCGCGCTTGCGGATCTCGCGGTCGAGGCGCTCGCGCTCCTCCGGCGTCAGGAGCTTCGAGTCGTTGAGGCCGCGGATCGTCTGCCGCTCCTCGAGGATCACCGCAGCGGCGACGACGGGGCCGGCGAGCGGGCCGCGGCCGACCTCGTCGACACCGGCCATGAACCCGGCGACGTCGACGATGCCGCGCAGCTTGGCGGCGCGCATGAAGGTACGGGCGTGCATGGCGCTCTCAGGTGGCGAGGACGGACTCGATCGCGGCGGTGGCGAGCGCGCCGGTGTCGCGCTTCAGGGCGCGGTGGATGCCTTCGAAGCGGACGCGCAGCGATTCGGCCGCATCGGGATCGTCAAGCCACTTGAACGCCGCGGCCGCGATCTTCGCCGGCGTCGCGTCGCCCTGCAGCAGCTCGGGAACCGCGAACTCGCGCAGCAGGATGTTCGGCAACGATACCCACGGCTGGTAACTCATGCGCTTGCCCATCTGCCAGTTGAGCACATGCATCACGTAGACGACGACCATCGGCCGCTTGAAGAGCGCCGCCTCGAGCGTTGCCGTGCCGCTGGCGACGAGAGCGACGTCGCACGCGGCGAGCGCCTCGTGGGCGCGTCCGTCGAGCAGCGTGATCGCGGCGTCGGGGGCGAATTGCTTTCGCAGCGGCTCGACCGCGTGGCGCAGCCCGGTGACGACGGGAACGACGAAGCGCAGGCCCGGCCGCGCCCGGCTCATCTCGGCGGCGGCGCCGAACAGGCGCGGCGCGATGTACTGGATCTCGGCGCGGCGGCTTCCCGGCAGCAAGGCGACGAGCGTCTCGTCGGCGCCGATGCCGAGCGCAGCCCGGCTCTCTGCCCGCGGCACATCGAACGGGATCGCACTGGCGAGGGGGTGGCCGACGTACACGGCGTTGATTTTCCGCTTGGCGTAGATCTCGGGCTCGAACGGGAAGATGCAGAGCACCAGGTCGGTCGAACGGCCGATCTTCTCGATCCGCTTGCCGCGCCAGGCCCAGATCGACGGACTGACGAAATGGATCGCCTTGATGCCGGCGGCCTTGAGCTTCATCTCGACGTCGAGGTTGAAGTCGGGCGCGTCGATGCCGATGAAGGCGTCGGGCTTGTCGGCGAGCAGGCGCTCGATCAGCTGGCTGCGGATCGCGAGGATCTCGCGCAGGTGGCCGAGCACCTCGGCATAGCCGTGCAGCGAGAGCTTGTGGTGCGGCCACCAGGCCGTGAAGCCCTGCTCGGCCATGCGCGGCCCGCCGATGCCCTCGGCCGCCAGCGCCGGCCAGCGTGCCCGCAGGCTGGCGAGCAACGACGCGGCCAGCAGGTCGCCCGAGGCCTCGCCCGCGACCATCGCGAAGCGCGGAGCGTCAGGGTTCATCCGGCGCGAATCGACTCAGCGAGCGATGCCGCGCTTGGCCGAGGCGAGGAAATCGCCGACCAGGCGGGCGTCGTCGGCCGCTTCGGGAACCGCTTCGGCGAGCGCGGCGATCTTCGCGCGCGCGTCGTCGAAGGTCAGGCCGTCGCGGTACAGCAGCCGGTGCATCTGCTTGACGGCGCCGATCCGCTCGGCCGAGAAGCCGCGCCGGCGCATGCCTTCGGCGTTGAAGCCGCGCACCGTGAGCGGATGGCCGTCGACCATCATGAACGGCGGCACGTCCTGCGAGACGTGGCTCTGGAAGCCGATCATCGCGTGCGCGCCGACGCGAACGAACTGGAGCAGCCCGCTCTGGCCGCCGACGATCGCCCAGTCGCCGAGCTGCACGTGGCCGGCGAGGCCCGAATAGCCGGCGATGATCGTCTGGCTGCCGACCTGGCAGTCGTGCGCGATGTGAACGTGGTTCATGATCCAGTTGTCGTCGCCGATGCGGGTGACGCCGGCGTCCTGGACCGTGCCGATGTGGATCGAGCAGAACTCGCGGATCGTGTTGCGGTCGCCCACCTCGAGGCGCGTGTCCTCGCCGGCGTACTTCTTGTCCTGCGGCACGCCGCCGATCGAGTTGAACTGCGAGATCCGGTTGGCGCGGCCGATCGTCGTCCGGCCCTCGATCACGCAGTGCGGGCCGACTGCCGTGCCGGCGCCGATCCGGACCGGGGCGCGGACGATGCTGTAGGCGCCGACCTCGACGTCGCCGGCGAGCTCGGCGCCGGGCTCGACGATCGCCGTCGGGTGGATCTTCGCCATCGACCTAGACCTAGGGGCCTGCAAACGCCATGGGCGGCCTCGCGCCCTACTCGACCGACCGCACGGCGCACATCAGCCCCGCCTCGACGGCGGTCTCGCCGTCGACGCTGGCGCGCGCGTGGAACTTGAAGATGTTCGATTTCATCCGGTCGAGCGTGACGTCGAGGATCATCTGGTCGCCGGGCTCGACCGGGCGCTTGAAGCGTGCCGAGTCGATGCCGGCAAAGTAGTAGAGCGAGTTGTCGTCGGCCTTGGCGTCGAGCGCGTCGAACGACAGCAGCGCCGCCGCCTGGGCGAGCGCCTCGAGCATCATCACCCCGGGCATCACCGGCCGGCGCGGGAAGTGGCCGAGGAAGTACGGCTCGTTGGCAGTCACGTTCTTGAGCGCCTTGATGCGCTTGCCGTGCTCGAGCTCGAGCACGCGGTCGACCATCAGGAAGGGATACCGGTGCGGCAGCTTCTTCAGGATGTCGTGGATGTTCATCGTCATGGCGACTTCTTCTCCAGCGCGCGCACCCGCTCGCGCAACGCATGAAGGTTGCGCAGCGTCGCGGCGTTCTTCTCCCACGAGGCATTGTCGTCGAACGGAAACGAGCCGCTGTAGAAGCCCGCCTTGGCGATCGAGCGCGAGATCTGAGTCGCGCCGCCGACGACGACGTGGTCGGCGATCGTCACGTGGCCGTTGACGCCCGAGCCGCCGCCGAGCATGCAGTGCGCGCCGATGGTGGCGCTGCCGGCGATGCCCACGCAGCCGGCGATCGCGGTGTGCGCGCCGATCCGCACGTTGTGGCCGATCTGGACCAGGTTGTCGATCTTGACGCCATCGCCGATGACGGTGTCGCCGAGGGCGCCGCGGTCGATGCAGGTGTTGGCGCCGATCTCGACGTCGTCGCCGATGACGACGCGGCCGAGCTGCTCGATCTTTTCCCAGCGGCCGCGGTCGGGGGCGAAGCCGAAGCCGTCGGCGCCGAGGACGGCGCCGGCGTGGACGATGCCGCGCGCGCCGATCGTCGTCCCGGCAACGACCGCGACGCGCGGACCGATCCGTGTCGCCGTGCCGATCCGGCAGCCGGCGCCGACGACGGCGTGCGGGCCGATGCGGACGTCGTCGCCGACGATCGCGCCGGCTTCGATCACGGCAAACGCGCCGACCGCGACGCGGGCGCCGATCCGGGCCGCCTGATCGATCGCCGCGCTCGGATGGATCGCCGCTGGAACCGGCGGCCGCGTGCGCTCGGCCCACCACTGCGTCAGACGGGCGAAATAGAGGTAGGGGTCGGCGCTGACGATCGCCGCGCCGCGCGCCGCGGCCGCGTCGCGAAACGCCGGCGCGACGATCACGCAGGCGGCGGACGAGCCGGCCAGCTGCTTCGCGTAGACAGGGTTGGCGAGGAACGAGATCGCCGTCGGCGTCGCCGATTCGAGCGGCTCGATCGATTCGATGCGCGTTTCGGGGTCGCCGATCAGTTCGCCGCCGAGCCGTTCGATGATGTCGCGAAGCAGGACTTCGCTCATCTCGCGCGGCGCCTTATTTGCCGCCTTGGGCGTTGAGCGCCTTGATCACCTTGTCGGTGATGTCGACCTTCGGGCTCCAGAACACGGCCTCCTGCAGGATCAGGTCGTACTTCTCGGTCTCGAAGATCTGCTTGATGACGCGGTTGGTGCGCTCGACGACGGTGGCGAGCTCTTCGTTCTTGCGCTGGCTCAGGTCTTCCTGGAACTCGCGCCGACGCCGCTGCAGCTCGCGGTCCTGGTCGACGAGCTCGCGCTGGCGCCGCGTGCGCTCGGC
>JADGRJ010000225.1 GCA_017881025.1 Rhizobacter sp. | reverse complement strand
GTCGCGAGGTCGCCGTCGGCCGCGGCGAGGTGGGCGAGCGCCGCCCAGTACGGCTGATAGCCGTGCACCTCCTTCGCGCCGAGGCCCGCCAGGGCGGCGCGGCCGGCCGCGGCGCCGTCGGCCGCGCCGACCGCGCAGGCGCGGCTGACGATTGCGCCGATCGTCGGCTGGACGGCGACGAGCGCGTCGTAGAGCGCGACGATCGCCGCATCGGGAACGCTCGCGCCGAGGCGGCGCTGCGTGTGCGCCGACTGGATCGCCGCCTCGAGCTGGAACGCGCCGGGCGCGCCGAGCGCGGCCGCGCGGCGCAGCGCCGCTTCGCCGACGCCAAGCAGCTCGCGGTCCCAGAGCGCCGTGTCCTGCGCGAGCAGCGGCACGTAGTCGCCGGCCGCATCGCGCCGCGCCGAAGCGCGCGACTGGCAGAAGGCGAGCAGCGCGAGCAGGCCCCACGCCTCGGCCACATCGGGGACGAGGTGGGCGAGCATCGCCGCCAGCGTCAGCGCTTCCTGGGCGAGTCCGCTGCGCTGGGGATCGGTGCCGGCGACGTCGTCCCAGCCGGTGCCGTAGGCGGCGTAGATCGCCTCGAGCACGTCGGCGAGCCGGCTCGCCCACTCGTCGGACCCCGGCACCTCGAAGGCGATGCCTGCGCTGCGGATCTTGGTCTTGGCGCGGACCAGCCGCTGCGACAGCGTCGCCGGCGCGACCAGGAACGCCGAGGCGATCCGCGCCGCGTCGAGGCCGAGGACGGTCTGCAGCATGAGCGCGGCGCGCGCCGCGGGATCGATCGCCGGATGGGCGCAAACGAACATGAGCTTGAGCCGCTCGTCGGGGAACTGCGGCTCGGGCGCGGCGGCGAGCTCGCCGAAGACGATCCCGAGCGTCGCTTCGGCGCCGGCCTCGACGCGACCGTGGCGCCAGCGATCGTGCAGGCGGCGCCGCGCCGTCGTCAGCAACCACGCCTCGGGCGCGTCGGGGACGCCGTCGATCGGCCAGTGCCTGAGCGCGGCGGCGAAGGCGTCGCCGAGCGCATCCTCGGCGCCGGCGATGTCGTGCGAGCGCGCCGCCAGGTAGGCGATCAGGCGGCCGTAGGAATCGCGCGCGACCGCGGCGGCCGCGTCGCCCGCTGTCGCGCTTCCCATGTCGGCGTCAGGCCGCGGGCTTCATCGTCAGCACCGGCCGCACCTCGACGCCCGCAGTCGTCGCGCTCGGCGAGCGCGCTGCCCAGGCGAGCGCGGTGTCGAGGTCGGGGACGTCGATGACGAAGTAGCCGCCGAGCTGCTCCTTGGTGTCGGCGAACGGGCCGTCCTGGACGCGCCGCTTGCCGTCGCTCATGCGCACCGTCGTGCCGGTCGCGGGCGGCTGCAGGCCGACACCGCTCTTCACGGTGCCCGAGGCGTGCATCGCCTCGACGTAGGCCTTCCAGCCGGCCCAGTAGGCGGGCGCGCGCGCCGGATCGTCGCGCTCGGCGAAGTCCTCCTTCGACTGGTAGAGCATCAGCATGTATTCCATGGTCGTTTCCTCTCGAGGTGGCGAGCGCCGACGCGGCACCCACCATGATGACGATCCGGCGGCGCCGATTTCGACAATCGCTTCGAAGGTCGAGCGCTCGCGTTCAGCGCCAGTCGACCAGCCGCCTGAGGACGCCGCGCACGGTCACCGCGTCGGTCGGGATGTGGGTTTCCTCGAGGACGCCGGCCATGCGTTGGACGCGGCGCGGGCTGCGCCGCGCGCTCCAGACGAGGAGGTCGATCAGCCACGGGTGCGCGTTGGCACGGTTCGCTTCCTCGTAGAGGTCGAAGCGGGGCTTGAGCGAGAGGACGCGCGCCGCGTAGTCGGCGCGGATCACCGCGTCGGTGGCGTCGCTCGCGTCGCCCTTCGGGTGGGCGAGGATCGCCTCGGCGGCGTGGAGCGCGGTCTCCATCGCCTTGCCGATGCCCTCGCCGGTGAACGCGTAAGTGCTTCCCGCCGCCTCGCCGGTGACGAGCACGCCGGGCGCCTCGAGGCGCGCGCCTTCGAGCGAGCAGCGCAGCGGCGCGCCCTTCAGCTCGTGGCCCGGCTCGCCCTGCCAGCGGCCGCCCGCGACGAGCTCGCGCGCCGGCGCGTAGAGCGCCTTGAAGGCGGCGAAGACCTCGCGCAGGTTGATGTCCAGCATCGCGTGCTTGCCGTCCTTGCCTTGGCGATGGCTCTGGGCGACGCCGACGCCGATGTTGAAGACGTCGCCGCCGCACGGAAAGATCCAGCCGTAGCCGGGCGAGAGGCGCTTGTGCCAGACCACCTCGAGGCTGGTGATGCGCGCCGTCATCGCCGCGTTCTCGACGTAGCCGCGCAGCGCGATGCCGCTCGGCGTGCGCCGGTCGCACAGGCCCGCGGCGATCGTCGCCTGCGGCTGCGCGCCGCTCGCCAGCACGAGCCAGGGCGCCTTCACCTCGCGGACGCGCTCGCCCTGCTGCAGGCGAGCGCCGACGACGCGCCCCGCGCCGTCGCGCAGCGGCGCGACGAAGCGCACCGGCGCGAACATGCGCGCACCGGCGGCGACGGCCGCCTTGCAGATGATCTCGTCGAGACGCCTTCTCGGCAGCACGGCGAGACGCCCGGGCACGTCGATGCGGCCGCCGCGCGGCGCGATGCAGGCGAGCGTCGTCGCCGAGCGCGCTTCGGCCATCACCTGGGCGAGCACGCCGAGCCGGTCGAGGGCGCGGTGCGCATCGGGGATGAGGCCGTCACCGCAGACCTTGTCGCGTGGAAACGCCTGCGCGTCGACGAGGACGACATCGCGCCCGAAGCGCGCGAGCCACTGCGCCGCCGCGGCGCCGGCCGGGCCGGCGCCGACGACGATCGCGTCGCAGCGCTCGGGAAGAAGATCGAGGTCGAGGTTCATGAGGGTCGGGGATCGTGTCGTGTTGGCCGCGGTCCCGGCCCCATGCGCCAGGCAGCGACGATGGCGCAGGCGGTGATGGCGCCGACGAGCGCGAAGGTTTCGTGGAAGGCGGCGAGCGGCTCGGCGGCGTGCGTTCGCAGGCGCGATTCGAGAACGTTGCCGACCAGGGCGATGCCGACCGCGCCGCCGAGCTGGCGCAGGAAGTTGATCGTGCTCGAGCCCTGCGCGATCAGTGCGTTCGGCACGCCCTGCATCGCGCCGAGATTGAGCGACGGCAGGATCAGGCCGAGCCCGAGCCGGCCGACCGCCGCCCACGCCGTGATCGTCAGGAGCGCGGTGCTCGTGTCGACGCCGAGCATGAGAAAGAACGACAGCGCCAGCAGGACGAGGCCGACGCTCACCATCCGGCTGACCGCGACGCGGTCGGCGAGGCGGCCGGCGAGCGGGATGGTCACCGCGAGCACGAGCCCCGCCGGCAGCAGCACGGCGCCGGCCTGCGACGGCGGCAGGTGCAGCGCCTCCTGCATGAAGACCGGCACCAGGTAGGTCGAGCCGAACAGCGCCATGCCGTAGATGAAGGCGACCGCGCCGCCCATCGCGAAGGCGCGGTGGTCGAAGAGCGCGAGCGACATCAGCGGCCTGGCGCCGCGCCGCTGGTGGACGACGAAGCCGATCGTCGCGACGAGGGCGCAGGCGAACAGCGCCAGGCCGAGGTCGAGCGCCGCCGCGTGCAGGTGGCCCATGCCGTTGAGGAACGCGAGGACGGCGATCGCGATCAGGCCCAGGCCGATGATGTCGAGGCGGCCGCCCGCTTTGCTGATCGGCGCGCCGCCGGGCGCGCTGATCGGCAGGTAGCGCTGCGCCATCGCGACGGCGACGAGGCAGAACGGCGTGACGACGAAGAAGATCGAGCGCCAGCCGAACGCCTCGACCAGGATGCCGCCGATGCTCGGGCCGAGCGCCGGCGCGAGGACGACGCCGAAGCCGAAGATGCCCATCGCCTTGCCGCGCTCGCCGGCGCCGAACGCGTGCAGGATGATGATCGCCGGGATCGGCTGCAGCACGCCGGCGGCGAGGCCCTCGGCGACGCGCATCGCGAGCACCAGGTCGAACCAGGAGCTGGAACCGCCGACGATGCCGCCGGCCATGAGCAGGACGACGGCCCCGGTGTAGGCGTGCCGGTAGCCATAGCGCTCGAGCAGCCACGGCGTCGTCAGCATCGACAGCGTCATCGCCCCCATGAAGCCTGCCGAGAGCCACTGCGCGCGCTCCTGGCCCAGGCCGAAGACGCGGCTCATGTCGGGGACGGCGACGTTGACGATCGTCGACGCCATGATCGACGCGACCGTGCCGATCATCACCGTCGCCAGGAGGCGCCAGCGATAGTTCGGGCCGAAGCGCTCGGCAAGGGCGGCGCGGGAGTGGATCGGGTCGGGCGAAGGCACGGAGCGTGGTGCGGTCGGGTCAGCCGGCGATTGTCGTCGCCGGCCGTCGCCGCGCCGGCGTGCAGCTACCAGATCGAGACGCGTTGCTTGGGCGGCAGGTACATCCGGTCGCCGGGCCCGACGCCGAAGGTCGAATAGAACGCCGGGTGATTGCGCAGCGTGCCGTTGACGCGGAATTCGTCGGGCGAGTGCGGATCGGACTTGACCTGCGCGACGAGCGCTGCCTCGCGCGACTTGCCGCGATGGGCCTGCGCGAACCCGTAGAAGAAGCGCTCGTCGCCGCTCGTGCCGTCGATCACCGGCGCCGGCGCGGCGCCGAGCGAGCGGCGGTAGGCCTTGTAGGCGACGGCGAGGCCGGAGTTGTCGGCGATGTTCTCGCCGAGCGTGAGCGCGCCGTCGATCGGGTAGCCCGGCACCGGCGAGAACGCCGAGTACTCGTCGATCAGGATCCGCGTCTTCGCCGAGAAGCGCGCCCGGTCCTCGGGCGTCCACCACAGGCGCAGGTGGCCGGTGCCGTCGAACTGGCTGCCGCGGTCGTCGAAGCCGTGGCTGATCTCGTGGCCGATGATCGCGCCGATCGCACCGTAGTTGACCGCGTCGTCGGCCTCGGCATGGAAGAACGGCGGCTGCAGGATCGCCGCCGGGAAGACGATCTCGTTGAACGCCGCGCTGTAGTACGCGTTGACCGTCTGCGGCGTCATCCGCCACTCGTCGCGGTCGACCGGCGCGCCGAGCTTGGCGAGCTGGCGCTCGTATTCGAAGGCGCGGGCGCGAACGACGTTGCCGAGCAGGTCGTCGCGGCGGATCTCGAGCGCGCCGTAGTCGATCCAGCGCCCGGGGTAGCCGATCTTCGGCCGGAACGTCGCCAGCTTGGCCTGCGCCTCCTGCTTCGTCGCCACGCTCATCCAGTCGAGCGAATCGATGCTCTCGCGGTAGGCGGCGAGCAGGTTGGCCACGAGCGTTTCCATTCGCGCCTTCGACGCCGGCGGGAAATGGCGCGCGACGTAGAGCTTGCCCAGCGCCTCGCCCGCGGATTGCTGGACGAGCGCGATGCCGCGCTTCCAGCGTGCCTCGTTCTCGATCGTGCCGCGCAGCGCCGTCCCCGAGAACTCGAAGCGCGCGGCGACGAAGGCCTTGCCGAGGTACGGCGCGTACGCGTGCAGGAGATGCGTTCGCAGATACGCCTTCCAGGCCGGCAGCGGCGTCGACGCAGCGAGCGCCGTGAACGCGGGCAGATAGCTCGGCTGGCGGACGACGATCTCGCTCGTCCATCCCGCCAGGCCGGTCGCGGCGAGGTAAGCCGTCCAGTCGAAGCCACCGGCCAGCGGCACGAGCGCGCTGGTCGTCATCTTGTTGTAGGTCTTGACCGGATCGCGCCCCTCGACGCGCGTCCACTGGCCGCGCGCGAGCGCCGTCTCGAGGCCGAGGATCGCCTGCGCCTGCGCCTGCGCCGCGGCATCGGCGCCCGAGAGGACGAGCAGCTTGGTCAGGTAGGCCACGTACGCGGCGCGCGCCTGCGCGAAGCGGGCATCGCCCTCGACCAGGTAGTAGTCGCGATCGGGCAGGAGCAGGCCGCCCTGCGCGAGCCACGGAATGTTCTTTGTCGTGTCGCGGCCATCGAGCGTGATGTAGAAGGCGATCGGCAGGTCGACGCCGAGGCGGTCGAGGCGGCCGATCGCGGCGCCGAGCGCGTCGGTCGACGGCAGCGCGTCGATCGCCGCCAGCTCGGCGGCAAGCGGGCCGAGGCCGGCGCGCTCGACCGCCGCCTCGTCGACGAAGCTCTCGTAGAGGTCGCCGATGCGGCGCGCGTCGGCGTCGCCGCGAGTGCGCGCCGCGTTCTCGACGAGGACGTGCAGCTGCGCCTCGGTCTTCTCGCGCAGCGAAGAGAAGGTGCCGATGCGCGACTTGTCGGGCGGGATGACCGCGCTCTTCAGCCACGTGCCGTTGACGTGGCGAAAGAAGTCGTCCTGCGCGCGCACCGACGGATCGAACATCGAGCGCTCGATCCCGGTGCCGCGCGGCGGCGCGGGCACTCCACCTGTCTGCGCGCACGCGACCAGCGCGAGAGCGACGCAGAACGCCGCGGCCGCCGCGCCGCGCCGAGGGCTGAGGCGTCGTCTCGTGGCGTCGGCTCGCCTCACCAGATCGAGACCCGTTGCTCGGGCGACAGGTACATCGCAATCGCCAGTCTCGTCATCGGGCCTAGATCTCCTCGTAGAGCGGCAGCGTCAGGAACTCGGCGAAAGCGTCCTGCGTGCTCATCTGCGTGAAGATCTCGGCGGCGCGGTCGAACTTGCCGGCGAAGCCGCCGGCCTTGATCTTGGCGAGCTCGTCGGGGACGAGCGAGCGGACGAGATCGGCCGT
>JADGRJ010000224.1 GCA_017881025.1 Rhizobacter sp. | reverse complement strand
GGGTTGGCCATTTCGACGGCGAACGGGTAGGCGCACGTCACATGGAGGAGTCGCAGCGTCGACCCCCACGGCACGGCCAGGCGAATGGCTTCGGCCAAGCCCTGAGACGCAGCATCGCTGCCATTGACGGGGACGAGGATCCGGCGGTACATGTCGCGCTCAAATCGTGGACATGAAGAATCAGTAGTCCACCTCGGAGTAAAGGCTAGGCATCTCCCCGCGCTTGACATTGACCTGCGTCAAGCGCGGCACGACCCGCGTCGATCGTTGCAGCCCGTTTACCGACCTCGGCACTCCACGCTTATTCCACAATCGGACCACGGATTGCGACGACCTCCAACCTATGGTTGCGGGCGTCTTCGGCAGCTTCGCAGAAGGCGCTTCTTCGGCGCCATCGCGGTTGCGGCGAAGACATGCCGGCCAATTTGACTGAAGAGTTCATTTGCTGCGTTCACCATTCAGCTGGGTCCACGCGCTTGCCGCCTGCGTGAGCCTGTCATTCCTCGTTCCTGCGGCGGCCGACCTGCTGCCCAGCGTGCGTTCGCGCCTGGAAGAACGCCAGTTCCTGCGCCCCCCCGACGTTCCGGAGGATTCGGTGCTCGAAGGAAGCGGCGCCGTCATCGGTCAGGTGCGCCTTGTCCGCGTCAACGTCTTTGACACCGACGACGATCAAGAGAACACGGCCCTGTTTCGACTGGCGAATCGGGTCCACGTCGTCAGCCGCGAATCGACCATCGCCTCGCAGTTGCTGTTTCGTTCCGGGGAGCGGTACGACGCGAGGTTGCTGAGGGAGTCCGAGCGGGTCCTGCGTAGCCACGACTATCTGCGCGATGCCCACATTCGCCCGGTGGCGTACCACGACGGTTCGGTGGACATCGAGGTCGTGACCGAGGACACCTGGACCCTGAAGCCCGAAGTCGAGTTCGGTCGAAAGGGCGGCAAGAACAAAAGCGGCTTCGGCATCGAGGAGCACAACCTTTTCGGCACCGGCGGCAGTCTGGCCCTGAAGTCAAAATCCGACGTCGACCGCAGCTCCAGATTGATCGAGTACAGCGATGCCGCCTTCGCCGGGAGCCGCTGGCAGGTCGGGGCCCAGATCGCAGCCAACAGCGACGGCCACGCGCAGGTGCTCAACGTGGAGCGGCCGTTCTACGCGCTCGATTCGCGATGGGCGTCCGGCATCTATCTGCGCAACGAAAAGCGCGTGGATTCCGTCTACGACTTCGGTCGCATCGTCGAGCAGTTCCAGACGCGCGAGCGCGAGGCGACGGCGTACGCGGGGTGGTCGGCCGGGCTGAGCGGCCGCTGGGTCTCTCGCTGGACCGGTGGCATCACGATCGACGAGCGCCGGGCGGGTTCGTTGGTCTCGGACACCCCCGGCGCCAGGCTGCCGGCGGACCGCAGGTTGGCCTATCCATGGATCGGTGCCGAGCTGGTCGAAGACGATTTCCGCGAGACGCGAAATCAGGATCAGATCGGGCGCACCGAAGACCTCGCCCTCGGTTGGCATGCGAAGATTCGACTGGGCTTCGCGACAACGGCATTCGGCTCCGATCGGCAGGCCGCGGTCTTCGACGCGAGCGCCTCGAAGGGCTTCCAGCCGGGCGACTCCCACACCCTGCTGTGGAGCGCCGCAGCCACGGGTCGGGTCGCTGGCGACGGGCTCGAAGATGCGTTGTTCGGGGTCGCCGCGCGCTACTACTGGCGGCAGACGCCGCGACGAGCTCTATTCGTCGGCTTGAGCGTGGATCAAGGGGTGCACCTCGATGTCGACAAGCAGCTCACGCTGGGAGGCGACAACGGGCTGCGCGGCTACCCGCTTCGCTACCGGACCGGGCAAGGCCGGTGGTTGCTGACGGTCGAAGAGCGCGCCTTCACCGACTGGTATCCGTATCGGCTCTTCACCGTCGGGAGCGCGGTCTTCTACGACATGGGCGGCACCTGGGGCTCGAACATCGTTCGCGCCGTCGATCTCCCGCCATCGGCGCGTCGCAACGTGCTGAGGGACGTCGGCTTCGGGCTGCGCTTTGGAAACAGTCGTTCGGCGCTCGGCAGCGTCGTTCACGTGGACATCGCCTTTCCGCTCGACGGCGATCCGTCGATCCGCCGGCTTCAGTTCATCGTCGAGGCCAAGCGCAGCTTCTAGACGGCCTGACGCGAACTGTGGCGCCGGACTCCGGAGTCCTCGACGACCTCGCCGTCCTCCTTGGTGAACGGCGGCAGCTTGCCTGTCGGGAGCAGCTCCAGCACCGCCTCGGAGGGTCTGCACAGCTTTGTCCCGAGGGGCGTCACCACGATCGGACGATTCATCAGGATGGGATGCACACCGATGAAGTCGAGCAACTGCTCGTCCGTCCATTTCGAGGCTGCCAATCCGAGCTCCGTGTAGGGTGTCCCCTTCTCGCGAAGGAGCTGCCGGACCGAGACGCCCATTGCGGCAATGAGCTTGCGCAGCGTCTCCTTGCTCGGCGGCGTCTTCAGGTACTCGATGACCGTCGGCTCGATGCCCGCGTGGCGGATGAGCCCGAGCGTGTTGCGCGAGGTGCCGCAATCGGCGTTGTGATAGATGGTGACGTCACTCATGGGGAAACAGATTCAAGACCTGGCCACGCTGGCGCCCGCCTCGTACCACGCTTGCGAGCGGTTCACGACAGCAACCACCGCCAGCATCACCGGCACCTCGATGAGGACGCCGACCACGGTGGCCAAGGCAGCACCCGACTGAAAGCCGAACAGCCCGATCGCCGTCGCCACCGCGAGCTCGAAGAAGTTGCTCGCACCGATGAGAGCGGATGGGCCGGCAACGCAGAACGCGACACCCAGCCTACGATTCAAGAGGTAGGCCAGACCGGAGTTGAAGACCACCTGTATCGAAATCGGCACCGCCAGCATCGCGATGACCAACGGCTGGTCGATGATCCGTTCACCCTGAAACGCGAACAGCAGAACCAGCGTCAGCAGCAGCGCGCCGATCGAGAATGGACCGAGCTTGCTGACGACCGCTTCGAAGTGCTCTGTGCCCTTGCGAAGCAAGGCCTTGCGCCAAAGCTGGGAGAAGATGACGGGGACGACGATGTACAGGACCACCGACGTCAGCAACGTGTCCCAAGGGACTGTGATTGAGGAGAGTCCGAGCAGGAGCGCCACGATCGGGGCGAAGGCGACGACCATGATGGCGTCGTTCAGCGCGACCTGCGAGAGCGTGAAGTAAGGGTCGCCCTTGCAGAGCTGGCTCCAGACGAAGACCATCGCCGTGCAGGGCGCCGCCGCCAACAAGATGAGGCCCGCCACGTAGCTGTCGAGCTGGTCTGCCGGCAGCCACGCAGCGAAGACGTGCCGCACGAATATCCAACCGAGAAGTGCCATCGAGAAGGGCTTGACCGCCCAGTTGATGAAGACCGTGACGCCGATTCCTCGAGCATGCTTCCCAACCTGGCCGAGTGCGCCGAAGTCGATCTTCAGAAGCATGGGAATGATCATCACCCAGATGAGCAAGCCGACCGGAATATTGATCCGGGCGACCTCCATCCGTCCGACCGCTTGCGAAAGAGCGGGAAGGAACTGCCCGACGCCCACGCCCAGGACGATGCAGAGCACGACCCAGACGGTCAGATAGCGTTCGAACGTGGCCATTGCAGGCTGGGAAGGCTTGCCCCCCGAGCCGGCGGCGAGCTGGGCCGTGCTCATGGGTTCAGTTCCCGGAGATGACCACTGTCCCTGAAGCGGCCACTCCTCAGCAGCACGAAGAGGCTTGCTTCAGTGGAACGAGATCGGGCCTGCCGTTTGCGGCGGGGGCGGCGCAGCACGCGGAAGCGCCGGCCGCAGCCGCCGCCTTCTCACTGAATACCGGGATGCTGTCGAGCGTATGAAAGTGCTCCCAGGCAATCCCCTGCGGGTCGGTGACCCAGTGTTTCTCGCTGCGTGCGTAGCAGCATGTCGTTTCACCTTCGTCCAACAGGGCCAGGTCAGCCGCCTTGGCCCTGGCCTTCAATTCGGCAAGTTCGGCCTCGGTGTCGGTTTGAATGCCGAGGTGGTCGACGCCCGGCTTGCCGCCCCGAGTCGAGATGGCGAAGTTGATGCGCGGATCCTCGAGCATCCATTTGGCGTAGTCGCTTTCGATCCGGGTCGGCTCCGCGGCGAACATCTTCGAGTAGAAAGCGATGCTCGCCTGCAGGTCTTCGACGTGGGCGTGGACGTGAAATCGGTTCATGAGGTTCTCCCGGAGGTCAGCACTTGCATGAGGCTGCCGTGTCAGGCTCGACCGCGCACGCGGCGCCCTGGCAGCAATTCTTGGTCAGATACCCGAGCACCCCGTCCATGCAGTCGTAGGCAGCTCGATAGATGATGTTTCGGCTTGCACGCTCTTGAGTCACGAGCCCGGCGTGCGCCAGCTCCTTCAAATGGAAAGACAGCGTGTTCGCAGGAATGTCGAGCGCCTCGGACATCGTTCCGGGGGTCAAGCCGGTCTTCCCTCGAACGACCAGGGCACGGAATACCTCGAGCCGTACGGGATGCGCCAAGGCGGCGAGTGCTTGAATCACGGCATCCTTTTCCATCGAGTCGATGATACAACGGATGTCGAAATGACGCAATCGGTCGTGCTCGGGGGGCAAGACCGCGGAGTGTCTCGACCCCTTGTCGAGGCGAAACGTCGATCATCGCGTTCCCATCTCGCGATGATGATGGTGCTGATGCCCCGCCGTCGCGTCAGCGCCATGATCGGACAGCTGGGCGTCGAACCACTCGTGCAGTGCCGCGACAAGCGAGGCGTCGGCCGTCCGATACGTGAGCTCCGCGCCACCCTTCACGTCCTGGTAGTCAATCGCGATCTGGCCCGGCTTGGCGGCCTTGAGGTCGGCCAGTCCGGGCATGTTGTTGCCATGAATGTGCATCGGCCCCGAAAAGTCACCCTTCAGAAAACTGACCTGGATCTGGTGCAGGTGCTCGCGCACCAGCCGGACTTGGTTCGTGTCGGTCACGCTCTTGGCCACCACGCGCTGCGTGCCGCCCTCGGCCGTCTTCGTGAACACGTGGGTCGTCGCCTTGAGGCTGAAAGGCATCACGTCGGCGCTCAGCTTGGCGACCTCCGCCTGGCGTGGACCCTCGGCGGAAGATGCGGCGTACGCGGCGCCGAACAGCGCGAGCAGCGCCATGTGCAAGAGGAACTTTGTCATCGAGCGATCCTGGAGTCCTCTCGAGCCAACGTCCAAGTAGAGCCTGTCGTCCGCTCACGCGGCGCCGGACTTCCCCACGCACCTACGAAGCGGAACGAGACTTGGCGCGTCTTGCGGTCGGCAGGAACGCCGCGCGTCCGGATGCCGCCCGCTCGAACTGTCGAGCGATGTTGCCGCAGACCAGGTCGCACAGCGCATAGACCGACGCGTCGGCGATGCTGTAGATGGCGCTGTTGCCCCGGCTTTCTCGCCTGACCAGGCCGTGCTGCGCCAGCAGCGCGAGGTGCCGCGAGATGTTGGCTGGGCTGTAGCCGCAAAGTTGCGCCAGATCGCCCACGCTGCGCTCGCCCTTGCGCAGGATGTTGAGGATCTGCAGTCGCGTCGGTTCGGACAGCGCCTGGAAATACGCCGCCACCTGGGCCAGCGCTTCGTCGGGGAGGCCTTCCATGCTGGGGCATGCCTGTTGTCGAGCTGTCGCCATGATGCCTCGGAGCGAGCGTCCCTGCTTGTTCTTGTGCAATATCCTACTTGACTATTTGGCTGTTTGCGCAAATACTATCTACAGTTCGTCGCTCGATCCCGGCCGCCAGTCGGCAGAGGCTGGGGAAGACCCCGCATGCAACCCATTCGCCAACGCCCCGGTTCCCACCCGTATTGCCGCTTGGCCCTGGCTGCGGCCATCGGCTTGGCCGCACCGCTCCGGGCTGCAGCGGTCGACCTGAGCGCCGCGCCCGCACAGGCCGCGGCCAACACCGCGACATCCGCATTCGACGGTGTGGTGGAAGCCGTTCGGCAGACAGTGATTGCCGCGCAGGTGCCGGGAGCCGTGATCCAGCTCGACGCGAAGGTCGGAGACCGCGTCAAGGCTGGCCAAGTCTTGCTGCGCCTGGATGCCCGGGCTGCCGAGCAGAACGCCGCGTCGAGCGACGCACAGGTTCAAGCGGCGCGCGCTTCGCTGGAGGTGGCCAGCAAGGACTTCGAGCGCCAGCGACAGCTCTTCCAGAAGAGCTTCATCAGCCAGGCGGCGCTGGAGCGCGCCGAGTCCGAATTCAAGTCGACCCGGGCGCAGGTCAATGCCCAACTGGCGCAATCGGGTGTGGCACGCACCCAAAGCGGCTTCTACGTTGTCCGTGCCCCCTTCGCCGGCGTGGTCGCGGAGGTCCCGGTGTCGCTGGGCGACATGGCCATGCCGGGCCGCGCGCTGCTCACCGTGTACGACCCTTCGGCGCTTCGCGTCACGGCCGCCGTGCCGCAGACGGTATCCGCACAGATGGCCACCGGCCGGATGCCCCGGGTGGAGTTGCCGGGTCTGCCGGCTGGCAGCCAATGGGTGACGCCGGCCAAGGTCGAATTGCTGCCGACGATCGATCCCGGCACGCACACGGCTCAAATCCGCGCCGATCTCCCGGCCGGCCTCGCCGGTGTCGCACCGGGAATGTTCGCCCGCTTGTGGCTGCCGATGTCGGGGGCCGGGAGCGGGGCGCCCACCCTCTTCGTATCGACGGGCGCCGTCGTGCG
>JADGRJ010000223.1 GCA_017881025.1 Rhizobacter sp. | reverse complement strand
AGCCAGGCGGTTCAAAACCCGCGCTTGATCCGCGTCGGCGAGCGGTCGAAGACGGCGTCGGGGACGAAGAAGTCGCCTTGCAGCGGCCCATCGCCGGCGCCCGGCGCGTAGGCGGAGAAGTCGGTCACGCCTTCGGCGCGAAGAACTTCCTCGTCGATGAAGAAGTTGCCGCTGCATTCGGCGACGGGCCGCGACAGGATCGCGTAGGCAGCGTCGGCGAGGATCTCGGGCTTGCGGCATTCCGCGGCCATGGCGTCGCCGCCGAGGGCGAAGCGAACGGCGGCGGTGTCGATCGCCGTGATCGGCCAGAGCGAGTTGACGGCGACCTTGCCGCGGAACTCGGCGGCCATGCCGAGGGTGCACAGGCTCATGCCGAACTTGGCCATCGTGTAGGCGACGTGGTTCGCGAACCACTTCGGGTCGAGGTCGAGCGGCGGCGCGAGGTTGAGGATGTGCGGATTGCTCGCCTTCAGCAGGTGCGGCAAGGTCAGCTTGGAGCAGAGGAAGGTGCCGCGCGCGTTGATCTGGCTCATCAGGTCGTAGCGCTTCATGTCGGTGGCGAGCGTGCCGGTGAGCGCGATCGCGCTGGCGTTGTTGATGCACACGTCGATGCCCCCGAAGGCGGCGACGCCCTGATCGACCGCCGATTGCACCTGCTCCTCGTCGCGGATGTCGCAGACGACCGGCAGCGCCTTGCCGCCCGCGGCGACGATCTCCTTGGCGGCGCTGAAGACCGTTCCCGGCAGCTTCGGGTGCGGCTGCGCGGTCTTCGCCGCGAGGATGATGTTGGCGCCGTCCCGCGCCAGCCGGCAGGCGATGGCCATGCCGATGCCGCGGCTGGCCCCGGAAATGAAGATGGTCCGGTTCCGCAATGTCATGACGCTCCCCTGTCTCCGTCTCGTGGCGGGAGCGTTGTCCACAACGGCGCCAAAGTCAACCGCCGCCGGTCGCCGCCATCGGGCAGTCCCTAGGTGGTGGCAGGGGAATTGCTAATAGAGTCGGCGCGCATGGAGACCTTCGTCCAGCAGATCATCAACGGGCTGGTGCTCGGCAGCGTCTATGCGCTGGTCGCGCTCGGCTACACGATGGTGTACGGGATCATCAACCTGATCAACTTCGCGCATGGCGAAGTGCTGATGGTCGGCGCGCTGACGAGCTGGACGGTGGTCACGGTGCTCGCCGGCCTCGGCCTGCCGGGCTGGGTGCTGCTCCTGATCGGCCTCGTCGCCGCCGTCATCGTCTGTTCGGTGCTCAACTTCGCGATCGAGAAGATCGCCTACCGGCCGCTGCGCAACGCACCGCGCCTGGCGCCGCTGATCACGGCGATGGGAATGAGCCTGCTCCTGCAGACGCTGGCGATGATCATCTGGAAGCCGAACTACAAGTCGTTCCCGATCCTCCTGCCCGGCGACCCGCACGTCGTCTTCGGCGCGGTCATCAACAACGTGCAGATCCTGATCCTCGTCTCCACCGGAATCACGCTCTCGGGCCTCATGTACCTGGTCAACCACACCCGCCTCGGCCGGGCGATGCGGGCGACCGCCGAGAACCCGCGCGTCGCCGCGCTGATGGGCGTCAAACCCGACACCGTGATCTCGGCGACCTTCGTCATCGGCGCCGCGTTGGCCGCGCTCGCCGGCGTGATGTACGCCGCCAACTACGGCTCGGTGCAGCACTCGATGGGCTTCCTGCCGGGCCTGAAGGCGTTCACGGCGGCGGTCTTCGGCGGCATCGGCAACCTCGCCGGCGCGATGGTCGGCGGCGTCCTGCTCGGCCTGATCGAATCGCTCGGCGCCGGCTACATCGGCGAACTCACCGGCGGCGTCCTCGGCAGCCACTACCAGGACATCTTCGCCTTCGTCGTCCTCATCCTCGTGCTCACCCTCAGGCCGCAGGGCCTGCTCGGCGAGCGCGTCGCAGACAGAGCGTGAGGGCGCTCCCGTGACGCGCTTTTCCGACGCCACCCGCCAGCAGAAGCTGGTCGTCTTCATCGGCGCCGCGGTGCTGCTCTGCATCCTGCCGTTCGTCGTCCAGATGGCCGGCAATGCCTGGGTGCGGATCATCGACATCGCGCTCCTCTACGTCCTGCTCGCGCTCGGCCTCAACGTCGTCGTCGGCTATGCCGGCCTGCTCGACCTCGGCTACGTCGCCTTCTACGCGGTCGGCGCGTACATGCTCGGCCTGCTCGCGTCGCCGCAGCTCACCGACACCTTCGCCGGCATCGCCAGTACGTTCCAGAACGGCCTGCACACGCCGTGGTGGGTCGTCATTCCGCTCGGTGCCCTCGTGGCCGGCGGTGCCGGCGTCCTGCTCGGCGCGCCGACGCTGAAGCTGCGCGGCGACTACCTGGCCATCGTCACCCTCGGCTTCGGCGAGATCGTGCGCGTGTTCATGAACAACCTCGACGCGCCGGTCAACATCACCAACGGCCCGAAGGGCATCACCGCCATCGACGAGATCTCGATCTTCGGCTTCTCGCTCGGCAGGACGCAGCACTTCTTCGGCCTCGAGTGGCCGAAGGTCACCAACTACTACTTCCTGTTCCTGCTCCTCGTCATCTTCGCGGTCGTGATCTGCCATCGCCTCGAGCGCAGCCGCATCGGCCGCGCCTGGATGGCGATCCGCGAGGACGAGGTCGCCGCCAAGGCGATGGGGATCAACACCCGCAACCTCAAGCTGCTCGCGTTCGGCATGGGCGCCACCTTCGGCGGCGTCTCCGGCGTCATGTTCGCGAGCTTCCAGGGCTTCATCTCGCCGGAGTCGTTCAGCCTGCAGGAATCGGTGATGATCGTCGCGATGGTCGTCCTCGGCGGCATCGGTCATCTGCCCGGCGTGATCGTCGGCGCCTTGCTGCTCGCGGCGCTGCCCGAGGTGCTGCGCTACGTCGCCGGGCCGCTGCAGCAGATGACCGAAGGCCGCCTCGATGCGTCGATCCTGCGCCAGCTGCTGATCGCGCTGGCGATGATCGGCATCATGCTGTCGCGCCCGCGCGGACTCTGGCCGTCGCCGGAGCACGGCCGGGTGCGGGCAGGCGGTGCCGAGACGCCGCCGCCGCAGGGCCCGGGCGGCGAGCTGCCGGTGAAGCTGCCGCACGGCGAGCTGCCGCCGGCCAGGCAGATCCCGCCGACCACCGGGCACATCGTGCCGACGGAGCGATGAGCGATCCGATCCTGCGCGTGACCGGCGTCTCGAAGCGCTTCGGCGGCCTGCAGGCGCTCTCCGACGTCGGCATCACGATCGCGCCGGGCCAGGTCTACGGGCTGATCGGTCCGAACGGCGCCGGCAAGACGACGTTCTTCAACGTCCTCACCGGCCTGTACATGCCCGACTCGGGAACGTTCGAGCTCGGCGGCAAGCCTTATCGGCCGAGCGCGGTGCACGAGGTCGCCAAGGCGGGAATCGCCCGAACGTTCCAGAACATCCGCCTCTTCGCCGATATGACGGCACTCGAGAACGTCATGGTCGGCCGCCACGTGCGAACGCATTCGGGGCTCGTCGGCGCGGTGTTTCGCACGCCGAAGTTCAAGGCCGAGGAAGTGGCGATCGCCGGGCGCGCGCAGGAGCTGCTCGATTACGTCGGCATCGGCGGCTTCGCCGAGTACAAGGCGCGAACGCTCAGCTACGGCGACCAGCGCCGCCTCGAGGTGGCGCGCGCGCTCGCCACCGACCCGAAGCTGATCGCCCTCGACGAGCCCGCTGCCGGCATGAACGCGACCGAGAAGGGGACGCTGCGCGAGCTGATCGACCGCATCCGCAAGGACGGCCGGACGATCCTGCTCATCGAGCACGACGTCAAGCTCGTCATGGGCCTGTGCGACCGCGTCACCGTGCTCGACTACGGCAAGCAGATCGCCGAAGGAACGCCGGCCGAGGTGCAGCGCAACGAGAAGGTGATCGAGGCCTACCTCGGGCGCTCGCCCGAGGTAGGCCCGTCGGCCCAGGATGGGACCACCGCCAACCCTGCCTTCCCCCTCGAAGGGGGAAGGAGTTGACCGCGGTCATGACGAAGACGATGCTGCGCGTCGCCGGCCTGCGCGTCTCGTACGGCGGCATCCAGGCCGTCAAGGGCGTCTCGTTCGAGGTGATGGAAGGCGAGCTGGTCAGCCTGATCGGCGCCAACGGCGCCGGCAAGACGACGACGCTGAAGGCCATCACCGGCACGCAGGCGGCGGCCGGTGGCGAGATCGAGTTCATGGGCCGCAGCATCCGCGGCCAGGGCCCGTGGGACCTGGTCAAGCAGGGCCTCGTCATGGTGCCCGAGGGGCGCGGCGTGTTCGCGCGAATGACGATCACCGAGAACCTGCAGATGGGCGCGTTCGTCCGCAACGACGTCAAGGAGATCGCCGCCGACGTCGACCGCGTATTCGCGATCTTCCCGCGCCTGAAGGAGCGCCGCCACCAGCTCGCCGGCACCATGAGCGGCGGCGAGCAGCAGATGCTGGCGATGGGGCGCGCCCTGATGGCGCGGCCCAAGGTGCTGCTGATGGACGAGCCGTCGATGGGCCTGTCGCCGATCCTGGTCGACAAGGTCTTCGAGGTCGTCAACGACATCCACAAGCAGGGAACGACGATCCTGCTTGTCGAGCAGAACGCGAGCCGGGCGCTCCAGCTCGCCTCGCGCGGCTACGTCATGGACAGCGGCGAGGTGACGATGAGCGGCGACGCCAAGGCGCTGCTCGCCGATCCGAAGGTCCGCGCCGCCTACCTCGGCGAGTAGGCGCCGATCGCCGCCGCCGCGAGCCGCCGTGCCGGCGCCGTTTCTCCTCGTCGTCACGACCGTCGGCCGGCGCGACGAGGCGGATCGGCTCGCCCGCGCCCTCGTCGAGCGGGGCCTGGCGGCGTGCGCGCAGATCTCGGCGATCGACAGCTTCTATGCCTGGGACGGCATCGTGCAGCACGATCCCGAGTTCCGCATCCTCTTCAAGGTGGCGGCGAACGCCTACGACGACGCCGAACGGGCGATCCGCGAGCTCCACTCCTACGAGCTGCCTGCCATCCACGCGATCGCCATCGAGCGGGCGCACGAGCCGTACGCTGCCTGGGTTGCGGCGAATTCGAGGCCGCAGGGCTGACCTTTAGAATCCCGCCCTCATGAGGGGTACGTCGCGACGCCGGAACCGGCGTGCGGCGCCCCCAGCGCCGACTGGAGAATCCGGCCCCGTGGAGCCCCTGACTTCCCCCGCCGAGCCGGCCGCGGCCGACACGGCTTTCCGTTGCGACGTCCTCGTCGTCGGCGGCGGTCCCGCCGGCTCGACCATCGCCGCCCTTCTCGCCGAGAAGGGGCGCGACGTCGTCGTCATCGAGAAGGCGCGCCATCCGCGCTTTCACATCGGCGAGTCGCTGCTGCCCGCCAACGTCGCCCTGTTCGACCGGCTCGGCCTGCGCGACCGCGTCGAGGCGATCGGCATGCCGAAATACGGCGTCGAGTTCGTCTCGCCCGATCACGAGCATCGCCAGTTCATCGAGTTCGTCGAGGCCTGGGACAAGTCGATGCCCTACGCCTGGCAGGTACGCCGCTCGGAGCTCGACGAGATCCTCTTCCGCGACGCCGCCGCCAAGGGAGCGCGCACCTTCGAAGGCGAGCGCGTTCGCGAGGTCGCCTTCGACGGCGAGGGCGCGACGGTCCAGGTCGAGCTCGACGACGGCGCCCGGCGCACCTGGCGCGCCAGGTTTGTCGTCGACGCCTCCGGGCGCGACACGCTGCTCGCCAACCAGCTGCGCTGCAAGGAGAAGAACAAGCGCCACAACAGCTCGGCGCTGTACGGCCACTTCACCGGCGCCGAGCGGCTGCCCGGCAAGCTCGAAGGCAACATCACGATCTTCTGGTTCGAGCACGGCTGGTTCTGGTTCATCCCGCTCGCCGACGGCACGACGAGCATCGGCGCCGTCTGCTGGCCCTACTACCTGAAGTCGCGCAGCAAGCCGCTGCCCGAGTTCTTCCGCGACACGATCGCGCTGTGCCCCGAGCTCGAGAAGCGCCTAGACGGTGCGAAGCTCGTCGACGAGCGCGTCTACGCGACCGGCAACTACTCGTATGCGAGCGCGCGGAGCAGCGGCGATCGCTACCTGATGATCGGCGACGCCTACGCGTTCGTCGACCCGGTCTTCTCGTCGGGCGTGTACCTGGCGATGCAGAGCGCCTTCGACGGCGCCCGCGTCGTCGAAGCGGTGCTCGACCGTCGGCGCGAAGCCGCGACGCTGCGCCGCGCGTTCGACCGCAGGGTGCAGCGCGGCCCGCGCGAGTTCTCGTGGTTCATCTTCCGCGTCACCAACCCGACGATGCGCGAGTTCTTCATGTCGCCTCAGAACCCGTTCCGCGTCAAGGAGGCGCTGGTCTCGCTGCTCGCCGGCGACATCTACGGGCCGACGCCGATCTGGCCGTCGATCCGGGTGCTGAAGGCGCTCTACTACGTCGTCTCGATCGGCAACCTCGGCCGCACCGTGCGCGCCTGGCAGCGCCGCCGCGTCAACATCCGCGACGTCGAGGCGCAGCCATCGTGAGGCGTCCGGCGGGTCGTCGGACGCTCGCCCTCGCGTCGCTCCTGTGGCTGGGCGCGCTCGGCGCGGCCGCGGGCGCGCGTGCCGACGAGGTGCCGCTGCCCGGCCCGGTCATCGACGGGCCGGTGACCAAGCTGCCGCCGGGCGAGCCGGCGAACGTCGGCGAGCCGCTCTGGGAGCTCGGCATCGGCGTCGCCGCGGTCCGCTTTCCCGAC
>JADGRJ010000043.1 GCA_017881025.1 Rhizobacter sp. | reverse complement strand
GAACGAAGCGAGCGCCGTTCGCGACGCGGTCCGCCGCGCCGCCCGGCCGCTCCACCGCTATCGCTGCGCGGCCTGCGGCTTCGAGGCCGAGCACTACTTCTGGCAATGTCCTGGCTGCCTCGGCTGGGACACTTATCCTCCGCAACGACTGGAGGATCTGTGAAGCCTGCCGTTCCCACCCGCGAGCAACTCGAAGCCGCGCACGTCCTCGTCGTCGGCGACGCGATGCTCGACCGCTACTGGTTCGGCGCCGTCGACCGCATCTCGCCCGAGGCGCCGGTGCCGGTGGTGCGCGTCAATCCCAGCAAGGAGCAGGAGCGGCTCGGCGGCGCCGCCAACGTCGCCTGGAACGTCAAGGCGCTCGGCGCCCACGCCAGCCTGCTGACGGCGATCGGTGACGACGAGCACGGCCATCGCCTCGAGGCGTTGCTCGCGAAGACCGGCATCGAATCGCTGTTCAAGCGCGATCCCCGACTGACGACGACCGTGAAGCTGCGCGTGATCGGCCGCTCGCAGCAACTCCTGCGCGTCGATTTCGAAGAGGAGCCCGACCACGAGGTGCTCGAGGCGATGCGTCCCCTGTACGGAAAGGCGCTGCAGGAGGCTCGCGTCGTCCTCTTCTCCGATTACGGCAAGGGCGGCCTGACGCACATCCCGGCGATGATCTCGGAAGCGCGCGCCGCGGGACGCGCCGTGCTGGTCGACCCCAAGGGCAGCGACTACCAAGAGCGCTACCGGGGCGCGACCGTCATCACGCCGAACCGAAACGAGCTGGCGCAGGTGATCGGCAGCTGGAGCAGCGAAGCGCAGCTGCACGAGCGGGCGCAGGCCTTGCGCACTTCGCTCGGCCTCGAGGCGCTGCTGCTCACGCGCTCGGAAGACGGCATGTCGCTGTTCGACGCCGCCGGCCACCTGCACGTGCCCGCCGCGGCGCGCGAGGTGTTCGACGTCACCGGCGCCGGCGACACCGTCATCGCCATCCTCGCCGCGATGCTCGCCTGCGGCCTGAGCCTGCGCGACGCGATGCCGATCGCCAACCGCGCGGGCGGCATCGTCGTTGGCAAGTTCGGCACCGCGAGCGTGAGCTACGACGAGCTGTTCGGCGCGGGGGCGGCGTCGTGAAGGTCGTCGTCACCGGCGCCGCCGGAATGATCGGCGCCAACCTGCTGCGCGGGCTGAACGCGATCGGCATCGACGACATCATCGCCGTCGACGACCTGAGCGACGGCGCCAAGTACGCCAACCTCGCCGGCGCGTCGATCAGCGACTACTTCGACCGGCGCGACTTCTATCCCCGCTTCGAGCGCGCCGAGTTCGGCCGCGTCGACGCCGTCCTCCACGAGGGCGCGTGCTCGGACACGATGGAGCACGACGGCCGGCTCATGCTCGACCTCAACTACCGCGCCTCGAAGTCGCTGCTCGACGCCTGCCAGGCGCAGCGCGTGCGGCTCCTCTACGCGTCGTCGGCGGCGGTCTACGGCGGCTCGGAGACCTTTCGCGAGGAGGCCGCGTTCGAGCGGCCTCTCAACGTCTACGGCTACTCGAAGCTGCTGTTCGACAACGTCGTGCGGCGCATGCTGGCGTCGGCGACGGCGCAGGTCGCCGGCTTTCGCTACTTCAACGTCTACGGCCCGCACGAGCAGCACAAGGGCCGGATGGCGTCGGTCGCGTTCCATCACTTCAAGCAGCTGAAGAGCGAGGGCCGCGTCAAGCTGTTCGGCCCGTACGGCGGCTACGGCGCCGGCGAGCAGGCGCGCGATTTCGTCTTCGTCGACGACGTCGTCGCCGTCAACCTCTGGTTCCTCGCCCACCCCGAGGCGAGCGGCATCTTCAACGTCGGCAGCGGCCGCGCCCAGCCCTTCAACGACGTCGCCGCGGCGGTCGTCAACGCCGCTCGTGCCGGGCGCGCCGACGCGGCGCTGTCGCTCGCCGAGATCGTCGCGGCCGGGCAGATCGAATACATCGACTTTCCGCCCGCGCTCATCGGCAAGTACCAGTGCTTCACCCAGGCCGACCTGAGTCGCCTGCGCGACACCGGCTGCAACCACGAATTCGCCGACGTCGCCAGCGGCGTCGGCCGCTACGCCGCCGCCCTTCGCGCCAGCGCCTGATTCAAGGGGTCGGGTCAACCCGCAGCGGCCGGCGGCCGTTACGGGTGGGCGCCGCGTCGTCATCGACACGAGGCGAACCGGTGCCCGTCGCGGCGGCCGGCCCATCCATCACCAGGAGGCTCTCGCATGTTCAAGAAATTCGTCGCTGCGCTCGCGGCACTGCTCGCCGCCACCGCGTTCGCCGCGGTCGACGCCAACAAGGCCACCCAGGCCGAGCTCGAGGCCATCAGCGGCATCGGCCCGGTCATCTCGACGCTCATCGTCAGCGAGCGCAAGAAAGGCGACTTCAAGGACTGGAACGACCTCGTCGTCCGCGTCAAGGGCGTCGGCGACCGCAGCGCCGCCAAGTTCTCCGAAGGCGGCCTGACCGTCAATGGCAAGGCCTACGCCGGCGCGCCCGCCACCGAGCCCGCCAAGGCGCCGATGAGCGCGAAGGCCGCGTCGGGCGCGACCCGCGTCGTCGAAGCGACCAAGGCGACCGCGTCGAAGGCAGCCTCGGCCGTCAAGGGCGGCGCCGAGAAGGCCGCTTCGGGCGTCAAGGGCGCCGCGAAGGTCGTCAAGGAAGACGCCAAGGAGCAGAAGGACGCCGTCAAGGAAAACGTCGCCGACGCCAAGGCCAAGCGCGCCGAGAAGAAGGCCGCGAAGGCGGAAGCGAAGGCCGAGAAGGCTGCCGCCGCCAGCGCACCCAAGAAGTAAGGCTTCGGCCTTCGACCGCGGGCTTCGCCACCGCGCTTCGGCGCGGTCGCGAAGCCCGTTTTCATGACGGCACCGCGATCGGCGCGTTCGCCTCGCTCCAGTCGAAGAAGGTGCGAACTTCGGACACGCGCGCCATCGTGTCCTTGACGCCGAGCGCGATCAGCTCGCGCGTGTACGGCGCCTCGAAGAGAAGGTAGCTGGCGAGCGCGGCACCGCGTGCGTCGTCGCCCTGCCCCGAGACGCCGATGCCGCGCAGCATGGCGCGGATCGGCAGCGGCAGGCTCGTCAGGTGGCGCGCGGCGATGTCGTCGAGGCGCTCGCTCGGCGAGATGACGAGCACCTTGATCGGCTTCAGGCTCGTTTCGGCGAGCGCGCGCGGCGGCAGCAGCGCCAGCGTCGCGTTGATTCGCTGCAGCCGTTCGACGTCGACCGCGAGCGCGTCGAGGAAGATGTTCGAGAGTGCATGGCCGGCGATCTGCGCCAGGTTCGGATACTCGCTGCTGCCGATCCGTTCGCCCGGCGGCTCGTGCATTCGGCCGGCCCCGACGACCAGGATTCGCTCGGCGCCGAGGTGCACCGCCGGCGAGATCGGCGCCGCCTGGCGCATCGAGCCGTCGCCGCAGTACTCGGTGTGGCCGGCGATGTCGAGCGCGACCGCCGGGAAGACGAACGGAATCGCCGACGACGCCAGCAGGTGCGGGATCGTGATCGAGGTGCGAACGGCGAGGCGCTGCGAGCGCGTCCACGGCACGATGTCGCCGAGCGCGTCGTAGAACGTCACGTGCAGCCCCGAGCCGTAGCTCGACGCGGTGACCGCGAGCGCGTGCAGATGGCCTTCGACCATGACGCGATGCAGCCGGTTGATGTCGACGAGCTCCTTGAGCAAGATCTCGAGCGGGGCGTTGTCGAGCAGCGAGCGCGGCCGCGCCCGGCGCCAGCGCGCGATCACCCAGCCGATCGACATCATCGTCAGCCAGCGCGCGCCGGTGCGGATCACGCCGATGGAATCGGAGCGGTAGACCTGCTCGGCGCGAAAGTTCTGCCAGACGTCGACGAGGCCGGCGACGGCCTGGTCGAAGCTGTCGGCGCGGCAGGCGAGCGCTGCGGCGTTGATCGCGCCGGCCGACGTCCCGGCGATGACGGGAAAGAGGTTGCCCGCCGGAGCGCCGCTGTCGCGGCGGATCTGCGCCACGGCCTGCAGGACGCCGACCTGGTAGGCGGCGCGCGCGCCGCCGCCGGTGAGAACCAGCCCGGTTGTGCTTGTCGGATTCGTCATCGCCGAGCCGGGTCGGCCGGTGGCCGTTCGGCGCGATGATAGGTCAGCACCACGCGATGCCACGCACCTTCGCGCGCGCGGCAACCTACCAGCAGTCGTTGGTGGTGAGGGTGCCGCCGCTGACGCCGCGAACGCCGCGCTCGTCGAGCGTGAACGTGGCGCAGCCGTCGACCGCCTGCTTGCCCTGCGGCACCGCGTTCAGCGTGAACGTCGTCGCGGCGAGGTTGCTGAGCGAGAGCAGGTAGTAGCCGTTGTCGCTCGCCGGCTTGGCGACGACGGTCGGCCCGGTCAGCGTGCTGATCGTCGCCGTCGAGTAGCCCGAGCCGGCATGCTCGGTCGAATAGCGCTCCATCAACTGCGCCGTCGTGACGAGCGCCGAGCGGGCATCGGCACGGCGCGCCTTGCGCACCGAGCTCTGGTAGCTCGGCAGCGCGACGGCGGCGAGAAAGCCGATCAGGGCGACGACGATCATCACCTCGATCAGCGTGAAGCCGCGCAGCGCACGAGACTTCGGGCGCGAGCGGCCGGAGCCGACGTCAAGGCGCATAGATCACCTTCATCGCCGGCCCGGCCCCGCTTCCGGGCACGACCGTGAAGCGGATCGGCTCGCCCGGCTTGAGGGTCTCGAGGCCGGCGGCCTGGCCGTTGCGAAGCAGCTGCGTCTTGCCCGCGACCAGCTCGATCCAGATGCCTTGCACCTGCACGCGCGTGGCGCGTTCGTCGACCGCGCCGACCGTGCCGCGGCGCAGGCTGGCGCTTTCGTCGGCCTGGACGTGAGCCGGCTCCTGCGTCGCGCTCCGGACCGCCGATGCGGCCGGCGGCGCGGCGCCGCTGACACGAACCGCGCTCGCGGTCGTCGCCACCGATGAGAGCCCGAGCGTGACCAGGGCGAGGGATGCGGTGCGCACCCGGCGCAGCGAGAAGAGATCGTTCATGGTCAGCGCACCTCGTGCCACATGACGCGGCCTTCGCGGCCGGCGCCGGAGGTCTCGCGAACCCGGACGACCGAGCCGTCCGAGGTGTTGATGAACTTGTCCTCGAGGCCGCTGACGCCGCCGGCGCGGTTGCTCATGAAGCCGGGCGCCGCCGGGATCGCGCCGATGCGACGGCCGCTGGTGTTCATCGCCTGCGAGGCGAGGCCGCTGCGGCTGATGTAGTCGGCGGTGGTCAGGACGTTGTCGCCGTTGCTGTCGAAGGTCGCGCTGTCGAAGCGATTGCCGGTCATCGCGTCGAGCTCGATCACCCAGCCCGAGCCGCCATAGGCACAGGGCGAGCTGACGTCGGGGACGAGCGAGGTGAAGATGGCGCGGCCGCCGCGGAAGCGCGCGTCGGCGACGACGCGCTCGCCCGACTCGGGAAGGTCGAGGTACCAGCCGCGCTTGTCGCTGAGGTAGGTCGACTTGACGATCGTGTTGTCGCCGGCGCCGGTGTAGTCCTTCGGCAGGCCGACGGCGTGGGTGCTGAAGCGGTACGTGTTGCCGTCGTCGCCGGTGCCCGTCGTGCCGGAAATCGTCTGCTGCAGCAGCAGGGCCAACGAGACCGTGGCGGCGCCGCCGGTGTCGCGGACCGCATAGATCCGCTGCGTCGTCAGGTCGGTGTTGTCGCCGGTCGTGACGTAGCGGCCGGTGCCGAACGCGACCAGGAAGCCGCCGGCGGTGAACTTCGTGACGTCGGGGCGACCGGTGATCGCGTGGCCGGCGCCCGCCGCGAACAGCGGCAGGCCGCCGTTGCTGAGCGCCCAGCTCCCCGGCGTCGTGCTGAAGAGGTCGAACTTCCAGAGGTTGCCGTCGAGGTCGCCGGCGTAGGCGTAGTCGGCGACGCCGTCGCCGTTGATGTCGACCGCCCCCGCTGCCGAGAGGCCGTTCGGGCTCGCCGCCGTGCCGGAGCCGGTGTCGATCTTGGCGACCAGGGTGCCGTTTTCGGCGTCGATCACGAACAGGAACGCGTGGCCGGTCGCGTTGCCGACGTTGTAGCCGCCGCTCACGACCACCGACCAGCGGCCGTTGTTCGTCTTGACCAGCAGCGGCTGGCCGAACACGTAGCCCAGGTCCGGATCCTGGAACTCCCAGCGCACGATGTTCGCGGCGTTGGCTTCGTTGAACAGCGTCGGGTCGGTGACGTCGAGCGCGAACAGGCCCTTGGCACCGGCGCGCATGCCGGCGACGAGCAACGTGTGCCAGGCGCTGTTGTAGAAGACATCGCCGACCGTCGGCGAGCCGTCGACGAAGTAGCGGTGCGTGTAGGCGAGGTCGGTCAGCTTGGGCAGGTCGGCGATCACCGGCGACGGCACGTAGGCGAACATCTCGGCGCCGGTGATCGTGTTGATCGCGTGCAGCATGCCGTCGTTGGCGCCCATGTAGATGACCGGCGTGCGGGTTCGATAGGCGGCCACGAACGCGCTGTACCGCGCCGACTCGAAGTCGTCGTAGTAGCCGAAGTTCGGCGCGCCGACGTAGTACGGCGACGAGTTGATCACGTCGCCGAGCGGCGAGATGGCGCGGTTCCTGAATTGCGGCGCGGCGCACGGCGGGCTGACGCAGCTGCGCGACTCGTAGCTGGAATCGCCGCGCAGGAAACGCAGACGCTGCTCGCCGAACGCGTCGCTGCCGCCGCCCGGCGTCTGGTTGAGCGCGGTCGTCTGGGCGGTGTCGAGCTCGGTCGCACCGGGCGTGGCGGGCAACGACGGCCAGCGGAACGGAATCCCGTGCAGGCCGGCCGTGGCCGACGGCTTGTAGCTCAGGATCGCGCGGCCGGTGTTCCAGTGCTGCATCTTGATCTGCGCACCGGAGTCCCAGGTCGCGGTGGTGCTGATCGCGCCGCTGCTGGCGACGGCGTAGTTGAGCAGGCTTCCCGACCAGTCCGAGCTGTTGAACTTGGCCTGGAACAGCGCCGAGCCGGTGGTCCACGAGCCGGTGTTGAGCGCGACCGACGAGGCGGCGCTGGTCTTGGCCTGGATGTCGCCGACGATGTCCTGGAACGCGCGCTGCAACGAATCCGCGCTGCTGCCGACGAAGGCGGTGGGATAGCCGCCGCCGAGCAAAGCCATCTGGTTGAGCGCGGCGATCGAGCTCGCGTTGGCGAGCGAGTCGCCCATGCCGACGACGTAGGTCTGGATGTCGTAGTTGCGGCCCGACACGCTGGTCGTGCGCAGCGCCGTCAGCTGATCGAAGACGTCGCGCTGGGCCCGGCCGTAGGTCCAGACGCCGGCCGCGTCCTTCGTGTTCACCCATTCCGACGGGTCGTACTGGTTGCCGTCGGTGCGACCGGTCGGATTGCCGTCGGTGGCCAGCATCACGAAGTTGCGCTGGCAGGTCTGCGAGATCGGCGTGCTGCCGCCGCGGAAGTAGTCGCGCACGCTGGAGAGGGTGCCCGCGATCGGCGTGAAGAAGGTGTTGTTCTTGATCTCGCCGGTGCCGGAGGAAGTCTCATTGCCGAGCTTGGTCATCAGCGTCGAGAAATGGCTCGCCGAGTCGGCACGAACCGCCTCGTCGATCCGGCCGGCGCCGGTGGGATAGTCGCCGTAGCCCCAGCCGCGCCGGATCCAGAGTTGGCGCGGCACCGTCTCGGTGGTCGGCAGGAAGCCGGCGTCGGTCGGCGTGAAGCCCCAGACGCCGTAGTCGCCGTAGAAGCCGTCCCACGCCGCGCCGGCGCCGTCGCTGTGGCCGTTGTAGACGTGGTAGGCCGTTCCGCCGACGCCGACGCCGTACAGCACGGCGTCGCCCGCATAGGAATACAGCACGTCGTTGATGTCGGCGTCGTCGCCGCTGCGCTCGTAGGTGATGTGGCTGAAGCCATTGCCCGGCTGCGGGTTGGCGAGGCAGCGCAGACCGGCGTTCGACGCCGAGATGCCGGCGACGCAGTCGTTGGTGTAGACCATCGTCGTCGCCGTGCCGAGGTAGTAGGCGTGCGTGTTGTAGAGCGACGGGCCGTAGGCACCGAAGCTGCTCAGGCCGAAGTTGAACGAATCGCGGTACGACGTCAGCAGGCCGCGCAGGATGCCCCGGGCGATGTTGCCGCGCGTGTTCGGGTCGTCGCCGTTGATGACCTTGCCGCCCATCGTCGCGTCCATCGACTCCGAGTTGTCGAGGATGACCATGACGTTCGGCTTGATCGCCGGCGCCAGGAAGAGCGGAAAGTTCGAGAAGGCGAATGGCGGTGCCGCGAGCGCGGCGAGCGGCACCGAGAGGAGCAGCGCGACGATGCGGCGGGAGTGGGCGGAGACCGGCTTCATGATGACCTTCGTTAGCGCGTCGCGTAGATCGACTGGAGGACAACGACTGTTTCCGGCCGCGCACCGACGGCGCGCGCCGTGATCCGGTAGCCGACGCCGGGCGCGACCGGCTCGGCACCGAGGACGACGCTCTCGCCCGCCGGCGTGCCGAGGAAGCTGAACTTCTCGATCACGTAGCGGGGCTGTGCCGTGACGCTCGGGAACTGCGCCGCGCCGGTGTACTGGCCGTAGCGGCGCACGTTGGCGTCGACCGTCCAGTCGAAGCCGAGGCGGGCGTCGTCGACCGGCACCGAGGCGAGCGGGCCGAGCGAATCGCGTTGCGACGGCGGCGTGCACAGACCGTTGGTGCAGGTGTCGTTGAAGGCGGTCGCGGGGCTGACGTTGCTGGCGACGTCCTGCTCGGCGTCGCGCAGCGCCGCCTCGGCCGCCTGCAGGGCCAGATCGCGGTCCTTCGTGTTGGCGATCATTCGCTCTTCCATCGCGTTGACGCCCATCACCGCGACGCCGAGGCTGAGCGTCGCCAGCATCAGCACCAGCGTGGTGACGAGCGAGATGCCGCGCTGGCCCGCGCCGGCGAGGGAGCGGGGAGCGTTCCTCATGGCGCGCCGTTCCGCACGGTGATCACCTCGGTCAGCGCGCTGCGCAGGCGACGGTCGGCGAAGGCCACCGCGCTGCCGGCGAAATCGACGCTTTGCGAGGTGCGCGCGACGCCGTCTTTCGCGGTCGCGACCAGCATCTGCAGGCGCACCGAGACGACCCGGTCCCAGGCGCTGACGCTGTCGGCGGCGACGTAGTGATCGACGTTCTGCTGGCCCGCCGTCGCCGCGCCGTCGACGCCGTAGGTGACGAGCAGGCGATCGACTCCCGACGCCATCTCGACCGGTGCGGCCGTGCCCGGAACGACCAGGCGATAGAGCGAGTTGGTTCCGGGCCGGATCGCGCTGGGCGCGACGTAGTAGTGGCGCGTCTCCATCTTGTAGACGGTCGCGTCGGTGCGGAAGCGCTGTTGCAGGTCGTCGGTCGCGTTGCCTGGCGTGAACGGGCCGCCGAGCCCATGGGTGAGCACCCCGGTGGCGGCCGGGTTGGCCTCGGTGACCTGGAACATCGTCGACGCCTTGCAGCTGGCGATGAGGACGATGTCGCCCATCGCCAGCGTGTTGACGGGCGAGCTCGCCGCCACCTGCGGTGCCGCGACCGTGCTCGGCATCGCGGCGACGAGGCCGAGGCCGGCCATCTCGGTCGGCACGCGGACCGAGATGACGTCGCTGGTGGGGATCGGCGCCGATGCGGCGGGAAGCGCAGCCAGCGGTCCGGTGAGCGCCGGCGCGAAGCCGCCGCCGGTGCCGCGGAAGCCCTGCAGGCCCGGCCCCGTCGACAGGAAGCCGCCGTCGCCGGCAAGCAGGACGACGATCGGCGCATCGTTCAGCAGGGGCCGGCAGCCGACGAAGGCGGCGTTGCGGAGATCGGTTTGCAGCACGTCCATGGCCAGGCGCGCGTTCTCGCTCATCCGCGTCGACGCGGAGCCGACCGAATGCAGCGTTCGCGTGCTGATGAAGATGGCGATGGCGACGAGGACGACGAACAGGCCCACCGCCATGCCGACCATCAGCTCGACCAGCGTCATGCCACGCGCCGCGGCCCGCACCGGATGGGCTGCCGGGTCGCGCTTCATGGCCGGACGCTGACGACGAAACGCGGCGTGCCGACCTTGTCGACCCACCACAGCTTGACGGCGATGACATTGCCGACGCCGTCGCACAGCGGCGCGGCCGCGTCGCCATCGTCGGGCGTGCTGTCGAGGCAGACGACGCCGGCGCCGCCGGGAAGCTGCGCCGCGATCTCCGACTGCCACTCGCCGACGTCGGCGGCGGCGAGCAGCGTCGGCGTGCATCCGCTCGCCGCGACGAGGCAGCCGGTCGACCCGGCCGTCGGCCGGTCGTAGGCATGCGCGCTGACGCCGGCCTGGTTGGCGCGGATGCGGTCGGCCATCTGATAGCCGAGCAGCGTCGCCTTCTGGCGCACCTGGGTGCTGTTGTTCATCGCCAGCCCGAGCGTCTGCATGCGCGCCGCGCCGACGAAGCCGACGGCGGCGATAACGACGGCGATCAGCGCCTCGAGCAGGACATAGCCGCCCTGGCCCCGCTGCGAGGAATGGCCCGTGCTCATGGGCAGCCCGTGCTCTCGACCACGTCCGCGAGGCCGACCGGCTCGACCCGCACCTGGTAGCTCTTGGTCGCCAGGCTCGAGCAGACGGTGAAGGTCACCATCGCCGAGGGCGTCAGGAAGCCACGGCCGTTGAAGGCGAGGACGGTCGCACCGCCGCTCGTCGTCACTCGCATGTCGCCGTGGAACGCGGGCTGGACGCGGACGATCGCCTCGCCCGAATCCAGAGCGCCGTTGCCGTTGACATCGACGAAGACGGTCCAGCCGCCATTGAATTCGGCGCCGCTCAGAGGGCTCGCCGCGACCAACGCCACCGGCGTGCCGCGCTTGAGGGCCTCGTTGCGCGCGAGCATCACCGCTGCCGCCAGCTCGCCCTGCGCAGCGCTCAGCGCGTTGGCCGAGGTGAGCGAAGCCAGTCCGGGCGACGCGACCGCCAGCAGGATGGCGATGATGCTCATCGTCGTCAGCATCTCGACGAGGCTGAAGCCGGCTGCCCTCCGTGCCGAAGACAGGGCGAAGGGAAAGCGGCCAGGACCGCGGGGAATGAGGTTTTCACGTCGCACGACTCGTTCTCGGCAGCCTCCCCCCGCACCTGAGGGGGTGCCGACGGAAGGTCGGGAGCGGACGACGAGCGGAAGCGGTCGTTTCCTGGTGCTCCCGGCGCCTTCTGGCGCCGCGCGCGGTTCGTGAACAAACGCACGCTCGACGCGTGCGCTGGTTCAGTCGTAGACGATCGCGACCGGTCCGTGCGAGCTTGTCTGCCAGCGCTCGAGGGCGCCGTCGCTCGGGTAGAAGCGGACGGCGTCGCCGAGGTCGATCTCGCCGATCGCCTCGCGCCTTTGCAGCTGGAGGCGAACGCGAAGGCCTTCCTGGATCTCGCCGTGCTCGGTCTGCGAGCGGCGCGACGGGAAGTCGCGCAGCACCTCGGCGACCGGCGGCACGCTGCCGTTGACCTCGACGCGCAGGTACTTGCCGAAGCGGCAGCGCGCGCCGGCGAGGTCCCAGACGCTCTGCACGTTGAAGCGCACGCCGCCGGTGAAGCGATCGGGCTGGACGCGGCCCTGGACGATGACGAGCTCGTCCTCCTTGAGCAGCTCGCGATTGGCGACGAGAAGCTCCTCGTTGGCGACCGCCTCGATCGAATCGCTCATGTCGTCGAGGCGGAAGAGGGCGACCCGGCCGCGCTGGCCGTTGACCACGCGCAGCTCGCCGACGATGCCGGCGAGGAGCAGCGTCTCGCGCGTGTCGATGAGGTCGGCGATTCGCAGCTTGGCGAAGCGCCTCACCTCGGCCGCGCTCTGGTCGAAGAGATGCCCCGAGAGGTAAAAGCCGAGCGCCGATTTCTCGAGCGTCAGGCGCTCCTTGATGCTCCACTCGCGCGCGCCGACGAGCGGCGGCTCTTCGGTGCTCGCGCCGTGCGAATTGCCGTCGTCGAAGAGCGCGTCGAAGAGGCCGCCCTGGTCGGCGTGCGCCGCCTGCGTCTCGGCCCAGTCGAGCGCCAGGCCGGTGCTCGCCAGCAGCGACGAACGCGCGGGGTTGATGCGGTCGAACGCGCCGGCCTTGATCAGCGCCTCGACGACGCGGCGGTTGATGCGACCGCGGTCGACTCGCGCGCAGAAGTCGAACAGGGACGCGTACGGCCCGCCCTCCTCGCGCGCGGCGACGATCGCCTCGATCGCGCCGTGGCCGGTGCCCTTGATCGCGCCGAGGCCGTAGCGCACCGAGTCGGCGGCGATCGGCTCGAAGCGGTAGGTGCCGGCGTTGACGTCGGGCGTCTCGATCGTGACGCCGAAGGTCTTCGCGTCGACGAGGAGCGCCTTCAGCTTGTCGCTGTTGTCGATCTCGATCGACATGTTGGCCGCGAAGAACTCGGCCGCGAAATGGGTCTTGATCCAGGCGGTGTGATAGGCGAGCAGCGAGTACGCGGTGGCGTGGGCCTTGTTGAAGCCGTAGCCGGCGAACTTCTCCATCAGGTCGAAGACCTCGTCGGCAACCTCGGCCGAGATGTCTTTCTTCGCCGCGCCCTCGCGGAAGATCGCGCGGTGGGTCGCCATCTCCTCGGGCTTCTTCTTGCCCATCGCCTTTCTCAGCAGATCGGCGCCGCCGAGCGAGTAGCCGCCGAGGATCTGCCCGGCCTGCATCACCTGCTCCTGGTAGACCATGATCCCGTAGGTCTCGCCGAGCACGGTCTCGAGCAGCGGATGCGGATAGCGAACCTCCTCGCGGCCGTGCTTGCGCGCGCAAAAGCTCGGGATGTTCTCCATCGGCCCGGGCCGGAACATCGCGTTCAGCGCGATCAGGTCCTCGAGGCGGTTCGGCTGCGCGTCCTTCAGCATCCGGCGCATCCCCGCGCTTTCGAACTGGAACACCGACTCGGTGCGGCCTTCGGCGAAGAGGACGTAGACCTTCGGGTCGTCGAGCGGCAGCGTCTCGTACGAGAAGTCGCGCTGCTCGGGATGGCGCGCGACGATGAAGTCCTTGGCGAGCTCGAGGATCGTCAGCGTCGCCAGGCCGAGGAAGTCGAACTTGACGAGGCCGATCGCCTCGACGTCGTCCTTGTCGAACTGGCTCACTGCGCTGGCGCTGCCGGGCTGCATGTAGAGCGGACAGAAATCGGTGATCTTGCCCGGCGCGATGAGGACGCCGCCGGCGTGCATGCCGACGTTGCGGACCAGCCCTTCAGCGCGCTCGGCGAGCGCGAGCAGCTCCGCGACCTCGACCTCGTTCCGCTCGCGCTGCTCGATCTCGGGCGCTTCGCGGCGTGCGTAGATGACGCTGTTGTCGGGACGCTCGGGCGGGCGCTTCAGCGTCACCGTCTTGCCCGGCGGCGCCGGCACGAGCTTGGCGATCGAGTCGACGTGGCCGTAGCTCATGCCGAGGACGCGGCCGATGTCGCGCAGCGCCGCCTTCGCCGCCATCGTGCCGAAGGTCGCGATCTGGCTCACCGCGTCGCGACCGTACTTGGCCTTGACGTAGTCGATGACGCGGTCGCGGTTGGCCTGGCAGAAGTCGATGTCGAAGTCGGGCATCGACACCCGCTCGGGGTTGAGGAAGCGCTCGAACAGGAGCTCGTAGCGGAGCGGATCGATGCCGGTGATGTTGAGCGAATAGGCGACCAAGGAGCCCGCGCCCGAGCCGCGCCCCGGGCCGACCGGGCAGCCGTGCGTCTGCGCCCAGTTGATGAAGTCGGCGACGATCAGGAAGTAACCGGGAAAGCCCATCTTCAGGATCGTCTCGATCTCGAAGTCGAGGCGGGCCACGTAGCGCGGCCGCTCGCGCTCGCGCAGCACGGCGTCGGGGTAGAGGCGCGCGAGGCGCGCCTCCAGGCCGTCGTGGGCGGCGATCCGGAAATACTCGGCCATCGGCACGCGAACGCCGTCGACGAGCGGCGTTTCGAAGTCCGGCAGCTGCGGCTTGCCGAGGACCAGGCTCAGGTTGCAGCGCTTCGCGATCTCGACCGAATTGGCGAGCGCGCTCGGCAGGTCGGCGAAGAGCTGCTCCATCTGCGCCTGGGTCTTGAAGTACTGCTCGCGGCTGAAGCGCTTGACGCGGCGCGGATTGGCGAGCATCTCGCCGTCAGCGACGCAGACCCGCGCCTCGTGCGCCTCGTAGTCGTCGGGGCCGAGGAACTGGACCGCGTGGGTGGCGACGACCGGCAGCGCGAGGCGCGCGGCGAGCTCGACGGCGGCGCGAACGTGAGCCTCGTTGCCCGGCAGGCCGCAGCGCTGCAGCTCGAGGTAGAAGCGGCGCGGGAATGCGGCGCCGAGCCGCTCGGCGAGCGCCACCGCGCGCGCGTCGTCGCCGGCGAGAAGCGCGCGGCCGAGCGCGCCCTGGTCGGCGCTGGAGAGCGCGATCAACCCCTCGGCGCACTCGGCGAGCCACGACCATTCGATGATCGCGTGGCCGCTCGCGGCGTTCTCGAGCCAGCCGCGCGAGAGCAGCGTGCAGAGGTTGAGGTAACCGGCGCGGTTCTGCACCAGCAGGACGAGCCGGCTGATCGCCTTTTCGCCCGGCTCGGCGGCCATGCAGACTTCGGCACCGATGATCGGCTTGACGCCGGCGCGCCGCGCCGCGCTGTAGAACTTGACGGCGCCGAAGAGATTGCTGAGGTCGGTGATCGCGAGCGCGCCCTGCCCATCGGCGGCGGCGGCGGCGGCGGCGTCGTCGATCCGCAGCGTGCCGTCGACGACCGAATACTCGGTGTGCGCGCGCAGGTGAACGAAAGCCATGCGACGCATTCTAGAGAGCCGGGTGGCGCATTCGGGCTGCGCTGCGTGATAGGCGGCACGTCCCTTGCCCCGGGTCGGGTTCACACGCGCGACACCGGTTTGGGCTACCCTGCCGGGTCCGCCTCAGCAGGCACGACCCGCGTGACGAGGAGACTCCACGATGACGCCGAAACTTGCGCCCGGTGCGGCGCGCTCCGGGCCGCTCGCCGCCCGCTACGCGAACGTGCGCGCGGCGAGTCTCGTCCTCGCCGCGCCGCTCTCGGCCGAGGACTGCCAGGTGCAGTCGATGGCCGACGCGAGCCCGACCAAGTGGCACCTCGCCCACGCCACCTGGTTCTTCGAGACCTTCCTCCTCGAACGATTCGAGCCCGGCTTCGTTGCCTTCGACCCGGCGTTCCGAATCCTCTTCAACAGCTACTACCAGGGCGTCGGCGAGCAGCATCCCCGGCCGCAGCGCGGCCTCGTCTCGCGGCCTTCTCTCGCCGACGTCAGGCGTTACCGCGCGCAGGTCGACGAGCGCATGCAGGCGCTGCTTGCGAGCCACGGCGACGACGCCGAGGTCGCCTCGCTCGTGACCCTCGGCCTGCAGCACGAGCAGCAGCACCAGGAGCTCATCCTCACCGACATCAAGCACGCGCTCTCGTTCAACCCGATCGCGCCGGCATACGCCAGGCGCTGGCCGATGGCGCAGGTGCGGCCGCAGCCGCTGCGCTGGTTCGGCTACGAGGGCGGCCTGGTCGAGCTCGGCCACGCGGCAGCGCTCGACGGCGATTTCTTCTTCGACAACGAGACGCCGCGCCACCGCGCCTGCGCCGCGCCGTACGAGCTCGCGTCGCGGCCGGCCACCTTCGGCGACTTCCTCGCCTTCATCGAAGACGACGGCTACCGCCGCCCTGAGCTCTGGCTCTCGATGGGGTGGGACTGGGTCAGGAGCGGCGCGCGCACCGCCCCGCTCTACTGGTGCCGCGACGCCGGCCGGTGGCTGATCCACACGCTGCAGGGCGTGGTCGAGATCGACCCGCACACGCCGGTCTGCCATCTCAGCTATTTCGAGGCCGACGCGTTCGCGCGCTGGTCCGGCGCGCGATTGCCGACCGAGCTCGAGTGGGAGCTCGCGGCGCGCGCGCTCGCGGCGCCGGTGGCGGGCAATTTCGCCGGCCGCGGCGCGTTCCATCCGCTGCCTCAGAAGGACCCGGTCGGCGACGAGCCGGTGCAGATGTTCGGCGACGTCTGGGAGTGGACGCAGTCGGCCTACCTCCCCTACCCCGGCTACCGGCCGCTGCCGGGCGCGGTCGGCGAATACAACGGCAAGTTCATGTGCAACCAGTTCGTCCTTCGCGGCGGCTCGTGCGCGACGCCCGCCGGCCACGTCCGTGCCAGCTACCGCAATTTCTTTCCGCCCGAGGCGCAGTGGCAGTTCAGCGGCGTTCGCCTGGCCCGTGACATCGCGCCGTAGCGCGGGCGGTCGCTCTCACGAGTTGAGCACGCCGAGGACGTCCGAGCGGAACTCGCGCCGGTAGAGGATCCAGACGACGCCGATCGTCGCCGCCATGAAGACCAGGGGCGAGAAGAACCAGCCCATCACAGCGAACGAGAAGTAGTAGGCGCGCAGACCGTCGTTGAAGGTCTCCGCCGCCATGCCGACGATCCGCCCGGCCTTGTCCGCGAAGGCCTCGCGCGAGATTCCCTCGTCGCGAAAGCGCGCTGCTTCCGGCGCGGCGGCGACGAGCAGCGCGCCGAAGGTGTACTGGCGCATCGACCAGGTGAAGCGGAAGAACGCGTAGACGAAGATGCCGAGCAGGAGCAGCACCTTGAGATCGAAGACGAGGGCCGTCGTCCTGGCAGCGAACGGCAGCTCGCGCGCCAGCTCGCTCGCCTTCTCGGCGGTACCGAGCACCGCGAGCAGGCCGCCGATGATGAGGATCGTCGTCGAGGCGAAGAACGACGGGCTCGTCGACAGGTTCTGGATGACGACGCCGTCGATGACGCGCACCTCGCGGTAGGTCGTCTGCAGCATCCACTGGCGGCGAACGCGGTTGGTCGACGCGAGGATCGAAGGCTGGTGGCCGACGCGCCGGCGCGCGAACACCGCGTAGCCCGCCCAGGCCGGGAAGAAGAGCGCGAACGCGACCCAGTCGACCGTGGGAAGAACGTGCAGGAGGCGAAGCGCCGTGTCCATCGGCGCGACTCTACAAGGAAGAAGCGGCGCCGCGGCGCCGCTTTTCTGCAACGCGGCGAGGCGCCGCGCGCCGAGCTACGACGCGGCGAGGCGGCGCGCGTCGAGGCTCAGGCGCCCCGGGCCGAACGCCGCCAGCACCAGCATGCCGCCGGCGATCGACAGGTTCTTCATGAAGTTGATCTGCTGCGCCATCTGCTCGGGTTGGGGAACGGCCCAGAAGTTGTGGAAGATGACGCCGGCTAGCAGCGTGAAGACGGCGAGCGCGACGACGACCTGGCGGGTGTAGAGCCCGGCCATCAGCGCCAGCCCGCCGCCGAGCTCGACGACGATGGTGAGCGCCGCGACCAGCTGCGGCAGCGGCATTCCCTTGCTGGCGATGTAGCCCGCGGTGCCGTCGAATCCGGAGATCTTGGCGAAGCCGGAGAGGACGAAGAGCAGGCCGAGAAGGACGCGGCCGACGAGAACGGTGGAGCTTTGCAGGGATGACATGGCGGTTCCTGGTGAAGAGTGGTTGATCAAGGACGGGTTGAAGAAAGGTCAGGCGAGATCGAAGACCAGGACTTCGGCCTGGTGGCCGTTCGCGACTGCGAGCCGGCTCTCGCCGGTGAGCGCGACCGCGTCGCCGGCGTCGAGGCGGAGGCCGTTGACGTCGACGCTGCCACGAACGACGTGAACGTAGGTCTTGCGCTTCGCGTCGAGATCGCGCTCGATCGCTTCGGCGCCGTCGACGAGCGCGGCCGAGATCGACGCGTCGGCGTGCAGCGTCACCGAGCCATCGCGGCCGTCGGGCGAAGCGACCAGGCGCAGCACGCCGCGCTTGGAGGCGTCGTCGAAGCGTTTCTGCTCGTAGCTCGGCGCGATGCCGCGTTCGTTCGGCTCGATCCAGATCTGCAGGAAGTGCGTCGTCTGGTCGGGCGCGTGATTGAACTCGCTGTGCTGGACGCCGCGGCCGGCGCTCATCCGCTGGACGTCGCCGGGGCGGATCACGCCGGTGGCGCTGCCGGGCGCGCCGGTGCCGATGCTGTCGCGATGGGCGAGCTCGCCCGAGAGGACGTAGCTGACGATCTCCATGTCGCGGTGGCCGTGCGTGCCGAAGCCGCTGCCCGGCGTGATGCGGTCCTCGTTGATGACGCGCAGGTTGCCGAAGCCCATGTGGCGCGGGTCGTGGTAGTCGGCGAACGAGAAGCTGTGCCGGCTCTTGAGCCAGCCGTGGTCGGCCTCGCCGCGTTCAGAGGATTTGCGAACGGTGATCATGAAAAGTCTCCCGATGGAAAGGAATGTAGGGGCGTTGCCGGGCGTGACGAGAGGCCGGGCCTTGAAGCCTTCATTCAAATAAGATGAAGGTGCAATGACCACCGCACCGACCCCCCCGTCGCGCAACGTCCTCACGCCCGAGGCGCTGACGATGATGGACGCGATCGCCCGCAGCGGCAGCTTCGCCGCGGCCGCGCGCCTGCTCGGCAAGGTGCCTTCCGCCCTCACCTACAACGTGCGCCAGCTCGAGGACGCGCTCGACGTCCTCCTCTTCGACCGCCGCTCGCGCCAGGCGACGCTGACCGCCGCCGGCCGCGAGCTGCTCGACGAGGGCCGCCACCTGCTCGAGCAGATGGACGCCGTCGCCAACCGCGTCAAGCGCGTCGCCACGGGCTGGGAGACGCAGCTCGGCATCGTCGTCGACGACGTCGTCTCGCGCTCGACGATGCTCGACCTCTGCAGTGCGTTCTACGCGGAATGCACGGTGCGCGCACGCACGTCGCGCTCGCCTCCGGCTGCGGCTGCGGCGGCCGCGTCGCCGCCGCCGACGCGCCTGCGAATTCGCACCGAAGTGATGAGCGGCGTGTGGGAAGCGCTCGTCACCGGCCAGGTCGATCTCGCGATCGGCGTCGGCAGCGACCGGGAGCTGCCGAGCGGGCTCGCGCGCAAGGACCTCGGCACGCTCGCCTTCGTCTTCGCGGTGGCCCCGCACCACCCGCTCGCCGGCGCGCGCGAGCCGCTCGACGACGGCGAGATCGTTCGCCATCGCGCCGTCGCCGTCGCCGATTCGGCGCATCGCCTCGCGCCGATGACCGTCCACCTCCTCGCCGGCCAGGACGTCCTCACCGTCAGCGACATGCAGGCCAAGATCGACGCACTGATGCGCGGTGTCGGCTGCGGCTTCGTTCCGGAACCGATGGCGCGCGAAGCGATCGCCGCAGGCCGTCTGGTCGTCAAGAAGATGCAGCGCGCGCAGCCGATCGCGCGCCTCGGCTACGTGTGGCGCGTTCCGGCCGGCCGCGACGGCAGCGCGCGCAAGGCCGAGCCCGGGCTCGCGTTGCGCTGGTGGCTCGAGCGCCTGGAGAGCGCGACGACGCGCCACGCCCTGCTCGATCGCCACGGGTCGGCCGGCGCCGTGGCCGAAGTCGGCGCCACCTGAGCGCCGAGCGCGAGCACGCGGCGATGGACGACGCAGCGGCTTCGCCGAGCGCGGCCTACGTCGGCCGCTTCGCGCCTTCGCCGACCGGCCTTCTCCACGCCGGCTCGCTCGTCGCCGCGCTCGCGTCGTGGCTCGATGCGCGCGCCCACGGCGGCCGCTGGCTGGTGCGCATGGAAGACCTCGACACGCCGCGCAACGTCGCCGGCGCCGCCGAGGCGATCCTCGCCCAGCTCGATCGCTGCGGCCTGCGCGCCGACGCGCCCGCGGTCTTCCAGTCGCGACGCCTCGCGCTCTACGAAGCGGCGTTGCGGCGGCTGCAGGCGAAGGGTCGCGCCTATCCGTGCGCGTGCAGCCGGCGCGATCTCGCGCTCGCGGCCGCTGCGCCGACGGGCGGCAGCGATGCGCTCGGCGAGGCGGTCTACCCCGGCACGTGTCGCGACGGGCTCCATGGCAAGGCGGCGCGATCGGTGCGCCTGCGCGTCGAGGCCGGCGACGGCAGCGGCGAGGCGAAGATCGCCTGGACCGACCGCCGCCTCGGCCCGCAGCACCAGGACGTCGCCCGCGCTGTCGGTGACTTCGTGCTGAAACGCGCCGACGGCGTCTTCGCGTACCAGCTCGCCGTCGTCGTCGACGATGGCGCGCAAGGCGTCAGCGACGTCGTCCGCGGCGAGGACCTCGTCGACAGCACGGCGCGCCAGATCCTGCTGCAGCGGCTGCTCGGCCTGCCGACGCCGCGCTACCTGCACACGCCGCTCGTTCGAACCGCCGACGGCGCCAAGCTGTCGAAGCAGACCGGTGCGATGCCGCTCGCGCTCGACGATCCGCTCGCCGCATTGCGCCCCGCCGGCGCCGCCCTCGGGCTGGCGGCACGCGGCACGCGGATTGCTGACTGGCTCGAATCCGCACTCGGGTGCTGGCGCGAGCGCATCGAGGCGCCGTGACGCGACGGCAGCGCTCTCGGGCATGATGTGCAGTTGGCCGCCACGCGCCGAACCCCTCCCCCGCAGAACACCTCAGAGGATTCCCCATGCAGACCACCGCCTCCGGGCTCCAGTACGACGATACCGTCGTCGGCAGCGGCAAGCGCGCCGAAGCGGGCCGCACCGTCTCCGTGCATTACACCGGCTGGCTCTACGAGAACGGCACCAAGGGCGCAAAGTTCGATTCGAGCAAGGACCGCAACGATCCGTTCGAGTTCGAGCTCGGCGGCGGCATGGTCATCCGCGGCTGGGACGAAGGGGTGCAGAGCATGCAGGAGGGCGGCACGCGCGTCCTCGTCCTCCCGCCCGCGCTCGGCTACGGCGCGCGCGGCGCCGGCGGCGTGATCCCGCCGAACGCGACGCTGCTGTTCGAAGTCGACCTGCTTCGCGCCTGAGCGGCCGCGCGCGTCCTCGCGCAGGAACGCATCCGCCATGCCCGTTCGCTACGACATCGAGCACACGACGATCTACCGCTACCGCCAGCCGGTGCGGTTCGGCGAGCACCGCGTCATGTTCCGGCCGCGCGACAGCCACGACCTTCGCGTTCTCGCGACCGACCTCGACGTCAGCCCCGACTCGTCGGTGCGAATGATCCAGGATCCGCTCTCGAACTCGGTGGCGCTGGTGCAGCCGCTCAGCCGCGCCGACAAGCTCGAGATCGTCTGCAGCTTTCGCATCGAGCACGCGCACAGCAACAACCTCGAGCTGCCGCTGTCGAAGAGCGCCGAGCTCTACCCGTTCGCGTACACGCTCGAGGAACGCTACGACCTCGAGCACTACCTGCGCCCGTACCACGACGATCCCGACGGCGAGCTCACCGCCTGGGCGCGCCAGTTCATCCGTACCGACGGGCCGACCGGAACGCGCGAGCTGCTGATCGCGATGAACCAGCACATCCGCGACAA
>JADGRJ010000222.1 GCA_017881025.1 Rhizobacter sp. | reverse complement strand
GTGGCCGCCAAGGCACGCGGCATCAGGATCATCGACACCCGCGACGAGGCGACCGCAGTCTTCGCCGCCGATGCGGTGGCGCGGCTCACCGGCACGACCGGCGTCGCCGCGGTCACCGCCGGCCCGGGGCTGACCAACACGATCACTGCGCTGAAGAACGCGCAGCTCGCGCAATCGCCGGTCCTGCTGCTGGGCGGTGCGGCGCCGACCGCCTTGCAGGGCCGGGGGGCGCTGCAGGACATCGCCCAGAAGCCGCTCATCGCGCCGCATGTGAAATGGCTGAAGCAGGTGCGACGCGTCGCCGACCTCGGTTCCGCGGTCGAGGAGGCGCTCGTCGTCGCGCGCGAAGGCGTGCCGGGCCCGACCTTCGTCGAGTGCCCGGTCGATCTTCTCTACGACGAGAAGCTCATTCGCGGCTGGTATGCCGATGCGGCCGGCAAGGGCATGGCGATCGCCGACCGGGCGCTGCGCTGGTATCTCGAGCGCCACGCCGCCAGGATGTTCGCGGGCAGCGGCGTGGCGTACGCGCCGGTTGGGCGCGCGGTGGCCGTCGGGCAAGCGAGCGAGGCTGCCGTCGCAAGGGCAGCCGAGGCGTTCACGAAGGCCGAGCGTCCGCTGCTGGTGATCGGCAGCCAGACGCTGGTCGAAGCATCGGAGGCCGCGATGGTCGCCGCCGCCGTCGATCGCTTGGGCGTGCCGGTCTATCTCTCGGGCATGGCGCGCGGGCTGCTGGGCCGCGACGCGAGCCTGCAGATGCGCCACGCCCGCCGGCAGGCGCTGCGCGAGTCCGACTGCGTGTTGCTCGCCGGCGTGCCTTGCGATTTCCGGCTCGACTACGGTCGGCACGTGCGCCGCTCCGCGACGCTGGTCGCGGCAAACCGCAGCCCTCGGGATGCGCGGCTGAACCGCAAGCCCTCGATCGAGGCGATCGGCGACGCCGGGCGATTCATCGCGGCGCTCGCCGATCGCGTCGGCGAAAGAGCGAAGCGCCCGGAGTGGATCGTCGCCCTCGACAAGCGCGACGCCGAGCGCGAGGCCGAGATCGACGCCCAGGCCAGGCTTCCCGGCGGGCACGTGAACCCGGTCGGGTTCTTCCGCGCGCTCGATCGCGCGGCGGGCGACGGCGCGATCTTCGTCGCCGACGGTGGCGATTTCGTCGCGACCGCGTCGTACATCCTGCGGCCGCGCGGTCCGCTCGCGTGGCTCGACCCGGGCGCATTCGGCACCCTGGGCGTCGGCGCCGGATTCGCGCTCGGCGCCGCGGCCGTACGGCCCCGCTCCGAGGTCTGGCTCGTCTGGGGCGACGGCGCCTGCGGCTACGGGCTCGCCGAATTCGACACCTTCGTGCGCCACGGCATGCCGGTCATCGCGGTGGTCGGCAACGATGCGGGCTGGACCCAGATCGCGAGAGAGCAGGTGAAGATGCTCGGGGACGACGTCGGCACGGTGCTCTCGCGCACCGCCTACCACGAGGTGGCGCGAGGCTTCGGCGCCGAGGGGCTGGAGATCCGCGGCGATGCCGAAGTCGCGGCCGTGCTGGCGCGAGCCAGGGAACTTGCCGCCGCGGGCCGTCCTGTACTCGTCAACGTCTGGCTCGACAAGACCGATTTCCGCGAGGGCTCCATCTCCATGTGAGCCGTGACGCGCAACCGACTCCTCGCTCGTATCCGCAAACGGAAGGCTCAACGCGCCATCGGATCCCTCGTGGTGATCAGAGCTTGCTTCTCGCGTCCTTCAGGGCTTCCTTGGCATCGCCGACCTTCTTCTGCGCCTTGCCTTGGAGCTTCGTCGCAAGGCCCTTGGCCTGTTGTTTCGTGCGACCGAGTATCTGGCCGGTCTTCTGCTGCAGCTTGCCTGCGGCTTCCTTGACGGTGCCTTTGACTTGATCCTTGTTCATGAATTCACCTCACGTGGTGTGGGAAAGCTGGGTGGCGGTCCGTCCGGTCGCCCAGGGGAACCGATAGAACGTGTCATTCAGATAGCGAGTCACGTCGGCAATGTCGTCCTCACTCCATCGCAGCATGGCAGTGGCTTGCCATCGCCGAACTTCAGCCTCGAGGCTGCTCCGGTCGGTGGCGATCCTCTTGTCGCGCCAATGCGCTTGAGACGTGTGGCAGGCGATGCAATGCGTCGAATAGAGCAGTTCCCCGCGTGACTCGGCCCGTGCCGACAGAGCGATTGCCAGCACGCTGGTGGCCAGCAGCCCGATACGTGGATACCTGGTCATCGTGGCACTCCGACAGAGGGTGCGATCCTGCAAGGGGGTTGCTGCCTGCAACCGTGGTTCATGTTCTGCTTCCGCAGCCATTCGCGGTTGATATGTGTCAACAGGACGGGTGGTCACGTCCCCTGCCGAAAAGCCGTCCGTGACGGTTTCCGGGCAAGGAAAGGGCCCGCTACCTCGTCTCGTGCAGAAGGCGCGGCGCCGGCCGCCCCTTCACGTTCGGGAAGGTTTTGGCGCGCGCGGGCTCGACCGACAAGGCTCGGCGCCCATTCGACTTTCTACTCCGTTGTCTCGCCGTCGAAGTGCTCGGTGTCGCCCTCCGCGTCGGCGCGGGTGCGGTGGACGACGCCATCGCGATGATTCGGCGGCGCATAGAGCGTATAGAGCTTCAGCGGGACACTGCCAGTGTTGATGATGTTGTGATTTGTCCCAGCCGGGACGACCACCGCGAAGCCGGCGTGGATCGCCGTTCGAACACCATCGAGTAGCGCCTCGCCCGCCCCCTCCTCCACGCGAAAGAACTGGTCGAGCTGGTGGACTTCCGCCCCGATCTCTTCCTTGGGCTTCAACGCCATGACGACGAGCTGGCAGTGCTTTGCCGTGTAGAGCACGCGGCGAAACTCGTCGTTCCTGATCGCGAGACCTTCGATGTCCTGCACAAAACCCTTCATGACGATCAGCCGCGCTTCGACGGCGTCGAGAACCACGAATCGGTCGCCTTGCGTTGCCATTCGGCAATCTGCTTTTCGGCCTCGTCCTTGGCCACGCCGTAGCGTTCCTGAATCTTCCCTGCGAGCTGGTCGCGGCGGCCGGCGACGACATCGAAGTCATCGTCGGTCAGCTTGCCCCATTGCTCCTTGGCATGACCGGTCACTTGTTTCCAGTTGCCTTGAATGCGGTCCCAGTTCATACGAGCCTCCTTTCGCTAGTCGAACGGCTACGAGCGGGGGATCCGACGTATGTTCACTATCGAAGATAAGGGGTAGCCTCGGGTTGATCCTGATCAACGTGAACGCTGGGAGCGACTGCTACAAAGACTCGCATTCGGGCGCAGTTGGTTTTCAATTGGGGAATCTGCGAAAGCGAACGGAATCGACGAAGCAACAACCTAGAAGGAAAAGGCCATGAGCTTGGGAACCATACTGTTGATCGTTCTGATCCTGATCCTGATCGGCGCCATTCCGACCTGGCCTCACAGTAGGAGTTGGGGCTATGCGCCGAGCGGCGTGTTGGGGCTGGTCGTGATCGTCATCGTCGTGCTGCTGTTGATGGGGCGCCTCTAAACCGCGGTGTGAGCGCATTTGGACCCCGGCCCGACTTCGGTGGCCGTTGAGACCCGCGACCTGCCGGGTGGGGCTGGTGTGCTCGGCTGGACATCTTCCGGACAAAGAAAAGGCCCGCTACCTCATCGAGGGCGGGCCTTTCGGTCCTAGCTGGTCTTTTCCAGACCTTGTTCTGGTGGGCTGGGGTCACTCGAACATCTGACCGTAGGCCGCATGGATCCTCGGTTTTCGGGCTCTTTGCGACGATGAGTTACCCACAAAGTTACCCGTACAAATGCGGTTGACGTTTCGTCCCATCCGTTGGGACCGGGGTTGGCCTTCGAGGGTCCGCAGTCGAGGCACATGAATCCGCGGTCCAGCGGCCAGCGGGCGCGAACGACCCTGAGCTGAACTTCGATCCATCCGATTCGGGGTCGCAAAGCAGACGGCCATGAAGCGTTCTGATCGTCGACCACGCGCGAGTCCCCAGGCGCACAGCCGTGGTTCGAGGTGAGCATGGCCTCCGATCTTTGACTTACTACGTAAGCCTCGATATGATGAATGCTGTTTGCCTGGTTCGGGTACCAACATGTCGACGCTCCTAGTCTCCTCGAAAGGCCAGATCGTGTTGCCCGCCGCATTGCGGCGCCGGCTTGGTATGGGTGCGGGCGCCAGGATTGAGGTGCTCGAAGAATCGGACGGGCTGAAGCTGCGCGTCGTCCGGTCGGTCGCGACCGGCGACATGATCGGGATGGCAGGCATGGTCAAGGCACCAGCGCGCGGCGTCCCACGTCACCTGGAGGATTTTGACCCGGCGTCGCTGCTGACCCGTTCGCGGCGAGGCAAGCCATGAGGGCCCTGGATACGAACGTCTTGGTGCGGTTCTTCGTCGATGATGCCGACGATGCGCAGGCTGCCAAACAGCGGCCTGCCGCCATCGCAGCGCTCTCCGAACGATCGCTCGTTTCGATCACCGTACTGCTGGAACTAGAGTGGGTCATGCGCGGGTTCTATGAACTGCCAAAGAGGGACATTTACCGCGTGTTGCGGGCGCTGGCGAGCATCGAACACGTCACGCTCGAAGATCGCGACGCGGTCCTGGGGGCCATCGATGCGTTCGACAAGGGTCTCGATTTCGCTGATGCGCTGCACCTGGCGCGCAGTTCGCGTGCTTCCGGATTCGCAACATTCGACCAAGGACTGGCGAAGCGGGCAAGGGGTCTCGCTCTGGCGCCGCCGGTGGAGTTACTGGTCTGAAGTGTCTACTGGGCGCCGGTGGGTCGGGAGTCGAAGTTGCTCTCCCAGAAGGCCGATCCCAGCAGCGCTCAGGACTGATCCACCGCGACCGCAGCATCGACCGTACGACCGCTCCCGGGCGGCGACTCCATGGGACCGGCCGGCGCGCCTCGACCCAAAGCGGCCTCCCCATCGTGCGGTGGGCACTGTCGGGAGCGGTCATTCGTGGCGGACCAACGTGGGAACGCACTGCCATGTTGCGGCAATGCCCGCCACCTCGCGACGCCTATGTCCGGCATGGCTACTCGGCAATCAACTCGGGACCGTGCGGGTCCTGAGGATCGAAGGACTGCACCTCCTTGCGCTTGCGCACGTAGGCGAAGACCTGCGCTGCGATGAGCAGCAAGCAGGCGGCAAGGAACCATGCTGCGATCGGCCGTTCGATGAACACCGACAGTTCGCCCCGCGACAAGAGCATCGCGCGTCGAAAGTTCTCCTCCAGCATCGGCCCCAATACGAAGCCAAGCACGATCGGAGACACAGGGAAAGCCTCGTTCGATCCGGTTGCCTGCGCACAGCTGGTCTCCGCTTCTTGTCGATCCACGCCTCCGCATTCGCAGCCCGTCGCATGCAACGTGCCTGTATCTCGTCGGCCATGCAAAAGGCCGCCAACCCGCATGAATGCTAGGTTTTCGGCCTGATTCTTGCTATTGGTTTCCCTCGAATTCCAATTCAATCGACATTGATTTCTGGGGGAATCGAGCCTTGAGCACACCGGATTTTTTCCGCTCCCGCCTCGACGCGATGATCGACATGCGGCACCCGCTGGTGGTGTTGGCAGGACGACTTCCGTGGAGCCGAATGGAGGCGGAGCTGGCCACCAAATTCGAGCGACAAGATCGTGCGCCTCAGCAAGTTGTGGCCGGCGACATGTTTGGCGAACACGACGTGGAGTTCGGCGGCGGCGTAAGCAACGGGGGCCGACCCCGCTTGTCGATTCGCCTCATGGCCAGCCTGGTCTACCTGAAGAATTCCTTCAACCTCAGCGACGAGGAACTGGTCCAGCGCTGGAGCGAGAACGTCGTCTGGCAGTTCTTCGGCGGCCAGGAGTATTACGAGCCCAGGCTGGCGTGCGATGCCACGCAGATTGGTCGCTTTCGCCGTGCCATCGGCGAGGAGGGGCTGGAGTTGATGCTCAAGTGCACCATCGAGACGGCGGTCGAGATCAAGGCGATCAAGCCCGCTGAACTCAAGCGCGTGATTGTCGACTCCACGGTGATGGAGAAGGCCATCGCCCATCCGGTGGACAGCCGGCTGCTGGAGATCGCCCGCCACAAGGTGGTGAGTGCCGCCAAGCGCGCGGGCATTGCACTCAAGCAAACGTTCGCCAAGCAAGGCAAGGAGCTGCGGCGCAAGGCCGGCGGCTACGCGCACGCCAAACAGTTTCGGCGTTTGAAGAAGACCGTCAAGCGCCAGCGCACGATCCTTGGGGTGGTGATGCGCGAAGTCCAGCGCAAGCTCGACGCGCAGACCGAATTGCTTGCTGCTGGTGGCACGCCTTGCAATGAGCCATCAGACCCCAAGGCGTTCAGCGATCTGCAGATGTGGCTCGAGCGCGCCGAGCGCATCCGCACGCAACAACGCCATGACAAGAACAAGCTCTACGCGCTGCACGCGCCGGAAGTCGAGTGCATCTCCAAGGGGAAGGCGCGCAAGCCCTACGAATTCGGCGTCAAGGTCAGCCTGGCCGTCACGCACAAGTCCGGACTGATGGTGGGGGCAAGAAGCTTCCCCGGCAATCCGTACGATGGCCACGTGCTCGCCGCGCAGCTCGAGCAGACGACCAACTTACTGCAGGACCTGGGACGCAGTCCGACGCAGGTCATCGTGGACTTGGGGTACCGAGGTGTGGACGCCGACAACCCCGGCATCGAGATCATCCATCGAGGCCGGTACAAATCACTCACACTGCAGCAAAAGCGCTGGCTCAAGCGTCGACAAGCGATCGAG
>JADGRJ010000221.1 GCA_017881025.1 Rhizobacter sp. | reverse complement strand
GGCCGAGCGCGTTGGCCCGGCCGACCAGGCGCGGCAACAGCCACGAGCCGCCGCAATCGGGGACCAGGCCGATCTTCGAGAACGCCTGGATGAAGCTCGCCGAGCGCGCCGCGACGACGATGTCGCAGAGCAGCGCGAAGTTCGCGCCGGCGCCGGCGGCGACGCCGTTGACCGCCGCGACCACCGGCACCGGCATCGAGCGGATGCGCAGCGCGAGCGGCTTGTAGTAGCGCTCGATCGCCGAGCCGACGTCGGTCGCGGTGCCGCCGGCCTCGCGGTTCGGAGCGACCGCCGGGTCGGACAGGTCCTGTCCGGCGCAGAATCCCCGACCGGTGCCGGTGACGACGACGCAGCGGACACCGCGGTCGCCGGCGGCGGCATCGAGCGCTGTGCGCAACTCGCCGTGCATCGCCGCGGTGAAGCTGTTGAGGGCCTGGGGGCGGTTCAAGGCGAGCGTGCGAACGCTGCCGGAATGGCTCACGCGAATGAGCGGTTCTTCCAAGGGGTGTCTCCTGTCCGGGTCTGGCCGAAACATCGTCGACCGACCGGTAGGTAATAGTGTAGGCCGACCGCAGCGGCTTGGCAAGGGCGCGACGCCTAGGCGCGCGACAGGAATGCAAGCAGGCGGCGCTCGCCGGCGCTCAGGCCGGCACGGCGCGACGCCTTGTTGAGCTCCGCGAGGAGCCCGGCGTCGAGCTCGCTCGCCAGCACGTCGAGCACGCGCGGATGGACGTACGACTTCTTGCAGACGGCGACCGTGTTGCCGAGCCTCTTCGCGACCTCGCCGAGCAGTTCCCTGGCGTTCGGCGCCGCGCCGCCTGCGCTGCCGTGCTCGATCCAGAGCGCCAATGCGTGCGCCGTGCCGTGCCAGGTGCGGAAGTCCTTGGCCGTGAAGTCGGCACCGCCGGCATCGCGGATGTAGTCGTTGACGTCGGCCGAGCCGACGCCGTGTACGCCGTCCTCCTCGTCGACGTACTGGAACAGATCCTGCCCCGGCATCGCCTGGCAGCGCCGCACGACCTTGGCGACGCGCGGATCGTCGAGGGCGACCTCGTGCTCCTTGCCGCTCTTGCCGCGAAAGCGCAGGCGCAGGCGGTCGCCCGAGACGGCGGCGTGGCGGTTGCGCAGCGTCGTCAATCCGAACGAGCGGTTGGTGCGCGCGTATTCCTCGTTGCCGATGCGAACGTAGGTCGTGTCGAGGAGGCGAACGATCGTCGCCAGCACCGTCTCGCGGCGCGGCCGGGTGCCGACCGGCGCGGCGAGATCGGCGGCGACGAGCTTCCTGATGCGCGGCAGCGCGGCGCCGAACTCGAGCACGCGCTCGAACTTGTCGGCGTCCTTGGCGACGCGCCAGTCGGGGTGGTAACGGTACTGCTTGCGGCCGCGCGCATCGCGCCCGGTCGCCTGCAGGTGGCCGTTCGCGCGCACGCAGATCCAGACGTCCTCGTAAGCGGGAGGTATCGCGAGCGCGCGGATGCGGTTCAGCTCGGCGGCCTTGCGCACCCGCTTGCCGTCGCGGCCGACGTACGCGAAGCCGTCGCCGACGCGGAGTCGGCGGATCCCCGGCGCCTGATCGCTCACCCAGACCAGGCCCGGCGGCGTCTCGGCGCCCGCAGCGCTCGGCGGTGCGGCGGGTACGGCGCGGGGCCGAGCCATGCTCGCCGTCGCGCTCGTCATCGAGAGGCGATGGCCGGCGGCGTCGGTCGCGGCGGCTCGCGAACCGGCGCGGGGTCGGCCGGGCCGCGCGGATCGTCGATCGGCGGCGGAACGCCCTGCGGGTTCTGCGGCGTGGGCGGCAACGGCGTCGGCGGCACCGGCTCGGGGGGATGAGGATCGTTGGACACGGCGTCTGGAGGTTGCGCCTCTCGGGCAAGCATCATGCCGCGCCCGCGATCCGCGCCGACTCGGCTGTTGAGGGCAGCAAAAGTTACCGCAAGCGCTGCCTGAGAACGCCCGTTCGCGGCGCGTCTTCGGCCCTCGAGACGGCCTTCCGCCGAGGGCAAACAGGTCGGGAGCGCATTGGCACGGGTGTTGCTCCCTGGCCCGTCGGCTACGTCGTCGCGACCTCGCCGCGCGGCCTTCTTCCGACCGTCTCGAACCCGTATCGAACGATGACCCCGATCCTGCAAGCGCGACAGCGTCAACAGCACACCGTCACGCCGAGGCTGCAACACGCGGTGCGCCTGCTGCAGCTTTCCTCGCTCGACTTCGCCCAGGAAGTGCAAGACGCGATGGGGCGCAATCCCTTCCTCGAGGTCGAGGATTCGCCGCACGACGCCGGCCGCGTCGAAATCGGCCCGCTCAACGGCGACGGCGAGCCGCGCGGCATCGATCTCGAGGCGCCGGCGCTGATCGCAGACGCCCCGTACGAGCGCGAGAACTGGCAGCAGTCGTCGTCGAGCGTGCGCCAGCAGAGCGGCGACGGCGACATCGGTGCGCTTGACATGATCGCCGCCGACGTCGGCCTGCGCCAGCACCTGCACGGCCAGATCAACGTCCTGCCGCTGTCGCAGCGCGATCACGCGCTCGCCTGCGCGATCGTCGAGTCGCTCGACGACGACGGCTACCTTCGCGTCGAGCTCGCCGAGCTCGCCGAGACGAGCGGCATGTCGCCCGCGGTCGAGGAGATCGAGATGCAGATCGCGCTCAAGCGCGTCCAGTCGCTCGACCCGCCCGGCGTCGGCGCGCGCAGCGTCGCCGAGTGCCTGCTGTTGCAGCTGCCGGCGATCGACGACGAGGAAGAGCGCGAGACCGCGCGCGCGATCATCACCGACCATCTCGCCCGCCTGGCGCAGCACGACGTCAACGGCCTCGCGCGCCTGCTCAAGCGCACGCCAGTGGCGATCGAGGCGTCGTGCGAGCGGATCCGCCATCTCAGCCCTCGCCCGGGCTGGAACGTCGAGCCGACCGCGACCCAGTTCATCACCCCCGACGTCGTCGTCCGCAAGGTGCGCGGGCGCTGGACGGCGAGCCTCAACCGCGCCGTCGTGCCGCGCGTCAAGCTCAATCAGACCTACGCGTCGATGTTCCAGGAGCACCGCGACAGCCAGCACGGCGAGCTCGCGCAGCATCTGCAGGAAGCGCGCTGGACGGTGAAGAACGTGCAGCAGCGCTTCTCGACGATCCTGATGGTCGCCGAGGCGATCCTCAAGCGCCAGCAGCACTTCCTCGAGTTCGGGCCGATGGCGATGAAGCCGCTCGGCCTGCGCGAGATCGCCACCGAGCTCGGCCTGCACGAGTCGACCGTCTCCCGCGTGACCAACAACAAGTACATGGCGACGCCGGTCGGCGTGTTCGAGCTGAAGTACTTCTTCTCGCGCGAGATGGCGACGGCGAGCGGCGCCGCCTGCTCGGCGACGGCGATCCGGGGCGTGATCAAGGGAATGATCGACGCCGAGAACCCGGCCGACCCGCTCTCGGACGCGCAGATCGCGCGCCTCCTCGTTCGCCAGGGCCTCAGGGTCGCGCGCCGCACCGTCACCAAGTACCGCCAGCTGCTGAAGGTGGCATCGGTGGAGCGCCGGCGCCGTGTCGGCCGTCCTGCCGGCGGCGAGGCGCTTGCCTGATCGCGCTCCCTCCGGTACACACGCCTCGCGCGGCATGCCGATTGCCGCGCGAGACGCGAAGGTTGCGCGGCCGCGACGCAACGGGGAGCCGGGCTGACCGTGTCAAGTGAAACGCAACGATCGAATGCCGACGCCGAGCCGGAGGTTCCGAGCCCGGCGACGCAGGCGGACGCGGATTCCGTCGGCGTCATCGAAGCCGCGCCGGTCCTGATCTGGAGCGCCGGCCTCGACCGCCGCAACGACTGGTTCAGCCCGACGTGGAGCGCCTACACCGGCCGCGGCGCCGAAGAGCTTCACGGCGATGGCTGGACGCGCGCGGTGCACCCCGAGGACCTCGACCGCTGCCTCGGCATCCGCGCCACCAGCTTCGAGGCGCGCGCGCCGTTCTCTATGGACCTGCGCCTGCGCCGCAACGACGGCGAGTACCGCTGGATGCTCGACAACGGCGTGCCTCGCTTCGGCCCCGACGGAGCAGCGATCGGCTACGTCGGCAGCTGCGTCGACATCCACGAGAGGAAGGAGCTCGAGGAGTCGCTCGCCGAACGCACCCAGCAGCTGCGCCTGGCCGAGCGGCGCCAGGGTCAGTTCCTCGCCATGCTCTCGCATGAGCTGCGCAATCCGCTCGCGCCGATCGCCAACGCGGCGAGCGTGTTGCGAACGCTCGAGAGCACCAACCCGATCCTGGTCCGCCTGCGCGAGATCCTCGAGCGCCAGGTCGCCCGCCTCGGCCACCTGATCGAGGAGCTGATCGACGTCACCCGCGCCGCCCAGGGCCAGATCTCGCTCGTGCGCGAGCGGGTGTCGATCGAAAGCGTCGTCCAGGCGGCGGTCGCGGCGAGCCACGACAAGCTCAACGCCGCCGGCCACCGGCTCGACGTCGACGTTCCCGACGAGCGCCTGTTCGTTCGCGGCGATCGCGGAAGGCTGGCGCAGGCGCTCTCGCACCTGATCATCAACGCCGCCAAGTTCACCTTCGAGCCGAGCTCGATCGCGATCAGCGTCCGGCGCGCCGCGAAGACGGTGCAGATCTCGGTCAAGGACCACGGCGAGGGCATCGACCCCCAGTTCCTGCCGCACGCCTTCGAGCTGTTCGCGCAACAGGACCAGACCCTCGCGCGCACCCTCGGTGGCCTCGGCGTCGGCCTGACGCTGGCGCGCCGCATCGCCCAGCTGCACGGCGGCGACGTCGAGGGCTTCAGCGAAGGCCCGGGGCGCGGCAGCGAGTTCGTCTTCTGGCTGCCTCTCATCGAGCCCGAGGCGGCCGGCGACGATCTCGACTCCGGCGTGCCCCGCCTGAGCGAGAGCTACCGCGTTCTCATCGTCGAGGACAACGCCGACGCGCTCGAGAGCTTGCGCCTGCAGATGGAGCTATGGGGCACCGAGGTCAGCACCGCCAGGAGCGCCGAGGAAGCGCTCGACGTCGCGGCCGAGTTCCGGCCGCAGATCGTCCTGTGCGACATCGGCCTGCCGGGCATGGACGGCTTTCGCCTGGTCGAGCCGTTGCGCGCGAAGCTCAACGGCATGCCGGTCGTTTTCGCCGCCGTCACCGGCTACGCGAGCGCCGACGACCAGCAGCGCGCCGTGGCCGCCGGCTTCGATTCGTTCTTCGTCAAGCCGCTCAACCCCGGCAGCCTTGCCAACCTGCTGCGCTCCTACCCGGGCCGCCTCGCCTGAACGGAAGCCGGGACGCGCTCAACGCACCTCGTCGAGGGCGCCGGGCTCGCCGAGCGGGTCGTCATCCTCGGCCGCGTACTCCTTGAGCCGGTTGTAGAGCGTCTTCAGGCTGATGCCGAGCGTCGCCGCCGTCTTCTCCTTGTGGCGGCCGAGGTGCTCGAGCGTGGCGAGCGTCAGCTGCCGCTCGACCTCGGCGAGCGTCGCGCCGACGCGAACCGTGAGGGTCGGCGCGGCGGCGCCGGCGACCGCGGCGCCGGCGCCGGTCGGCAGGCAATCGTCCTGGATCGTCGTGCCCGGTGTCATCACGTAGGCGCGGTAGACGACGTTGCGCAGCTCGCGCACGTTGCCCGGCCAGCGGTAGGTGGCGAAGCGATCGAGGACGTCGCCGCCGAAACGCTTGACCGCGCCTTCGCGCTCGCCGATCTGCACCAGGAAATGCCTGGCGATCAGCGGGATGTCGTCGATCCGCTCGCGCAGCGGCGGCAGGTGGATCGGGAACACGTTGAGGCGGTAGAGCAGGTCTTCGCGCAGCTTGCCCTTGGCGACCGCGTCGTTCGGGTTGCGGTTGGTGGCGGCGATGATGCGGACGTCGGTCTCCTGGACCTGCGTCGAGCCGACGCGCATGAAGGTTCCGGACTCGAGCACGCGCAGCAGCTTGACCTGCAGGTCGAGCGGCATCTCGGTGATCTCGTCGAGGAACAGCGTGCCGCCGTTGGTGCGCTCGAAGAAGCCCAGGTGCTGGCGGTCGGCGCCGGTGAAGCTGCCCTTCTCGTGGCCGAAGATCTCGCTTTCCATCAGGTGCGGCGAGATCGCGCCGCAGTTGACGGCGAGGAACGGATTGCTGCGGCGCCGGCTGAGGTCGTGCACGGCGCGGGCGACGAGCTCCTTGCCGCTGCCGCTCTCGCCAGTGATGAACACCGACACCGCCGTCCCGGCGACGCGAACGATCTGCTGGTAGACGCGCCGCATCGGCGCCGCGCGCCCCCAGAGCGCGCCGAAGTGGCCTTCGTTCTCGAGCACCGACTCCATGTCGCCCGCGACCGCCTTCAGCGCCGACGGCTTGGTCACCCGAGACAGCACGCCCTGGAGCTGCTTCAGGCTCATCGGCTTGACGAGGTAGTCGGCGGCGCCGAGGCGAAACGCCTGGATCGACGTCTCGAGGCTGGCATGGCCGGTGATCAGCACCAGCTCGGCGTTGGGCAGCTGCTTGGCGTCGTTGAAGAGCTCCATGCCGCTGCCGTCGGGCAGCATCAGGTCGAGCAGGACGATGTCGGGCTCCTGCAGGATCATCTGGCGGCGCGCTTCGCGCAGCGACCCGGCGGTGGCGACCGTGAAGCCTTCGTTGGCGATCAGCATCGCCATCGTTTCCGCGGCGTCGGAATCGTCGTCGACGAGCAGGGCGTGAGGCACTCGAACAAGCTCCCGGAAATGGTCAGTATGTCATCAGCGAAAGACCCGGCAGGCTTCGCCCGCGCGGCGCGGCGTCGCGCCCGCG
>JADGRJ010000220.1 GCA_017881025.1 Rhizobacter sp. | reverse complement strand
GAGCCCGGAGAGGTGGCGTGCGAACTCGCGCACCAGGTAGCTGCCCGGAATCCAGGCCGGCAGGCTCAGACGCTGCTCGGCGCCGGGCCGGTCGATGCGCAGCTCGACCGAAAAAGTATGCCGGTGTGCGGCGCCGACATCGACGTCATAGCGGATCATCGGCCGATTGTCGCCGCCGGCACGCTGCGGCGATCGGAGGCAAGATGGCGGCCATGTCGAGCCTGCGCGCTTTCCACTGCGAGGACCGCTGAAGGATGGACGCCCTGCTGATGGCGCGAATGCAGTTCGCCGCCAACATCACTTTCCACATCCTCTTCCCGACGATCACGATCGGCCTCGGTTGGGTCCTGCTCTTCTTCCGCGTCCGCTGGCTCGCGACCCGGAGCCAGGGCTGGCTCGACGCCTACCGCTTCTGGACCAAGGTATTCGCGCTCAGCTTCGCCCTCGGCGTCGTCAGCGGCATCACCATGAGCTTCCAGTTCGGCACCAACTGGCCGGGCTACATGGAAAAGGTCGGCAACATCGCCGGTCCGCTCCTCGGCTACGAGGTGCTGACCGCGTTCTTCCTCGAGGCCGGCTTCCTCGGCATCATGCTGTTCGGCCACGGCAAGGTGAGCGAGAAGGTCCATCTCGCGGCGACGGCGCTGGTCGCGTTCGGCACGACGCTGAGCGCGTTCTGGATCCTCGCCCTCAACTCGTGGATGCAGACGCCGACCGGCTATCGCATCGACGCCAACGGCGTCTATCACGCGACCAGCTGGCTCGCGGTGATCTTCAACCCGTCGTTTCCCTACACCTTCGTCCACATGCTGCTGGCGTCGGTCCTGACGGTCGCGTTTCTCCTCAGCGGCCTGGCGGCGTGGCAGATCCTGAGCGGCGTCGCCGGCCGCTCGGCGCCGAAGGTGCTGCGCGTCGGCCTGACGATCGCGGCGATCGCCGCGCCGCTGCAGATCGTCGCCGGCGACATGCACGGGCTTGACACGCTCGTGCACCAGCCGCAGAAGATCGCCGCCCTCGAGGCGGTTTGGGAAACCGAGCGCGGCGCGGCGCTGCGCCTGTTCGCGTGGCCGTCGGAGCACGACCGCGCCAATCATTTCGAGATCGCGATCCCCAGGCTCGGCAGCCTCGTCCTCACCCATTCCGTCGACGGCGAGGTCAAGGGCCTGAACGAGTTCCGCGACCATCCGCCGGTCGCGCCGCTCTTCTTCGCCTTTCGCATCATGGTCGGCGTCGGCGTGCTGATGCTGCTCGCGAGCTGGGGCGGCGTCTGGCTGTACCGCCGCTCGCGCTGGGACGCGCAGGCCTTGCCGCGGCGCTTCCTGCAGCTGCTCGCGGCGATGACCTTCGCCGGCTGGCTCGCGACCGTCTGCGGCTGGTACATCACCGAGATCGGCCGCCAGCCGTTCATCGTCTTCGGCCTGATCCGCACCGCCGACGTCGCCTCGAAGGCGACCGCGCCGATGATCGCGGCGACGCTTGCGCTCTACGTCACCCTCTACGTCGCGCTCGTCATCGCCTACGTCGCGGTGCTGAAGTACATGGCCGAGAAGCCCGAGGACGTGCTCGCCGCCGAGGCGAGCGAGCGCGCGGTCGCGCCGCCCGGAATCGCCACCTCGCCTTCCGCAGCCACCGGGCCGACGGCATGACGTCGTTCACCTGGGCGGAGGCGCTGCCGGTCGTCTTCATGGCGCTGATGGGCGTGTCGATGCTGATCTACGTCGTCAGCGACGGCTACGACCTCGGCGTCGGCATGCTGATGCACCGCGCGACGGCCGAGGAGAAGGACACGCTGGTCGCCTCGATCGGCCCGTTCTGGGACGCCAACGAGACCTGGCTCGTGCTCGGCGTCGGCGTCCTCCTGATCGCCTTTCCGAAAGCGCACGGCGTCGTCCTCGGCGAGCTCTACCTGCCGGTCGCCTTCATGCTGATCGGCCTGATGCTGCGCGGCGTCGCCTTCGACTTCCGCGCCAAGGCGCGCGAAGGCCACAAGGCGACGTGGGACCGCCTCTTCTTCGCCGGCTCGACGATCACGTCGGTGGCGCAGGGCTGGATGCTGGGCCGCTACGTGAGCGGCTTCGGCAGCGGCTGGAACTACCCGCTCTTCGCCGCGGCGATCGCCGTGGCGCTGCCGATGGCCTACGTGCTGATGGGCGCGTGCTGGCTGATCATGAAGACCGAGGGCGAGCTGCAGTCGCGGGCGATCGGCTGGGCGAAGATCGCCTGGCTGCCGGTCGTCGTCGGCATGGTTCTGATCTCGATGGCGACACCGTGGATCAGCGAGACGGTGCGCCACCGCTGGTTCGCGCTGCCCGAGATCATCGCCCTCAGCGCGATCCCGCTCGCCACCGGCGCGGCGCTCTGGACCGTGCGCGCCCTGCTCGGCGGGCGGCTGGTTCGCGGCGTGCTCTGCTGGCTGCCGTTCGCGCTCATGATCGGCGTCTTCCTGCTCGGCTTCCTCGGCCTGGCGTACAGCATCTATCCGTTCGTCGTCATCGACCGGCTCACGGTCTGGCAGGCGGCGAGCAGCACCGAGGCGCTCGAGTTCATCCTCGTCGGCGTCTGCATCTCGGTGCCGGCGATCGCCGGCTACACGATCTATTCGTACCGCGTCTTCCGCGGCAAGACCGGCGAGCTGAAATACGCTTGAGCCTATCCGCAAGGAGTCCGCCATGACCGCAACGACCCCGCCGGCCTTCGTCCGGCCCGCCCGCTTCAGCGCCGCCGAATGGGAGGCACGCGTCGAGCTCGCCGCCGCCTACCGCATCTTCGATCACCTCGGCTGGACCGAGCTCATCTACAACCACATCTCTTTGCGCGTGCCGGACGAGGACTCGCACTACCTCATCAACCCGTTCGGCCTGCACTACTCGGAGGTGTGCGCCTCGAACCTGGTCAAGGTCGATCTCGAGGGGCGCATCGTCGGCCACGCCGACTGGCCGATCAATCCGGCCGGCATCACCTTCCACGGCGCGATCCACGCGACCCTGCCGGACGCGCATTGCGTGATGCACCTGCACACGACGGCGACGCAGGCGGTGTGCTGCCTGAAGGAAGGGCTAGTCTTCACCAACTTCTACGCCGCGCAGCTGTACGGCAAGATCGCGTACCACGACTTCGAGGGCATCACCGTCCACGCCGACGAAGGCGCGCGCATCCTGAAGAGCGCGGAAGGCCGGCCGGTGCTCCTGCTGCGCAACCACGGGCCGGTGACGATCGGCGCCACGGTGGCGCAGGCGCTGGTGCTGATGTGGACCGTGACCCGGGCCTGCGAGGTGCAGCTGGCGACCCAGGCGATGGGCGAGGCGATGCCGATCCCGCGCGCGGTCCTCGACAAGTGCGTCGCCGATTCGTTCCAGTTCAACCCGAAGTACAGCGCCGGCGAAGATGCGTTCGCCGCGCTGCGGCGGCTGGTCGACCGCAAGGACCCGACCTACCGCATGTAGCGAGCCGGGCGCGCCCGCTCAGCTCGGGCTCTTGGTGCGCGTGGCGACGAGCTGCTTTTCGATCTGCTCGGTGTTCATCGCGCCGGCCTGATGGCGGCCGTCCTCGAAGACGAGGCCGGGCGTGCCGCGGATGCGGTGCTTCTGGCCGAACGCGAAGTTGCGCTGCAGCGCCGAGATGTCGCACTGCGGGCTGTCGGTGACCGCGGTGCCCTTCAGCATCCAGTCGCGCCAGGCCTTGGTGTTGTCCTTCGCGCACCAGATCTGCTTCGACTTCTCGGGCGAATCGCCGCCGAGGATCGGATAGAGAAAGGTGTAGACGGTGACGTCCTTGACGGCTTGGAGGTCCTTTTCGAACTTCTTGCAGTAGCCGCAGTTCGGATCGGCGAAGACGACGAGCTTTCTCTCGCCTGTCCCCTGCTTCCAGACCATCGCGTCCTTGAATGGCAACGCCTTGAAGTCGATCGCGGTGAGCTTGGCGATGCGCTCTTCGGTGAGGTTGACGCGAGTCTTCGTGTCGACGAGCTGGCCCTCGATGATGTAGTTGCCTTGTTCGTCGGAATAGTAGAGGTCGGTCCCGACGCGCAATTCGTAGACGCCGGGAATCGGCGTCTTGGTGATCTCGTCGATCTTCGGGAACTGGGGAACACGCTCGCTGATGCTCTTGCGGATCGCGGCATCGTCGGCGAAGGCAGCCGGCGCCAGGGACAGGGCGAGGACCAGGGCGGTGACGACGCGCGAGGTTCGGTTCATGACGGTCTTTCAGGAGTCGAGCGCCCGGGCGGTGAGCCAGCGCTTCAGCGGGGCGACGCGATTGACGATAGACATTCCATTGTTGCGGAGTTCCCGGATCGGTGCCGACGGCTCGGCAAACAAGCGCAACAAACCGTCGGTAATCCGCGTCATCGCCCAGGTGGGCGTGGCGCGCTGCCGTACGTACCGCCGCAACAACCGTTCGTCGGCCAGGCCGCGCCACGGCTCGCGCGTAGCGATCACGGCCGAGAGCGCGACGACGTCGGCCAGGCCGAGGTTGAGGCCCTGGCCGGCGAGCGGATGGACGACGTGCGCGGCGTCGCCGAGGAGCACCCAGCCGGGCCCGCACCAGGTGGCGGCGCCGCCGACGACGAGCGGCCAGGCGGCGCGCTCCGAGCCGAGGCCGAGCGCACCGACCTCGGCGCCGGCCACCTGGGCGAGCTCGCCCTCGAACGCTGCCGACTCCATCGCCAGCAGCGCATCGGCGCGCTCGGCCGGCAGCGACCAGACCAGCGCATACGAGCGCCCCGCCTGCGGCCGATCAAACGGCAGCAGCGCCAGCACGTCAGGCGAGCGGAACCACTGGCGCGCGATGTGGCGATGCGGCAGCGTCGCCACGAGCCGCGCCGCGATCGCCTTCTGGCCGTAGTCGCTGCGCTCGAAGCCGGCGTCGAGCACGTGCAGCGACGCCGCGGCGCCGCGCCCTTCGCAATGGGCGACGAGGGTCGCACCAACGTCGGCGTCGGCGCGCGTCACGTGCGGCGCGAAGCGCAGCGCGGCGTCGAGCTCGTGCTCGAGCGCGGCGGCATCGGTGATGACGGCGAGCGCGCCGACGCGCTGCTCCCAGGCCGAGAACTCGAGGTGGCCGGCTGACGAATCGCCGCGGACGACCATGTCGTGGACGGCCGTCGTCGCGCCCGCGCCGAGCGTGTCCCAGACCTTGAGGCGCTGCAGCAGATCGACCGACGCCGCGTTGAGCGCGTAGGCGCGGACGTCGTCGCGCGCGGTCGCGGCGGGCGCGCCGCGCAACGCGACCGAAAGGCCGAGCCTGGCGAGCGAGAGCGCGAGGCTCTTGCCGACGATCCCGGCACCGCTCACCTGCACGTCGAAGGCCTGCATCGCCGCGATTGTAGGGAGCGCTCGGAGACAATCGCCGCTTCGCCTGCTCCTTCGGCAGCGCGCACCAGCGAGGAGATCCGACATCGCCAACGACCTCGATGTGAGTCTGGAATCGATCCACGTCTACCCCGTGAAATCGTGCGCCGGCAACGCGCCGCGCGAAGCCGTGCTGACTGAAACCGGGCTCGATCTCGATCGCCAGTGGCTGGTCGTCGACCCGACCGGCAGCTTCGTCACCCAGCGCGAGCTGCCGAAGATGGCGCTCGTGCAGACGACGCTGAAGCCGAGCGAGCTGATCCTGCGCGCGCCGGGAATGCTCGCCCTGCACGTCGCCATCGATCGCGTCGAGGAGCGAACCGAGGTCGAGGTCTGGGGCGACCGCGTCGCCGCGTTCGACATGGGCGCGCTGTGCGCGCAGTGGTTCAGCGATTTCCTCGGCCGGCCGCTCCGGCTCGCGCGCTTCGACCCGGAGGCGCCGCGCCGCGCAGATCGCAAGTGGACCGGCGCGATAGCCGCCGCCAACGCCTTTCAGGACGGCTTTCCGCTCCTTGTCGCCTCGGCGGCGTCGATCGACGAAGTGAATCGGCGCCTCGCCGGCGCCGGACACGAACCGGTCACGCTGGCGCGCTTCCGCCCGAACATCGTTCTCGGCGGCATCGACGCGAACGCCGAAGACCACCTCGACGAGATCGTCTTCGCCGCCGCCGAGGGTACGGTGCGGCTGAAGCTCGTCAAGCCATGCACGCGCTGCTCGATCCCCGACGTCGACCCGGCGAGCGGCGTCGCCGGCCACGCGGTCGGCGACGTGCTCGCGCCCTATCGCGCCGACCCGCGCATGGGCGGCGCGATCACCTTCGCGATGAACGCCGTTGTCGTCGAAGGCTTCGATTGCACGCTGACGACGGGAATGCGCGGCCGGGCGAGCTACGCCTTCGCCTGACCTCGGCGCGCTGGATGCATCGCTTCAAGACCTGGCAGCTGTTCGCGATCTGCGTCCTCGTCTGGGGCACGACCTGGCACGCGATCACCTACCAGCTGTTCGACTTTTCCGCCGAGTCCGGCGTCGCGCTTCGCTTCGCCCTCGCCGGCCTCGCCGTTCTTGCGCTCTGCCGCTGGCGCGGCGTGCCGCTCGGCTATTCGCTCGCCGACCACGGCGCGCTCGCGCTCCAGGGCGTGTTTCTCTACGGCGTCTCCTACGTCTGCGTCTATCACGCCGAGCGTTTCGTCCCCTCGGGGCTGGTCGCGGTCGGCTACTCGGCGTCGCCGCTCCTCTCGGGCATCGGCGCCGCCCTCCTCTTCGGCGCTGCGCTCGGCCGGCGCTTCGTCGTCGGTGGCGTGCTCGGCCTGTGCGGCGTCGTCGTGATCTTCTGGACCGAGATCACGCGTGCGAGCAGCGGCGACCGCGCGGCGCTCGGCGCGCTGCTCACCGTCGCGTCGGTGCTGC
>JADGRJ010000219.1 GCA_017881025.1 Rhizobacter sp. | reverse complement strand
GCGAGCGCAGCAGGTCGCGGTTGATGTCGGTCTCGAAGTAGCCGGGCGCGATCGCGTTGACGCGGATGCCGTGCTCGGCCCATTCGAGCGCGAGCGCCTTGGTGAGCTGCACCACCGCCGCCTTGGTCGCGGCGTATGCGGCGACGTGGCTGCGCACGCGCAGGCCGAGGATCGAGGCGATGTTGATGATCGTGCCGCGCGTGCCGGTTCGCACCATCTCGCGCGCGCTCGCCTGCGCGACGCGGAACACGCCCGAAAGGTTGACGTCGACGACGCCGTTCCACGCCTCCTCGCTGAGGTCGAGGCTCGGCGCACGTGCGACCGTGCCGGCGTTGTTGACGACGATCGACGCTGCGCCAAGATCGGCGCTGATCCGCGCGACGGCGTCGGCGACGCTCGCCGCATCGGTGACGTCGATGGCGTACGCGCGCACGTCGCCGGGCCGGTCGACGAGGGCGCCGAGCTCGGCGGCGACCGTTCGGCCGAGATCGATGCGCCGCCCCGAGAGCGCGACCTTCGCGCCGTGCGCGGCGAGCACGCGCGCGAAGTGCAGTCCCAGGCCGCCGAAGGCGCCGGTGACCAGCGCGGTTCGCCCCTCGAGCGGGTCGACGTGATTCATGGCCCCACTATGCAACGCCGAGGTACGCCTGGCGTATGTAGTCGTCGGCGCCGAGCTCGGCGCTCGTCCCCTCGCGGCCGATGCGGCCGTGCTCGAGCACATAGGCGCGGTCGGCGATTCGCAGCGCCGACTGCGCGTCCTGCTCGGCCATCAGGATCGCCGTGCCGCTCTTCTGGATCCGCTTGATCGCATCGAAGATCTCGATCTTCAGCCGATGGGCGATGCCGACCGACGGCTCGTCGAGCAGGAGCAGCGCCGGCTTGCCCATGAGCGCGCGGCCGATCGCGACCATCTGCTGCTGGCCGCCCGAGAGCGTGCCGACGACCTGCGGCGCGCGCTCCTTCAGGATCGGGAACAGGCCGTAGACGCGGTCGAGGTCGGCGGCGACGACAGCGGCGTCGCGGCGCAGGTAAGCACCGAGCATCAGGTTCTTCAGCACCGTGAGCTCGGGGAAGAGGCGCCTGCCCTCGGGGCAGTGGCAGATGCCCTGGCCGACGACCGCGTGCGCCGGAACGCCCTGCAGCGACGCGCCACGGAACTCGAGCACGCCGCTCGACGGCTGCATCCGCGAGATCGCCTTCAGCAAGGTGCTCTTGCCGGCGCCGTTCGGCCCGAGCACGGCGACGAACTCGCCTGCGCCGATCGAGAGAGAGACGTCTTCGAGTGCGAGCGCCTTGCCGTACCAGACCGAGAGGTTGCGGATCTCAAGCAGCATGGCTGGTCGCGCCCGCGGTCGCGTCGTCGCCGTCGCGGCCGATGTAGGCCTCGATCACCGCCGGATGGCGAACGATGTCCTCGGGCAGCCCCTCGGCGATGATCTCGCCGAAGTCGAGCGCGACGACGCGGTCGACCAGGCGCATGAACTCGCGCAGCTTGTGCTCGATGAGAACGACCGTCAGGCCCTCGTCGGCGTGCACCTTGCGGATCAGCGCCGAGAGGTCGGCGATCTCGGCGCTGCCGAGACCCGCGAACGGCTCGTCGAGGAGCAGTAGCGCCGGCTTCGCGGCAAGCGCGCGCGCGATCTCGAGGCGGCGCTGGTCTCCGTACGAGAGCACCTCGACCGGAACGCCCTCCTTGCCAGCGAGCCCCACCTGTGCGAGCAGCGTGCGCGCTCGCGCCTCGAGGTCGGCACCCTCGCCCGCCTTCGAGCCGAGCGCGCCGACGACGACGTTTTCGAGCACGCTCAGGCCCACGAACGGCCGGCACAGCTGGAACGTTCGCGAGATGCCGAGCGCGGCGATCCGATACGGCGGTAGCCCGACGACGCTCTTGCCCTGGAAGACGATGCGCGCGCCCGCGTCGGGCGCGATGAAGCCGGTGAGCAGGTTGTAGACGGTCGTCTTGCCGGCGCCGTTCGGGCCGAGGATGCCGACGACCTCGCCGCGCTCGACCGTGAGCGACAAGTTCTTGACGGCGTGCAGGCCGCCAAAGTGCTTGTTGAGTTCCTCGACCTCGAGCAGCGCCGCCATGCCGCTCACCCGCGCCGGCGCGCCACGGCCCGCCTCATGTCCGCCGCACCCAGGCCGCGCGCAGCCGCCGCCACGTCGGCGCGACCAGGCCGCCGGGCAGGAAGAACAGGATCAGGATCAGCGCGCAGCTGTAGATCATGAGCCGCCACTCGCCGAAGTTGCGCAGCAGCTCGGTCAGCAGGACGAGCAGGATCGCGCCGCCGACCGGCCCGTAGATGCTCGCCATGCCACCGACGTAGACCATCGTGATGATCGTGATCGAGGTGACGACGGCGAACAGCTGCGGGCTCACCTGCAGCTGGTAGTGCGCGTACATCGCGCCGCCGGCGCCGGCGAAGGCGGCGCTGATCACGAGGGAGGCGATCTTGTAGAACGTGACGTTGATGCCGGCGGCCTGGCACGTCGCCTCGTCGCCGCGGATCGCGCGCAGGATGAGGCCGAAGTGCGATCGCGCGAGCGCCATCAGCAGCACCGTGATCGCGACCAGCGCGGCGAGCGCGAAGTAGTAGAAGCCGATCTGCGACTTGATCAGCGGCGTGAGGCCGTTCAGCCCTTCCTCGCCGCCGGTGCTCTCCCAGAAGATCAGCATCAGGCGCTGCATGATCACCGAGCCCGAGAGCATCGCCAGCGCGAAGTACGGGCCCTTCAGGCGCAGCGTCGGCAGGCCGATCAGGAGCGCGAAGAGGACGGCCATCAGCATCGACGCGGGCAGGCTCCACCAGCCGTTGAAGCCGAACGTCGTGTTCATGAAGCCGGCGGTGTAGGCGCCGACGCCGATGAAGAGCGCGTGGCCGAAGTTCTCGCGGCCGGTGAGGCCGGACATGAAGTCCCACGTGACCGCCCAGATGCCGTACATGACGCTGACGGTGAGAACGCCGATCAGGTAGTTGCTCGGGAAGACGAGCGGCAGCACCGCCATGAGCGCGACGAACCCGGCCGCGCCGGCGATGTCGACGGGTTTGCTGAACATGGGCGGCCTAGGGCCCTAGAAGGCGGCGCGCCGGCCGAAGATGCCGGCCGGCCGGAACATCAGCATCAGCAGCGTCGCGAGCACCGAGACGATCTCGGTCCACGAGGTCGAGATCGTGTAGCCGACGATCGTCTCGGCGTAGCCGAGCATCAGCGCCGCCAGGATGCTGCCCGGGATCGAGCCGAGGCCGCCGACGACGACGATCGCGAACGCCTTGACGATCGGCAGCAGCCACATCGTCGGCTGCACGGTGAGGAACGGCCCAGCGAGGACTCCCGCCAACGCCGCCAGCGCCGCCGAGATCCCCATCACGACCGAGAAGATGCGGTCGCTCGGGATTCCCATGTACTGCGCCGCCTCCGGGTCCTGCGAGATGGCGAGGATCGCCGAGCCGTAGCGCGTGTGCTGGATGAAGAGCCAGAGGGCGCCGATGACGGCGATGCCGACGCCGAGCGCGAGCAGGCGCGCGCCGGCGATGTTGACGCCGCCGATCGTGAACTTGCTGTCGATGAACGCCGGCACGTTGCGGTACTCGGAGCCGAAGGTGAGGAAGAGCGCCTGCTCGACGACGAGCGCGACGGCGAGCGTGATCATCAGCACCCCGAGCTGCGACTTGCGCATCGGCCGGATGAAGACGCGCTCGATGACGATGCCGAACACCGCCACCAGAGCCACCGAGAGCAGCGCCGCCGGCAGCAGCGGCAGCTTCAGCTGCGAGGTGAGCACGTAGGCGCCGTACGCCCCCAGCGCGTAGAACGAGCCGTGGGCGAGATTGAGCACCCGCGCGACGCCGAAGATCAGCGTGAAGCCGACGGCGAGCATCGCGTAGATGGCGCTGCTCACCGCGCCGACGATCAGGATCTCGAGCAAGGCGCTTAAGGCTTGATCCAGCTCGGGTAGACGAAATCGGCGGTTCGCATGCTCTTCGGCACGATCACCTCGCGCTTGCAGCCGTCGCGCCACTGCGCGAACAGCAGCGCCGGGCCCTTGTACGTCGCGCTGCCGGGCTTGACGTCGTGGGTGTCGTCGAACTCGATCGTGCCGGGGATGCCGACGTAGCTCGTCTTCTCGAGCTCCTTGATCACCGCCTCGGCGTTCGTGCTGTTGGCGCGCTTGACGGCCTCGGCGTAGATGTAGACGGCGTCGTTGGCACCGAACGCGGTGTAGACCGGCGAGCGGTTGGTGCGCTTTCTGAACTCGTCGAAGAACGGCACCGTCTTCGGCGTCAGGGGCGCGCGCACCGCGAAGTTGGCGGCCAGCTCGCCGACCGCCTTGCCGCCGATGCGATCGCAGAAGTCGCCGTCCATGCTCTTGACGTCGATGCCGCCGTAGGCCATCGGGAAGCGCGAGTCGTGCCACTGCTTGGCGAAGATGTCGCTCGACGCGTGCGAGAGGATGACGACCATGTACTGCGCGCCCGAGTCCTTGACCTTCGAGAAGAGCGGCGAGAAGTCGGAGGTCTGCGCATCGAAGAACTCGACCGTGCGAACGTCGGCGCCGGCCTCTGTGGCGCCCTTCTTCAACAGCGGCACGAGATCCTGCACCCACTTCGCGTTCTCGCCGACGATCGCGATCTTGGAGAGGCCGAGCTCGCCCTTTACGAAGGTCGAGATGAAGCCGGTCATCTGGCGCGCCTGCAGCGCGGCGTTGAGCGGGCCGACGCGGAAGATGTACTTGTAGTTGTCGTAGTCGGTCTTGACCTTGGCGTTGGTCGCCGGCGAGGCCGAGCCGACGTTGAGGTAGATCGTCTTGGCGGCCGAGATGTGCGGCAGCTGCGCCAGCGTGACGCCGCTCGTGTAGCCGCCGATCAGCACGTCGACCTTCTCGTCGGCGGTGAGCTTCTTGATCGCGCTGATGCCGGTCTCGGGATTCTCGGTCTCGTCGGCGACGACCATCTCGAGCTTGCGGCCGAGAACGCCGCCCTTGGCGTTGATGTCGTCGATCGCCATCTTGATTGCGTCCTGCGTGTCCCGCCCGACCTGCAGCTGCATTGCGGCAGGCACGCCGATCCGGATCGGCTTCGTTTGAGCGATCGCAGACGCGGTGGTGAGTCCGGCGGCGACGCAGGCTGCGCAGAATAGAGCACTGAACTTGTTCATGAGGACTCCTTTTCGGTTTCTTGGCTAAAGCGGAATCAATTGTTGTTCTCGAGGCCATCTGTGCGGCCTTTGTCCCGTCCAACGCGACCATCGCGCGCGATCGCTGGGTGGCAATCTAGCACGAATCGAATTGCAGCGTGAGAGCCGGGCAGCGGGAAAATATCTAGGATGGGTCCGGGACCTCGATCACGCGCAGCGACTGCAGCGCCGCAATGCGCTCGGCGCTGTAACCGAGTTCGGTCAGCACCTGGCGCGTGTGCTGCCCCACCCGATACGGCGCGGAACCGCCGGGCGCAACCGGGTGGCCGTCGATATGGAACGGGAGCGCGGTCACGCGCACGCGACCGCGCGCCGGGTGATCGATCTCGGGAAAGGCCGATCGCGCCGCCATCTGCGGGTGCTCCACGACTTCCTCGGGCGAGAGCATCGGCACCGCCGGAATGCGCGCGCCGGAGAGCGTTTCGACGGCCTCATCCACGCTGTCGAAACCGTCGAGCCAGTCGCGCAGGATCTGGAGCAGCGCCGGCCAGTTCGTGCGCCGCGCCATGGGCGTGGCAAATCGCGCGTCGGTCGCGAGTTCCGGGCGGCCGATCAACGCCACCAATCGAGACCACAGGTGCGGCGCCCCAGAGCTTTGCATCGCCAGGTAGCGCTTGCCGATGGCATGCACCACCATGCCGATCCGCGGCTGGCGCTGCACCGTGCCGCCATTCAGCAGCGCGCCGTAGGTGATATCGTCCGCCGCCACCAGGCACTCCAGCATGGACACATCCAGATACGCCCCGCGCCCGTTGCGGCCGCGCCGCACCAGCGCCGCGCAGATCGCGCCGAAGGCGTGGGCACCGGCGAGCACATCGGCGGCCTGCAGATAGGCCACGCGCGGTTTGGGTTCGTCGCCGCGGTCGAGGTCCATCATCCCGGAGATCGCGTTGATCAGGTGTGCGTATGCCTGCATTGAACTGAGTGGCCCGGTCTGGCCGAAACCGGAGATGGAGCAATAGATGATGTCGGGGCGGAGAGCCCGCAGCGCGGCGTCGTCCAGACCGTAGCGCGCCATCACGCCGGGGGAGAAGTTCTCCACCACGACGTCGGCGGTGCGCACCAGATCGAGCACGACATCGCGCGCCTGCGGATGGGCAAGATCGATCGCAATGCTTTCCTTGCCCGCGTTCAGACGCGCGAAATAACTGCTCTGATCGGTGCGCCCGGGATCGAGCTGGAACACGGTATGGCGGATTTCGTCGCCTTCGCCGGGACGTTCGATCTTGATTACGCGCGCGCCGAGGTCCGCGAGCATGCGCGTGCCATACGGGCCCGAGAGCACGCGCGTGAAATCGACAACGGTAACGCCGGCGAGCAGGGGTTCGTCATGGGTGGCAGATGCAGGTGTTGTCATGATCGGGAGCCGGCGCTGATCGCCTATTCAATTTGGGCGCGCACAGCTTACACGCTTTTTCTTCGCCTGAAACCAACGCAATATGCATTTCATGAAGCAATATGCGGTTCTGTTCTGCTGCACTGGCAACATCTGCCGCTCGCCGACCACGGAAGGGCTGGTCATGAAAAAGGTCGCCGATGCGAGATTGGACCAGCGCAAACT
>JADGRJ010000218.1 GCA_017881025.1 Rhizobacter sp. | reverse complement strand
GCGGCAAGGGCTGACCGCCAAGTCTGCAGGCCGCGCCGTCGCGCGACTGTCTGCCACCCCACATAGGCGCCTCAAGTCGCCACGATGGCCGGCAGCAGGCGGTCGTACTCCTTCTTGACCACGGCGTAGCACTCGCAGCTGCGCCCTTCGAGGCCCGGCCGGTCCAGCACCGTGATGCGGCCGCGGGAATACTTGATCAGGCCGGCCTTCTGCAGCTTGACGGCGCTCTCGGTGACGCCTTCGCGCCGCACGCCCAGCATGTTGGCGATCAGCTCCTGCGTCATGACGAGTTCGTTCCCGCGCAGCCGGTCGAGGCTCAGCAGCAGCCAGCGGCATAGCTGCTGGTCGAGCGAGTGGTGACGGTTGCAGACCGCCGTCTGTGCCATCTGGGTGATCAGCGCCTGCGTGTAGCGAAGCAGCAGATGCAGGACGGGCGCGCGGTTGAACTCCTCCTTGATCGCCTGCGCCTTCAGGCGGTAGCCCTGGCCGGCGCTCTGCACGACGGCGCGGCTGGATGTCGACTCGCCGCCCATGAAGAGCGAGATGCCGACGATGCCTTCGTTGCCGACCACCGCGATCTCGGCCGACGAGCCGTTCTCCATCACGTAGAGCAGAGAGACGATGGCGGTGGTCGGGAAGTACACGTGGCTGAGCGTCGTGCCTGATTCGTAGAGCACCTGGCCGAGCGGCATCTCGACCTGCTCGAGCTGGGGCAGCCAGCGCTGCCACTCGCCCGGCGGCAGTGCGACGAGCAGCTGGTTGGCATTCGGGTCGAGGTGGGGGCCGGGCACGACACGCATTCAAGCCGGGCGCCGAGCGCCCGTGATAGAGGCCGAGTATAGGAATTCGAGGCCGCCCTATGTGCGCTAGCGCACAGGGATTCCTGCGGGGTCACGGTAGTACCCTAGTGCGGTGGCGCACAGACTGCTTCGCTCATGAAGGGCTACAAGGTTGCGATTCTCGTGAGCGCGACGCAGCCATGCATACCTTCCTCCTGAACAATCGCGACGAGCTGATCTCGCGTTGCAAGCTGAAGGTCGCGCAGCGCCCGAAACGCGGCGCCACTCACCAGCAGCTTGCAAACGGCATCCCGCTGTTTCTGGACCAGCTGACGCGAACGCTGGAGGCGGAAGTGGCCGACGAAGCCGCGGAAAGCCTTCGGATCTCCGGGCCATCGGGCGGCGATTCGCTCGCCTTGTCCGAAATGGGAGTGACCGCCACCGCGCACGGGAAGGACCTGCTCACCTTGGGTTATTCGGTGGATCAGGTCGTCCACGACTACGGCGACCTCTGCCAGGCGATCACCGACCTCGCGTTCGAGCGCGATGCACCCTTCGCCACTTCCGAATTCAGGACGCTGAATCGTTGTCTCGACAACGCCATCGCCGATGCGGTGACCGAGTTCAGCTTCCAGCGCGAGTCGAATCTGGCCCGACAGCAGAACGCCGAAGAGAACCGGCGCGCCGGGTTCCTGGCTCACGAGCTTCGCAACTCCCTTGCGACGGCAACAAACTCCGTGAGGGCGCTCGAGCTTTCCGGCATGCCGATGAGCGGCGCGACCGGCGCGATCTTGAAACGGAGCCTGACTGCCATGGGCACCCTGATCGCCCGGGCGCTCGATGAAGTGCGAAGCGGCGCGCCGGATCAACGCGAGGCTTTCACCGTGGCCAGCTTCATCGCCGATGCCCAAAGCACCGCGCAACTGCAGGCAAGCCGCGCCGAGATCGCTTTCCAGGTCCAGCCGGTGGACCCCACGCTGTACGTTCGGGGGAACCGGGAGCTCCTGCTCGCGGCTCTCACCAACCTGCTGCAGAACGCCTTCAAGTTCACGCGCGCGCACACCGAGGTCACATTGAGCGTCTACGCATTCGGCGATCTCGTCCTCATGGAGGTTCAGGACCAGTGTGGCGGACTTCCGCCCGGAAGCGCCGAGAGGATGTTTACGCCCTTCACGCAGCGCGGCGATGACAAGTCGGGCTTGGGCCTCGGTCTTTCGATCGCGCGCCAGAGCATAGAAGCCGACGCCGGGACCTTGAGCGTGCGGGACCTGCCGGGAACCGGATGCGTGTTCACCATTTCGCTTCCTCGCCACGTCTTGTCGTAGCACCTGACCGAAGAGAGCTCCCGCAGGCTCCGCCCGCGCCCCGCGATGAGGCGCAGCGCGCGCCCGGTCGCGCTAGCGATCGAACGGCGGTGGTCCCAAGGACTCGATGTCGTATCCCTGCGGATAGTCAGCACGCGCCATTTGCGTGCGGAGCACCGGGCGCTTGCGCTTGGGTAGCCAGTGCAAGGCGAGGGCCCGTCCATGCAGGATGCGTTGCGCTGTCCACGTGAGCCACTTCGGCGCCGCCGGCAGGCCAAAGGCGACTCGCAGCGAAGGATCGAGCAAGCCGTGGATCGATCGTCGGACCAGGGGACGCAAGGGCCGCGGGAACCACCCGGCAAACATCTCGCGCGTCGCGATCGCAACGCGTTGATTGGCCTTCGTGAAACGGAAATGTTCGGCTTCATACGCGAGGCTGAATCGTTCGAACTGCCCGAAGTCGTCCGGCAGGTCGCGGATGTGCATGCGTTCACCGACTTCGCGCCAGAACCAGAACCAGCCCAGTCTCTCGGTCTCGGTCAAGCGACGCCAGCCGAAACGCGCGTTCCAGCGAATCGGCTCGAACACGAACGTGGAAAGGACGTACAGGAAATCCTCGTTGGCGATCTTGTACCGGCCGTGCAATGCGTTCATGCGCGCGATGGCCCGCCGGCCGCGGTCGCTGTCGAACCCGTTCGAGACGATTTCACTGACGATGAGGTCGGTGTCGTCATAGCGTTTTTGCGTGCGCGACTCGAATTCGCCCGTTCGATGCAAGAGCCCGCCGATGCGCGGTGAGGCGAACGTGCGAAAGAGCGCGAGCTCCAGCGAGCGAGTTGTGTCCCAGGGGAAATCGATCGTGCCCAGTCGACGCGCGATGGTTGCGCAGTCACGCTCGGGATCGAGTGACAAGCCTGTCGTCATCGCGCGCGAACGCTGTGCAGGACCCGGGTCGGCACCCGGGTGACAGGAAGCACCCCCCGGATGTCGAGCACCAGGTCGAGAGGACCGCTCCCGATCACCTGATAGGCGATGTGCACCGTTCCGCTGCGCGCGTATCGGGTCGTCGGTTGCATGCCATTCGCTCCGCGTCCTGGAAGCGTACTCCTTGTCGTCGGCTCCACCTTTTCGAGCGGCTTGCGCTTCCCTGCGCTTCTGGCATTCTTCCCGCCACGAAGAACGGGGGGTTGCATAAATGATCCTGCATCGTTGTTGCGCGACGGCGTGGTTGCTTTTCGCCACCCTGCTCCTCGCGAGCTGTTCCAAGGGGCCGCAACCCGGCGCGGTTCTCGACGAGGCCAAGCAGGTCGGTCGCGACGGCGCGTCGTTCAAGCATTCCGCCGACGACTACTTCCACGACATGGACGGCGCCGTCAAGCTGGAGCCGGCGGAGATCGCCGGCCGCAACATGTGGATCGTCTGGAGCGGCGGCAACGACCGCTTCTGGGACAGCATGAGCGGCTACACCTTCGGCGCCTTCGACCTGCTGAAGGTGGTGAGCACGCATCCGTCGCTCGGCTACACGCGCGAATCGCGCTGGAGCTACTTCGGCCTGGTCAACGAGCCGTGCTTCGAGGGCACGACCGCGGCCGACCCGAACCGGCGCGGCCTCTGGCTCGACGTTCGCTCCAAAGGCTGCGCCGCCGATCCGTTCGAGGACGAAAGCAAGTATCCCGGCGTCGCCGTCGGTGCGCGCGGCAAGCCGCTCGGCGACGGCACGAACCTGCCGGTCGGATCGTTCTACGGCTACGCCAGCGGCATCGTCGGCCTGCGCCTGTTTCCGAACCCGGCCTTCGACGAGAAGGCCGCCAAGGCCTGGGACCCCGAGCGCTACTACACCGACCCGACCTACTACAACCGGGCGGACCTGGTCCGTCCGTACCGGGTCGGCATGTCGTGCGGCTTCTGCCATGTCGGGCCCAGCCCGGTGAATCCGCCCGCGGATCCGGCGCATCCCGCGTACGCCAATCTCAGCTCGTCGGTGGGCGCGCAGTACATGTGGGTCGACCGGCTCTTCATCTACAACTCGAACAAGCCCGAGGGCCGCAAGAACTACATGTACCAGCTCGCCCACACGTATCGACCGGGCAGCATGGACACTTCGCTGGTCTCGACCGACGGCATCAACAACCCGCGCACGATGAACGCGGTGTACTCGTTCATGGCGCGGCTCGGCATGGCCAAGCGCATCGGCAGCGAGAAGCTCGCCGGCGGCGAGCTCGACAACAAGCAGTTCAACGACTTCGTCAGCAGCGGTCCGCTGCTCGACTACTTCGACAAACCCGACGCGACCGCGCGCACGATGCGCGTGCTGAAGGACGGCGCCGACTCGGTCGGCCTGCTCGGCGCGCTGAACCGGGTCTATCTCAACATCGGCCTGTTCAGCGAGGAGTGGCTGCTGCACTTCAACCCGGTGGTCGGCGGCAAGGACATCTCGCCGATCAAGATCGCCGACGCGCAGAAGAACTCGGGCTACTGGCAGGCGACCGAAGCGGGAACGCCGAACACCGCCCTCTTCTTCCTGAAAGCGGCGCAGCCCGACCGCCTGAAAGACGCGCCCGGCGGCTCGCAATACCTGAGCCAGGATGCGGCGGCCGTCGAGCGCGGCAAGGGCGTCTTCGCCGACACCTGCGCGCGCTGCCATTCGAGCAAGGCGCCGCCTCCGCCGGCACCCTATCCGGCGTCGTGCCAGGGCGCGGGCTACCTCGACTGCTTCAAGGCCTACTGGAAGCGAACGCAGACCGAGGAGTTCAAGGCGCAGATGAGAAAGGTCGTCCAGGCGCCCGATTTCCTCGACGACAACTATCTCTCCAGCGACGCCCGCGTCCCGGTGACGCTGCTTCGCACCAACGCCTGCAGCCCGCTGGCGACGAACGCGCTCGCCGGCAACATCTGGGACAACTTCTCGTCGCAGTCGTACAAGCAGCTGCCCTCGGTCGGCACGGTGACGATGTACGACCCGTTCACCGGCGAGCCGATGCCCTACCAGATGCCCGCCGGCGGCCGCGGCTACACGCGCGTGCCGTCGCTGATCGGCCTGTGGTCGACGGCGCCCTTCCTGCTCAACAACAGCGTCGGCCCCTTCGACAGCAGCCCGTCGGTGGCCGCGCGCATGAAAGTCTTCGACGCATCGATCGAGCAGATGCTCTGGCCGGAAAAGCGCGAGCGCGACTCGATGCTCGGCGCCAAGCTGCCGGGAACGATCGATCGCACCACCGAGCAGAGCCACGTCACCGTTCCGAGCGGCTTCGTCCCGGAAGCGCTGCAGCCCCTGCAGGGCACCCTGCACCGCTGGCTGCCCTGGCTCGTCGGCGCCGGCGACGACATCGTCCTCGGCCCGATCCCGAAGGGGATCCCGGTCGGTCTGCTCGCGAACCTGAAGCTGCGCGCCGAAAGCGACGACCTCGGCGACAAGGCCGCCCACGTCGCCAAGATCGGCGACTTCCTGCTCAAGCTCAAGCTCGACCTCGCCACCGCGCCGGCCGGCGCGAGCGATGACGAGCTGCGGCAGCGCTTCGCCAACCTGAAGGTGCCGATGATGGCGCTGAGCAAGTGCAAGGACTTCGTCGTCAATCGCGGCCACTACTTCGGCACCGCAGAGTTCAACCAGCAGGAGGGCCTCAGCGCCGACGAAAAGGCGTTCGGCACCGAGCCCGAGCTGAGCGATCAAGACAAGCGCGCCCTGATCGCCTTTCTCAAGACGTTCTGAGGCGGCGCACACGCCCTCATGGCAGCCGGACCCGAAGGACTCGAGTGGGACTACGTCATCGTCGGCTCGGGCGCGGGGGGCGGCACGCTCGCGGCGCGCCTGGTCGAGGCCGGCGCGCGCGTCTTTCTCATCGAGGCCGGCGGCGATGCGCGCGCCAGCGACGCGGCCCGGATGCCCGATGACTACGACGTTCCGGCCTTCCATGCCTACGCCTGCGAGAACCCGGCGATGAGCTGGGACTTCCAGGTGCGCCACTACGGCAGCGAGGCGCGCCAGGCGCGCGACCCGAAGTACCGCGCCGGCGCCGGCGTGCTCTACCCGCGCGCCGCGACCCTCGGCGGCTGCACGGCGCACAACGCGATGATCTACATGCCGCCGCACGACTCCGACTGGGACCACATCGCCGCCGTGACCGGCGATGGCTCGTGGCGCGCCGCGCGCATGCGCCGCCATGCCCGGCGCGTCGAGGACTGCCGCCACGCGCCGGCATGGCGCGCGCTGCGCCGGCTCGGCATCGATCCGACCGGGCACGGCTGGGACGGGTGGCTGCGCACCGAGAAGTCGATCCCGCTCGCCGCCTTCGGCGACGACGAGCTGATGGAGATGGTGCGCGGCACGACCCGCACCTTCGTCGGCGGCCTGGCGACGCCGGTGGCGAGCGCGCTGCGCTGGCTGCGCCGCGGCGGCGACCCGAACGCGCGGCCGCTGGGCGGCGGCAGCTTCGAAGGCCTGTGCTACACGCCGCTCACGACGCGCGGCCATCGTCGCGCCGGCACGCGCGAGCGCCTGCTCGAGGTCGCGGCGGCGCACGGCGATCGCCTCCACATCGAGCTCGATGCGCTCGCGACCCGCGTTCTCCTCGACGATGCCGGCACGGCGCGCGGCGTCGCCTATCGCAAGGGCCGGCGTCTCTACCGCGCCCATGCGCAGGCCGGTGTCGACGCCGGCGAGGCGCGCGAGGTGCGCTGCCGGCGC
>JADGRJ010000217.1 GCA_017881025.1 Rhizobacter sp. | reverse complement strand
TGTCGAAGATCGAATCGGGCAAGCTGAGGCTCGAGATGGCCGACTTCGCGGTCGACACGATGCTGACGCGTGTCTGCTCGCTGGTCGCCGATGCGGCCCGGTCCAAGGGGCTCGAGCTGGTCATCGACACCGACGGGCTGCCGCATCGCCTGAACGGCGACGTGACGCGGCTGTCGCAGTCGCTCCTCAACCTGCTCAGCAACGCCGTCAAGTTCACGGAGAAGGGCTCGGTCGCGCTGCGCTGCGACCCGGTCGAGCGCCGGGCCGATTCGATCCTCGTCCGCTTCGCGGTTCACGATACCGGCATCGGCATCGCCGCCGACAAGCTGGGCGCGCTGTTCTCGGCATTCGAGCAGGCCGACAGCTCGACGACGCGGCGCTTCGGCGGCACCGGGCTCGGCCTGTCGATCACCCGCCACCTGGCCGGCCTGATGGGAGGCGAGGTCGGCGTCGAGAGCGAGCCCGGCGTGGGCAGCACCTTCTGGTTCACGGCCCGGCTCGGCCACGCGAACCAGGAGCAGCTGACGCCGAGCGCAGTGTTCCAAGGCGCGCGAGCACTCCTGGTCGACGATCTCCCCGAGGCGCGCGAGGCGCTCGCCGAGATGCTGCGCCAGCTCGGCTTGCGCGTCGATGTCGCGGCATCGGGTCTGGAAGCGCTCGCGCTCGCCGACGCCGCCGACGGCGCCGGCGAGCCCTATGCGATCGCGATCGTGGACTGGCGCATGCCCGGCATCGACGGCGTCGAGACGGCGCAGCGCCTCCGGGCCGGCCCCGGCCGCAGCGCGCTGCAGTGCGTGCTGGTGACGGCACACGACGACCCTGCGATGTGGGGCGCCGCGCGCGACGCAGGCATCGCCAGCGTGCTGCTGAAACCGGTATCGAGCACGGCGCTGCACGACGGGCTGATGGCGACGTTCGTCGTTGCCGTCAAGGTCGCCGCGGCCGCGCCGCCGAGCGGCGAAGCCTTCCGCATCCTGCAGGCCGAGCGGCGCGGCGCACGCGTGCTGCTCGCCGAGGACAACCTCGTCAACCAGGAGGTCGCCGTCGAGCTGCTGAGCTCGGCCGGGCTCGCCGTCGACGTCGCGTCGAACGGCGCCGAGGCGGTGGCCAAGGCGCAGGCGGGCGCCTACGACCTCATCCTCATGGACGTCCAGATGCCGGAGCTCGACGGCATCGAGGCGACGCGACGGATCCGCGCGATGCCGGGGCAGCGGCCGGTGCCGATCATCGCGATGACCGCCAACGCCTTCGGCGAGGATCGCCAAGCCTGCATCGCCGCCGGAATGAACGATCACGTCGCCAAGCCGGTCGACCCCGACGTTCTCTACGCGACCCTGCTGCGTTGGCTGCCGACCCCAAAGACGGCCGAAGCGGCGCCTGCAAGCCGGCCCGTCGTCGCCGCCGCGGCGCGGCGCGACCCGGCGGCCGGCCTGATGGCGAAACTGGCGACGATCGACGGCTTCGACGCGGCGGCCGGGCTCGAGCTCCTCGGCGGCGAGGTCGCGGTCTACGCACGCATCCTGCGCCATTATGCGTCGACCTACCGGCAGGGCATGGCGGAGATCGACGCGGCCCTGCTGGCGCACTCGGCGGTGGCGCTCGCTGCTGCCGGCCATTCGCTGCGCGGCGCCAGCGGCTCGATCGGCGCGACCGGTGTCGAGCAGATGGCGATTCGGCTCGAATCGATGGGCGGCGAGAGCGGCGTCGGTGCCGACGCCACGAGCCTCGCGCGCGACGTGCAGCGGCTCCTGATCGGCACCGTCGGCAGGATCGACGCGGCGCTCGCCGAGGACTAGCCGCGGGCGGCCGGCGCCGGCCGGCACCTCACGCGGCTCCCTCCGCGAGCTGCTCGACGATGTGGGCGTCGACCGCCCGCATCGCCTGCGCGAAGCGTCGGCAGTGCGCGCTGATGTTGGCGCGGCTGCCGGCGCGGCTGGCGTTCTCGAGCTCGGCGCAGAGGTCGCCGAGCGCGAGCGCGCCGACCGATCGCGAAGACGCCTTCAGCTTGTGCGCGACCGAGCCGACGCGGCGGTGATCCTCGGCGGCGCAGCAGGCCAGGATCTCGGCCGCCTGGGCGCGCGCCGCGCTCAGGAATTCGGCCAGGAACTCGCGCACGGTGGCGTCGTCGCCGCCGACCAGGCCCTTCAGGACCGAGACGTCGACGACGTCGCCTGCGGGCGCGGCCGAGGGCGGCGCCGACGCGATCGCCAGGTTTCCGGTCGCGGCCACGGCCGGCAGCCAACGCGCCATCGCCTGGGCCAGATCGGCCAGCTGGATCGGCTTGGTCAGGTATTCGTCCATGCCGGCTTCGCGCACGCGCGCCGCCTCGTCGCGCAGCGCGTTCGCCGTCAACGCCAGGATGGGAATCCGCGCGTCGTTGCCGGCCGCGGCCTCGCCGGCGCGGATCGCACGCGCCAGTGCGTAGCCGTCGAGCTCGGGCATGTGCAGGTCGGTGAGGACGAGATCGTGGCGGCCGCGCCGCCAGAGGTCGAGCGCCTCGAGGCCGTCGCCGGCGATCTCGGTCGCGTAGCCGAGCAGGGCAAGTTGCTTCAGCACGACCTTCTGGTTCACGGAGTCGTCCTCGGCGACAAGGATCAGGCGGCTGTCGCCGCGGGCTTGGGCGATCGGCGGCGCGGCACGCTGCGGCGCCAGCGCGAAGGCGGAGTGGGGGGCGCGCGGCGCGGCGCGGGCCGCTTCGCGCGCCTCCGCGATGACCGCATCGGGGCCGGAAACGGATTCGAGCGGCAGCGTGACGGTAAAGACCGATCCGGCCCCCGGCTCGCTCTGCACCGTGATCTCGCCCTGCATGAGCGCGACCAGCCGCGCACAGATCGCCAGCCCGAGACCGGTGCCGCCGAAGCGGCGCGTCGTCGATGCCTCGACCTGCATGAAGGGCTTGAAGAGCTTGGCGAGCGTCGCCGCGGCGATGCCGATGCCGTTGTCGGCGACCGCGAAGGCGATGCGATCTGGGTCGCCGCCCAGCCACTCGACGCGCAGCGAAACCCGGCCGGGCGCGCCGGCGCGCGCGGCGCTGAACTTGATGGCGTTGCCGACCAGGTTGTAGAGCGTCTGGCGCAGGCGGGCCTCGTCGGCCCAGAGGCGCGCCGGCACGTCCGGCGCGATCGCGAAGTGCAGCTCGACGTCCTTGGTCTTCGCGTCGCCGGCCAGCGAATCGCACAGTCCGGCGACGAGCGGCGCCAGCGCCACCGGCACGCGCTCGAGGGCGAGCTCTCCCGCCTCGGCCTGCGAGAAGTCGAGGATGTCGTCGATGAGGGAGAGGAGCGTGAACGCCGAGGTCCGGATCGTTCGCACCGCGTCGGCCTGCTCCTCGGTCACGCCGCCGTGCTCGAGCACATCGATCATGCCGATGACGCCGTTCATCGGTGTGCGGATTTCGTGGCTCATGGTCGCGAGGAACGCCGACTTGGCACGGCTCGCGTCCTCGGCACCGATCTTGGCGATCTCGAGCTCGCGGTTGGCGCGGCTCAGCTCGCGCGTGCGCGCCTCGACCCGCTCGGCGAGCAGCTCGTGCTCGCCGCGCAGGCGCGCCTCGGCGTCGCAGCGGGCGATGAAGTTGCCGACCTGGAGGCCGAGTCCACGGACGACGTCGAAGAACGCCTCGGCATCGCTGAGCGGCGCCCGGAAGTAGAACTCCAGCGTGCCGAGCGGCTGGTCGCCGGCGCGGACCGGACAGGCGAAGCTGTTGCGCAGGCCCGCCGCGGTGGCGCGGGTGCCGCGTTCGCTGGCGTCGGTGACTCCTGCCAGGCGCTCGAACGTCGCCTCGGCATCGGGCTCGGCCCAGCGCTGGGGCGCCGGCACGGGGCCGGGCGAGTCGGCCAGCAGGAGGATGCCGCCCTGCCAGTGGCAGGCCGTGCAGATCCCGCGGATGACGGCCGGGATGACCTCGCGCACCGAACTCGATCCGGCAAGAAGGAGCGTCGTCGTGTGCTGCAGCAGTGCCCGGCGCTCGGTGCGCCTGCGCAGCGTGATGTCGCGGCCGACGCCGCGATAGCCGATGAACATGCCGGCATCGTCGTATCGTGCAGTGCCGCTGAGGCTGATGAAGTGCAGGCATCCCTCGCTGTCGGGGCGCTGAAGCTCCCAGTCGTGAAAGACCTGGCGATCCTCGATCAGCTGCAGGAGGCCGGAGCGGGCGTTCGGATCGACGGGGTGCCAGCCGAGTTCGTGCATCGTCTTGCCGAGATAGGCTTCGCGCGGCAGCCCTGCCGTCAGCGCGACGCTGTTGACGAGGGTGGTCGTTCGCCCATGGGTGTCCACTTCCCAGAACCAGTCGGACGAGAGCGCGGTCAGCTCCCGGAACCGTGCGTGTTCGCGGCCTAGCGCCGCGTTGGCGACCTGCAGCGAGCTGGCGAGCCGGGCGGTCTGAGCCTGCATTCGCGAGTCGAAGATCGAGGTGATCAGCGTCAGCGTCAGGAACACGAAGGCCGCCGACGCGACCAGCGTGCCGAGGACGGGGCCGCGCAGGCCGTCGGCGCTGAGGCAGATCGAGCCGACTGGGAACGAGGCCGCCGCCATGCCGGTGTAGTGCATGCCGCTGATCGCCAGGCCCATGACAAGGGCGGCGAGCAGCTGGTAGCCGGTCGCGCGCGCGCCGACGGCCGTGCGAAGCCAGAAGAAGATCTGCAGCGAGATGCCCGAGGCGATCACGGCGATGGCGAGCGACGCCGCGACCAGGCGCGGGTCCCAGACGATGCCGGGCGCCATGTCGATCGCCGCCATGCCGATGTAGTGCATCGCGAAGATGCCGGCGCCCATCGCCGTCGAGCCGATCAGGAGGCGCCGCCAGCCGAGCGCATCCCGGCTTGCCGCGGCCAGCGCGATCGCCGAGACGGCGACCGCAGCGAACCATGAGACCAGCGTCAGGAGCGGTGTGTAGCCGATCGCGATCGGGATCGAGAAGGCCAGCATGCCGACGAAGTGCATCGACCAGACCCCCGTGCCGAGGGCGAGCGAGCCGCCGAACCACCAGCTGCGGGCGAGCGATCGCGTTCCGGCGCGCATCCGCTTGGCCAGGTCGAGCGCGATGTAGGAGGAAGAACCGGCGATGAAGATCGACAGCGCAACCCCGAAGGGGTCGTAGTGGGTGACGAGGAATGGCATCGCGGGGCGGATCGCTCGTCATTTCGGTGCCGGCGGGCCGAACTTGAGGCGCGGCGCCGGCCCCGGGGGGCGCCGGAACCCACAAATGCGAGCGCGGCCCGCAGGCCGCGCTCGCGCCGGGGCCCCCCTTACTTCGGCAGCAGCACCTTGTCGACGACGTGGATTACGCCGTTCGACTGCACCACGTCGGGGATGGTGACGTGGGCCATGCCGCCCGACTCGTCGCTCAGCATGATCATGCTGCCGCTCTTGGTCGCGGTCAGCGTGCCGCCCGAGACCTCGGTCAGCGTGGCTTTGCCGCCGGCGGCGTCGATCGCCTTCATCAGCGCCGCGCTGTCCATCTTGCCGGCGACGACGTGGTAGGTGAGCACCTTGGTCAGGGCCGGCTTGTTTTCCGGCTTGAGCAGGGTGTCGACGGTGCCGGCGGGGAGGGCGGCGAAGGCGGCGTTGGTCGGCGCGAACACCGTGAACGGGCCCGGGCCCTTCAGCGTCGGCACGAGGCCGGCGGCCTTGACCGCGGCGACCAGCGTCGTGTGGTCCTTCGAGTTGACGGCGTTGTCGATGATGTCCTTGTTCGAGTACATCGGCGCGCCGCCGACCATGACTTGCGCCATTGCCGGGATGGCGACGGCCGAGAGGATCGCGGCGAGCGCGATGGCAGTGAACTTGAGGGCTTTCATGCGTGTCCTTCGGGGTTGAGGAGGGGGCCGGTTACCTTCCGCTGCGTGACGTTCGCGCCTCGGATGCTGCCTTCTACGCATCGCCGGGCGTGACGGATGCACGCTCGCCGGCCGCGCCGCGGCGCGGCGAATAGCCGGTCAATCGAGGTCCTTATCGCGCTCAAGTTTGCCACCGGCGTTGAAACAATCGCCGCATGGCCTCGAGCTCCGCCCAGGACAAGAATCTTCCTGCCTCGCCGCGCAAGCTCGAAAAGGCGCGCGCGGAGGGTCAGGTCGCGCGCTCGCGCGACCTCGGCCACTTCGCCGCGGTCGCCGGCGGCGGCGCGGCACTCCTGCTCGCCGCGCCGCGCGTCTCCGACTGGCTGCGCGATTCGCTCGCCCGCTCGCTTCGTTTCGACGGTGCCCATGCGCTGCGCGACGACGCGATGACCGGGCAGATGCTCGCCTGGACGACGACGCTGCTCTGGGTGGTCGTTCCGTTCGGCCTCGTGATGGTCGCTTTCGCGATGGCGAGCGCGCTCGCCATGGGCGGCTGGACCTGGACGTTCAAGCCGCTCGGGCCGAAGTTTCACGTCCTCAACCCGCTCTCGGGTCTGGGCCGTGTCTTCTCCAAACAGCAGGTGATCGATGCGCTGAAGGCGAGCGTGCTCGCCCTCGTCCTCGGCACGATCGGCGGGTTCTGGCTTTCTAAGCATGTGCGCGAGCTCGTGGGCGTGCTCGCACTGCCCTTGCCGGTGGCGATCGCCGCCGCCGCCGGCATGGTCGCCGCCGGCATGGGGCTGATCCTGCTCGCGCTGGCCGCCTTCGCCGGCATCGACGTGCCGCTGCAGAAGCGCCTGCACGGCGAGCGGCTGAAGATGAGCCACCAGGAGCTGAAGCAGGAGCAGAAGGAGCTCGACGGCAACGCCGAGGTCAAGGGCAAGGTCCGCGCCCGCATGCGCGAGATGACCAAGCGGCGAATGATGAC
>JADGRJ010000042.1 GCA_017881025.1 Rhizobacter sp. | reverse complement strand
GCCGCGCCATCCTCGCCGACCAGCTCGACGCGCTCGAGGCCAAGGCCGGCGGCGGCCAGCCGATCGACCTCGCCCTCCTCACCGACGGCCTCGAGGCCGAGCGCGAGCAGGGCATCACGATCGACGTCGCCTACCGCTACTTCGCGACGCGCGAGAGGAAGTTCATCATCGCCGACGCGCCCGGCCACGAGCAGTACACGAGGAACATGGTGACCGCAGCGGCCGGCAGCGACGCCGCCGTCGTCCTCGTCGACGCGACCAAGCTCGACCTCGCGGCGACGCCGCTCGCCGCTTCGCAGCCGCTCCAACTCTTGCCGCAGACGCGCCGCCATGCGCTCCTCGCGCAGCTGCTGCGCGTTCCGCACGTCGTCTTCGCGGTCAACAAGCTCGACGCCGTCGCCGACGCGACCGCCGCGTTCGCGCGCGTTCGCGCCGCCCTCGTCGATTTCGCCGCCGACGCCGGCTTCGCGCCGGCCGGCATCGTGCCGATCTCGGCGCTGCACGGCGACAACGTCAGCCGGCCGAGCGCGCTCGGCGGCTACGACGGCCCGACCTTGCTGGCGCTGCTCGAGCAGCTGCCCGACGACGACGTCGCGACGAGTGGCGTCACCCTCGTGCCGGTGCAGTACGTCGGCGCCGACGCCGGCCAGGGCGCCGCCGGCCACCGCTCGCGCGTCCTCTGGGGCCGCGTCGCCCGCGGCGAGGTCGCCGTCGGCGATCTGCTCAGCGTCTTTCCGAGCGGCGAGACCGCGCGCGTCGCCGAGCTGCACGACGCCGGCGCGCGCGTCGAACGCGTCGGCGCCGGTCGCTCCGCCGGCGTCGTCCTCGACCGCCAGCTCGACGTCTCGCGCGGCGACTGGCTCGCCGCCCCCGGCAGCGTCGCGCCGTCGGCGCGCTTTCGCGCCACGCTCGCCTGGCTCGACACCGAGCCGGCGGTGATCGGCCGCAAGTACTGGCTGCGCCACGGCAACCGCTGGCTGCAGGGGCGCATCGCCGCGATCGACAGCAAGCTCGACATCGCCACGCTCGCCGCGCACGAAGCGCACGAGCTCGGTGTCAACGAGATCGGCGAGGTGGTCGTCGAGACCCAGCAGCCGCTGCCGATCGCGCGCTTCGCCGACGACCGCGTCGCCGGCGCCCTCCTCGTCGTCGACCCGGCGACGAACCGGACCAGCGGCACGCTGCTCGTTCGCGACGCCACCTGAGCGGCGCGACCCTCGTCGTCGCCAGCGGCGCGCAGCGCGCGCTACTTCACGCTGTAGATCTGATCGAAGACGCCGCCGTCGGCGAAGTGGGTCTTCTGCGCCTTGGCCCAGCCGCCGAAGACGTCGTCGATCGTGAACAGCGCGATCTTCGGGAACTGCGCCGCGTACTTCGTCGCGACCTTGTCGTCGATCGGCCGGTAGAAGTTCTTCGCCGCGATCTCCTGGGCGGCCGGCGAGTAGAGGTACTCGAGATACGCCTCGGCGACCTTCCTCGTGCCGCGCTTGTCGACGACCTTGTCGACGACCGCCACCGGCGGCTCGGCGAGGATGCTCGTCGGCGGGTAGACGATCTCGAACTTGTCGGCGCCGAACTCCTTGAGCGCGAGGTGCGCCTCGTTCTCCCAGGCGAGCAGGACGTCGCCGATGCCGCGATCGGCGAAGGTGACGGTCGCGCCGCGCGCACCCGAGTCGAGCACGGGGACCTGGCGGAACAGGCGGGCGATGAAGTCGCGCGCCCTGGCGTCGCTGCCGCCGGGCTGGCGCAGCGCATAGCCGTAGGCGGCGAGGTAGCCCCAGCGCGCGCCGCCCGAGGTCTTCGGGTTGGCGGTGATGACGGACACGCCGGGCTTGACGAGATCGCCCCAGTCGCGAACGCCCTTCGGGTTGCCCTTCCTCACCAGGAAGATGTAGGTCGACGTGTAGGGCGAGCTGTTGTGGCGCAGCCGCTTCTGCCAGTCGGGCGCGAGCAGCTTCGCCTTTTCGGCGATCTCGTCGATGTCGTAGGCGAGCGCGAGCGTGACGACGTCGGCGTCGAGGCCGTCGATCACCGAGCGTGCCTGCTTGCCCGAGCCGCCGTGCGACTGCTTGACGGTGACGACGTCGCCGGTCTTCGCCTTCCAGTACGCCGAGAACGCGGCGTCGTACTGCTGGTAGAGCTCGCGCGTCGGGTCGTACGAGACGTTGAGGAGCGTCACGTCGGCCGCCTGCGCGGCAAAGGCGGCGGCGAGCGCCGCGACGGCGAGCGCGCGACTGAGAAAGGATCGGTTCACCAGGGCTCCGCGGGCGCGGCAAAGGCCGCGCGATGACGACGCATCCTAGGGTGAGTGCGCTGTCGGGCCAACGAATCATTCGTCGCATGCATATGCATCGGGCTCTTATCATCGAGGCGATGAAACGAAACGATGTCGCGCGCGCCGCCGGCGCTGCGCTGGTCTTCCTGGCCGCCGCGGCGGTGCCCGTGCCAGGCGCATGGGCGGCCGCACCGAAGGTCGCAGCCAAGACGACGACGAAGGCGACAAGTGCGCCTTCGATCCTGAAGGTCGCCCCGGTCGTCTACCGCGAGCGTCGCCTCGCCAACGGCCTGCAGGTGATCACGGTCGAGAACCGGTCGAGCCCGACGGTGAGCGTGCAGGTCTGGTACCACGTCGGCAGCCGCGACGATCCGACCGGCCGCTCGGGCTTCGCCCATCTCTTCGAGCACATGATGTTCAAGAGCACGGTCAACCTGCGCGCCGAGCAGTTCGACCGCCTGACCGAAGACGTCGGCGGCGCCAACAACGCGTTCACGACGGAAGACGTCACCGCGTACGAGGATGTCGTGCCTTCGAATCATCTCGAGACGCTGCTCTGGGCCGAGGCCGAGCGGCTCATGAACCTCAAGGTCGACGAAGGCAACTTCAAATCGGAGCGCGCCGTCGTCGAGGAGGAGTACCGCCAGCGTGTCCTCGCCTCGCCGTACGGCCGGCTCTTCAACGCCTTCTCGTCGGCCTCGTACCTCGAGCATCCGTACAAGCGGCCGACGATCGGCAGGATCGAGGATCTCGAAGCGGCAGCGCTTTCGGACGTCGTCGCCTTCCACGCCCGCCACTACCGGCCCGACAACGCGACCCTGGTCGTCGCCGGCGACTTCGACCCGAAGCAGCTCGACGCCTGGATCGACAAGTATTTCGGTCCGTTGCCGAAGCCGGCCGCGCCGCTGCCGCGCTTCGACGCGAGCGAGCCGGCGTGGCCCACCGACCGGACGGCGCAGGTGACCGGCCCGCAGGTGCCGCTGCCGGCGGTCGCGATGACCTGGCTGGCGCCGCCGGTGACGAGCGCCGACGGCCCGGCGCTGCAGATTGCCGCGGCCGTGCTCGCCGCCGGCGAGTCGTCGCGACTCAACCAGTCGCTCGTCTACCGCCAGCGCGTCGCGACGCAAGCCGGCTTCAACGCCGACCTGCGCGTCGGGCCGGGCCTCTTGATCGCCTACGCGATCGCCGCCGGCGGCAAGTCGCCCGCCGACGTGAGCGCGGCGCTGCTCGCCGAGGTGACCCGCCTGGCGACGACGCCGCCGAGCGCGGCCGAGCTCGCCAAGGTCAAGACCCAGCTCGTCACGCAGGCGTTCATGTCGCGCCAGACGCCCCTCGGCCTCGCCTCGGCGATCGCCGAAGCGGCCGTGCTCGAAAGCGACGCGGCGCGCGTCAACACGGATCTCGACGACCTGCAACGCGTCAGCGCCGCCGACGTGCAGCGCGTGATGCGCCGCTACGTGCTCGGCGCGCGCAAGGTCACGATCGACTACCGCCAGGACGAGGTCGCGAAGAAATGAGCTTGCCTGCCCGCATGCGCGAAAGGCTCGCGCCCCGCTGTGTCGCGATGGCGCTCGCGCTCGTCGGCGCGGTCGCGATCGCCCAGCCGTACACGACGCCGCCGCCGCCGGCGGCGCCGCGCCCGCTCGCGATCGCCGCGCCGAGCGAGATGAAGCTCGCCAACGGATTGCGCGTGATCGTCGCCCGGCGCGAGGGGATTCCGCTGGTCAGCGCCGAGCTCGTCGCGCTCGCCGGCGCCGAGGTCGATCCGCCGCGCCTGTCGGGGCTCGCGTCCCTCAGCGCGGCGCTGATGACGCAAGGGACCCAACGCCACAGCGCGCCCGAGCTCGCCGCCGCGGCCGAGGCGCTCGGCGGGTCGCTCGACAGCGGCGCCGGCTGGAATCAGGCGCTCGTCTCGATCACCGTGACGACTCCCAAGCTCGACGCTGCGCTCGCGCTCGTCGCCGAGGTCGCGCGCGAGCCGGTGTTCGCGCCCGACGAGATCGAGCGCATCCGCACGCAGACGCTCGATTCGCTCAAGGTCGCCTACGCGAGCCCTGGAACGCTCGCGGGGCTGGTCGCCGAGCGGCTCGCCTACGGCGTCGGCCCGTATGGCCATCCGGCGAGCGGCACGCCCGAGTCGCTGCCGCGCATCACCCGCGATGATCTGGTCGCGGTGCACCGGCGCACCTTCCGCCCCGACAACGCGGTGCTGATCCTCGCCGGCGACATCGCCCCCGACGCCGGCCTCGCGCTGGCGCGGCGCCACTTCGGCAACTGGGCCGCGCCGGCCGAGCCCGCACCGGCGTCGCCCGTCGCCGCGCCGGGCGGCATCGGGCCGGCGGTCGCGGTCGTCGACATGGCGAAATCCGGGCAGGCCGGCGTCGTCTTCGCGCTGCCGCTGCCCGAGCGAAGCGGCAGCGAGCGGGCGGTCGGCGCGGTGCTGAACTCGGTGCTCGGCAGCGGCTACTCGTCGCGCCTCAACCAGGAAGTCCGAATCAAGCGCGGCCTCAGCTACGGCGTCAGCAGCACGCTCGACGCGCGCCGCGAGGCGGCGCTCTTTCGCGTCGCGGTGCAGACCAAGAACGAATCGGCCGCCGAGGTCGTCGGCCTGGTCCAGGCCGAGATCGATCGGCTCATGACCGAGCCGGTCGCTGCCGACGAGCTCGCCGCGCGCAAGCTGACGCTGATCGGCGGCTTCAGCCGCAGCGTCGAGACGACCGCCGGCCTGGCCACCGCGATCCGCGCGCTCGTCGTCGCGAACCGGCCGCCGGCCGAGCTGAAGGCGCGCATCGGCCAGCTCGAAGCAGTCAGCGCCGCCGACATCCAGCGCTATGCCGCCGCCCACCTCGGCGCCACCCACCGTCGCCTCGCCGTCGCCGGCGAAGCCAGCGCCTTCGGCGCCGCGCTCGAGGCGGCACAGCCCGGCCTCGTCACGGTCGGCCAGGACGCGCTCGATCTCGAGCGCAGCGACGGGCTCAGCCGGCGTTGACAGTTCAGGCCTGCGCCGGCGTGCCGGCCGCAGGCCTTGCTCAAGCGTCGCCTGGGGGCAAGGCAAACCCTTCGTACGAGGGGGTGCGTTTGCTGGGACAATAGTGCCCCCTGGCGGACGACGCATGCAGCGTGCTTTCGGCGTCCGCCGACTCTCTTCAGGTACCTTGCCCATGGCCACCCGTCGCTCCGCTTCCCCGTCCAAAGGGCCTGCTGCTGCTGCGCCCACAGCCACTCCCGCCGCCTCCGCCACCGCCAACGCCTCTCTCAAGCTGCGCCAGACGCAGGCCGAGTACGTCGCGGCCCGGCCTTCCGGCGAGCCGGGCGTCAAGCCGATGATGTCGAGCTCGAAGATGTACGTGTGCCGGCGCTGCCAGGCCAACTTCAAGACGGGCGACGGCAAGCCCGATTCGCGCCTGCCCGGCCTGGGCAAGTGCAACAAGTGCCTGGCCGCGCAAGCGGCCTCGGCGCTCGCCGCCTAAGACCTCAGGTCGTTGTCCCGGCCCGGCGCCGGTCGAAAGAAGGAGGCGGCGCGTCCCCCGCGTCGTCGTTCTTGCCCTCGGGCCGCGCCATTTCCGCTTCCGCTTGCGCGGCCTGGCGCCGCTCGGCCAGCTGGGCCCGGTCGCTGGCACGGATCTCGCCGCCGCAGACCTCGAGCAGGGCGAGGTACTCGGGAGAAAGCTCCTCGTCCGAATTGCGCTCGGCCTGCCGACGTTCGGCTCGGCGACGTTCGATCTGCACGCTCATGGCATCGATCCAGAATGTCGTTCGGCGCCACCGTAGCGTGGCAGCCGCAGCGATTCTGTAGGACGCGGCCGCAAATGCCCAGCGCGACTTAGGGGGTGTCGGGCTTCGGAACGACGAGGCCCGCCTGCACCGCCGGCCGCGCCACGAACGCCGCGAGCGCGCGCGACACCTGCGGATAGGCGTCGATGCCGACCAGATCGCCGGCGCCGTAGAAGCCGACCAGGTTGCGCACCCACGGAAAGATCGCGATGTCGGCGATCGTGTAGTCGTCGCCCATCATCCAGGCGCGATCGGCGAGGCGCCCTTCGAGCACCGCGAGCAACCGCTTCGCCTCGCCGACGTAGCGATCGCGCGGCCGCTTGTCGTCGAAGTCCTTGCCGGCGAATTTGTGGAAGAAGCCGATCTGGCCGAACATCGGCCCGACGCCGCCGATCTGGAACATCACCCACTGGATGGTCTCGTAGCGGCCGGCCGGATCGGCCGGGATGAGCTGCCCGGTCTTGTCGGCGAGATAGAGAAGGATCGCCCCCGATTCGAACAGCGCCAGCGGCCGGCCGCCTGGCCCGTTCGGGTCGAGGATCGCCGGGATCTTCTGGTACGGATTGAGCGACGAGAACTCGGCCGACTTCTGCTCGTCGCGGTCGAAGGCGACCCGGTGCGGCTCGTACGGCAGGCCGGTCTCCTCCAGCGCGACCGAGACCTTGACGCCGTTCGGCGTCGGCAGCGAGTAGAGCTGGAGGCGATCGGGGTGGCGCGCCGGCCACTTGCGGGTGACGGGAAAGGCGGAGAGATCGTTCATCTGCACGATTGTCGGTCTCGCGCGCCGGCGAGCGCTCCAGTTCCCGAGTAGGTCTTTTCTCTCACGCGGATGCGTCGCGCGCCCGCACGCGGTGCCGGCAGCCGGCGCTAGTCCGTGCGCGCGCCGCCGCCTATGGTTCGCGTCGGTGCTGCGGCACCGGCGCATCGATGGCGATGCGTCCGCCAACCGAGGAGCATCTGATGGCTGACGACAAGACGAAGCGCGGCTCGCCCGACACCAAGCGCCTGAACAAGAGCGAGCCCTACGAAGTGGCCTACGCCAAATCGAAGCGAGCGAAGACGTCCGCGCAGAAGACGCCCGGGAAGTCGGCCCAGAAGGCGACCACCCGCAGCGCCGCCTCGCTCGCGGCTCCCGCGGCGGGCACGCGCACGCGCAAGTCGTCGTCGTCGCGGCCGAAGTCGGCATCGCCGGCGATGAAGCGGACCAACGCCGAGCCGACGCGCAAGAAGGCTCCCACGCCGACGTCCCGCGGCACGCCGAAGCCGCCAAAGGCGGAGAAGACGACCGAGAACACGGCACCGCGGACGATGAAGGAGGCCGACGCCGTCGACCTGCTCAGCGACGACCACCTCCAGGTCGACGCGCTCTTCAAGCAGTACGAGAAGCTGGCCAAGAAGGAAGCGCCGGCCGGGCAGCGCAAGACGCTCGCGCAGACGATCTGCGACATGCTGAAGGCGCACACGGCGATCGAGGAAGAGATCTTCTATCCGGCGGCGCGCCGCGCCGGCATCGACGCCGACATGCTCGACGAAGCCGACATTGAGCACGCCTCGGCGAAGGAGCTGATCGCCCAGATCGAGGCCGGCAACGCCGACGACGATCACTACGACGCCAAGGTGAAGGTGCTCGGCGAGTACATCACCCATCACGTCGTCGAGGAGCATACCGAGATGTTCCCGAAGTGCCGCCGCACGAGCATGGACTTGGTGGCGCTGCGCGGCGAGATGGAGGCGCGCAAGATGGCGCTCGCGCCCGAGGCTGGCGACGCCGCGGCCCCCGACGCGAAGGAAGGCAAGTCATCCGGCATGCTCGCCTCGCTGTTCGCGAAGTGACGACGCCGATCGCACCGCGGCCATGACGGCGCCCGTCGCGCACCGTCCCGAGAAGGACCGCTTCGAGGTCACGGTTGACGGGCGCGCCGGCCACCTCGCCTACATGGTTCACGGCGAGGTGATGACGATCGTCCACACCGAGGTCGATCCTGCGCTCGCCGGACGCGGCCTGGCGAGCGCGCTCGTCCAGGCTGCTCTCGACCATGCGCGCGCGAACGGGCTCAAGGTCCGTCCAGCCTACGAATACGCTGCGTCGTACATGAGCCGTCACCCGGAATCGATGTCGCCCCGCGTATGACCGGGCGACGCATCTCCCGCGGCAGGGACGGGCGAGTCGAAGCGGCGCAGGACCTCGTAGCGGGACGGCCCACCCGGCATCGATTCGACCAGCGCGAAGCTGCTCGCGCGCCAGTCGAAGGCGGCCGGCACCAGCGGCGGCTCGGCCTGAGCGGCCTTGCGCGCGAGCGTCACGTGCGGCGAGAACGGCCGTGCGTCGAGGTCGACGCCGGCGTCCGACAGGACGGCGCCCAGGCGCGAGTGGAGCGCGTGCAGCGCGGAGCCGGCGTCGAGCCGGAGCACGGCGATGCCGCCTTGCCATACCTCGGCATCGCCCGGCCGCAAGGCGATCGGCTGCACCGGGACGGTGGCGAGCGACGCCGCCAGCGTCGGAATGCGGGCCCGCGCGAAAGCGCCGATGAAGTGGAGCGTCAGGTGCAGCGCCACGTCGGCAACGGGCTTTGCCCCTGTCGGCCAGTGCCAGGCGTCGCGGTACGCCGCGAGCGCCCCGCGCGGCCGCGCCTCGGGCCACACGGCCAGGAACAGGCGGGCAGGATCGCGGTCGCTCACGCCCGGATGGTCGCGCAGGTAGTCTGCCAGCGGCGCCCGGCTGCATCCGGGTAAGCGATCTTCCGACGCCGTCCCGGCCGGACAAAGATGCCGGCGGCGCTCGATCGCCCGCCGTGTACCTTCGTCGCGGCACCCACCCACAGGAGACAGGGCATGACAAGGCAGACCTCGCGCAATCGATCCTGGCAGTGCGCCGCGCTGGCCGTCGCCGGCGCCGCCGCCGCGCTCTGCGCCGGCACCGCGCAGGCGCAGGAGACGTTCAAGCTCGGGATCGTCAGTTTCCTCTCCGGCCAGGCGGCCGAGAGCTTCGGCATCCCGGCCGTCAACGGTGCCAAGGTGCTCGTCGACGCGTTCAACAAGGGCGCCGCGCCGGCGCCGTACAACAAGCCCGGCTTCGGCGGCATGAAGATCGAGGCGGTCTACGTCGACGAGAACGGCGGCGCGACCAAGCAGGTGCAGGAGCTGCGCAACCTCTACGACCGCGAGAAGGTCGACGCCGTCGTCGGCTACGTCGGCTCGGGCGACTGCCTCGCGGTCGCGCCGGTGGCCGAGGAGATGAAGCGCTTCCTCATCCTCTACGACTGCGGCACGCCGCGGATCTTCGAGGACGCCAAGCCGCAGTACGTGTTCCGCACCGCGTCGCACGCGGCGATGGACAACGTGGCGCTCGCCCGCTACCTCAAGGCCCGCAACATCAAGGTCGAGTCCTTCAACATGATCAACCAGGACTACGCCTGGGGCCAGGACTCGAAGAAGGACTTCACCCTGTCGATGGAGAAGCTCTACCCGGGCGCGAAGCCCGGCGAAGACCAGTTGCCCAAGTTCGGCGCCGGCCAGTACGGCACCGAGATCTCGGCGCTGATGGCCAAGCCGGCCGACGTGACGCACTCGAGCCTGTGGGGCGGCGACCTGCAGGCGTTCATCCTCCAGGCGGGCCCGCGCGGCCTCTTCAAGCGGACCCAGGTCGTCTTCTCGGCCGCCGACCACGTCCTGCCCGGACTCGGCGACAAGATGCCCGACGGCACGATCCTCGGCGCGCGCGGCGCCTACGGCCTGATGTCGCCGAAGTCGGCGCTCAACGATTGGTGGTGGGACCTCTACTCGAAGGCCTACAACACTTACCCCGTGCAGGCGCCGTACCGCATGGTCCAGTCGCTGCTCGGCCTGAAGCTCGCGGTCGAGAAGGCGATGGCCGCGAACGGCGGCAAGAAGCCGACCGGCGAGCAGCTCGCCGCCGCCCTCACCGGCTCGGAGTGGGATTCGCCCGCCGGCCGCATCCGCATGGCGCTCGGCGACGGCCACCAGGCGATTCAGGACACGGCGATCGGCAAGACGCGCTACGACGCGGCCAAGAAGATGGTCGTGCTCGAGGACATCCAGCGCTTCCCCGCCGAGTGCGTCAACCCGCCGCCGAACATGAAGTCCGAGGACTGGATCAAGGCCGGCTTCCCCGGCGCCAAGGGCTGCCCGTAGCGGACCGGGCGGGCCCGCCGTGAACGCCGTCGTCACCATCCTGATCGACGGCCTGACCTACGCGTCGTGGCTGTTCATCGTCGCGGTCGGGCTGACGCTCGTCTTCGGCGTGCTGAAGATCCTCAACATCGCGCACGGCAGCTTCTACGCGCTCGGCGCCTACGCGGCGGCGAGCTTCGTCGGCTGGGCGGCGACGATGAAGTGGGCGCCGGGCTTCAGCATCGTCGCGATGCTTCTCGCCGCGGTCGTCGTCGCCGCCGTCATGGCGCCGCTCACCGAGCGCGGCCTGCTGCGCTTCTTCTACGGCCGCGACGAGGTCCTGCTCGTCCTCGTCACGTACGCGATGTTCCTGATCCTCGAGGACGTCACCAAGCTGCTCTGGGGCGCCAACCCGTACTACGTGTCGGAGCCGTACAGCCTGTTCGGCAACCTGCACGTCGGCGTGCAGACGTGGGTCGGCTACGACTTCTTCCTGGTCGCGCTCGCGGTCGTCGTCGGCCTCGCCGTGTGGTGGGGACTCAACCGAACGCGCCAGGGAAAGATCACGCTGGCGGTGATCCACAGCGCCGAGGTCGCGGCGAGCATGGGGGTCAACGTCTCGCGCGTCTACATGGCGGCGTTCTCGGTCGGCATCTTCCTCGCCGCCCTCGGCGGCGCGTTCACGGCGCCGATGATCTCGGTGCAGCCTGGCGTCTCGGTCGGCGTCATCGTCGTCTCGTTCGCGGTCGTCATCATCGGCGGCCTCGGCAGCATCGAGGGCGCTGCGATCGGTGCGCTCATCGTCGGCCTGGCGCGCTCGCTCGCCGTCCACGTCGCGCCGGTGGCCGAGCTGTTCTCGATCTACATCGTCATGGCCGTGGTCCTCATGTTCCGGCCCGAGGGCCTCTTCCAGCGCACGCAGGCGAGGAAGATCTGAGCGAATGACGGCGAGCGCGACCGTTCCGTCAGCGCCGGCAGCGGCGCGCGCCGCGCCGGGACGAATCGGCCTCGTGGCGCTCGCCGCGGCCGCCTTCGTGTTGCTCGCCGGCGCCGGCTACATGTTCCCGCGCTGGCTCACCTTCCTGCTGACGATGGCCGCGGGCAACGGCCTGGTCTCGCTCGGCATCGTCGCCCTGATGCGCGGCGGCGTCGTGCCGTTCGGCCAGGGCATGGTCTTCGCCGCCGGCGGCTACACCGCGGCGCTGGTCTACAACAAGCTCGGCTTCACCGACGCGCTCGGCCTCGCCCTTGCCGGCGGCGTCGCGGCGGTGCTCGTCGCGGCGCCGTTCGCGCCGCTGCTCTCGCGCTACCGCGGCATCTTCTTCGCGATGCTGACGCTGGCGCTGTCGATGGTGACCTACGGCCTCCTGATGAAGCTCGAGGTGCTCGGCGGCTCGGACGGCTTCAACGTCGGCCGGCCGACGCTGCTCGGTCAGAAGCTGCCCGACGACCGCGTCGGCTACATCCTCTACCTGCTGACGATCTTCGTCGCGACGATCGCCGCGCTGGCGATGCGGATCTTCTTCGACAGCACGCGCGGCCTGGTGACGCTCGCCGTGCGCGAGAACGAGCTGCGAGTCGAGTACCTCGGCGGCTCGGTGCGCCGGGCGATGGCGATCAACTTCGTCGTCGCCGCGTTCTGCGGCGGCCTCGGCGGCGCGCTCGTCGTCCTCTCGCTCGGCCACATCGAGCCCAACTTCAGCTTCTGGACGACGTCGGGCGAGTTCGTCTTCGTCGCCATCCTCGCCGGCTGGCAGAGCGTCGCCGCGGTGTTCGTCGCCAGCACGGTGCTCGAGATCGTGCGCTCGTTCTCGAGCGCCTATTTCCCGAACACCTGGCAGCTCGCGCTCGGCCTGTTCCTGCTGTTCGTGATCCGCTTCCTGCCGCGCGGCATCGGCTCGCTCTGGACCAAAGGGGCCGGGCGATGAGCGGCGCGACGGGCGGCGCGCCACTGCTGCACGCGCAAGGCGTCGACAAGCGCTTCGGCGCCGTCGTCGCCGCCGCCGCGATCACGATCGCGATCGCCCCCGGCGAGCACGTCAGCCTGATCGGCAGCAACGGCGCCGGCAAGACGACCTTCGTCAACATGATCACCGGCTACGTCAAGCCCGACGCCGGCCGGATCTCGTTCGACGGCCGCGACATCACGCCGCTCCATCCGCGCGCGATCACGCGCCTCGGCGTCGCCCGCTCGTTCCAGATCCCGCAGCTCTACGGCGACCTGACGGTGCTCGACAACATGCTCGTCGCCAACGCCTGCCATGACCAGCGCCTGAGCTTCTGGCAGGCGGCGCAGCGGCCCGAGGCGATCGAGCGCGCCGAGCGGCTGCTCGAGCGCTTCCGCCTCGGCGAGCACCGCAAGCGCCGCGTCGCCGAGCTGCCGGGCGGCGTCAGGAAGCTCCTCGACATCGCCATGGCGCTGACCGGCGCGCCCAAGCTGCTCCTCCTCGACGAGCCGACGAGCGGGGTCTCCGCCGAGGAGAAGTTCCCGATGATGGACACCATCATGTCGGCGCTCGGGCACGAGGCGATGACCGTCCTCTTCGTCGAGCACGACATGGACATCGTCGCGCGCTACGCGAGCCGCGTCGTCGCCTTCTACGCCGGCCGCATCGTCGCCGACGGCACGCCGGCCGACGCGCTCGCCACCGACGACGTGCGCCGCTACGTCACCGGCGAGCTGCTCGCCGAATAGGAGCCGAGCGATGCTGGAAGTGCGATCGCTGCACGTCGCCATCGACTCGGTGGTCGCCCTGCGAGGCCTCTCGCTCGAGGTCGGCAGCGGCCGCATGGTCGGCCTGGTCGGCCGCAACGGCGCCGGCAAGACGACGCTGATGCGAAGCCTCATGGGCCACCTCGCGCCGACCAGCGGCAGCGTCGTCTTCAACGGCCGCGACCTGCTCGCGCTGCCGGCGCACGCGCGCGCCGGCCTCGGCATCGGCTACATGCCGGAAGACCGCGGTCTCGTCCCCGAGCTGACGGTCGAGGAGAACATCCTCGTTCCGCTCTGGGTCAACCGCGCCCTCGTCGCCGCCGACCGGCTCGCCCTCGTCTACCGCGTCCTCCCCGAGCTGCTCGAGATGCGCGCCCGGAAGGCGCTCCTGCTCTCGGGCGGCCAGCAGAAGCTGGTCGCGCTCGCGCGCGCGCTTGCCGCGGGCACGCGGCTGCTCCTCCTCGACGAGCCGTTCGAGGGGGTCGCGCCGGCGCTCTCGAAGCGCCTCGCCGAGGTCATCGCCTCGCTCAAGGGCAGCGAGGTCTCGGTGCTGATGGCGCAGAGCGACCTCAACCACGCGCGCCGCCTCGTCGACAGTGAGTTCGTGATCGAGCGAGGCGCCAACGTCGAGCCGGCGCCGGCATGAGCCGCATTGCCACTGCCGCGGCGAATGCCGCGGTGCGAAGCGCGGAGGCTTGCCGATGAATCCGTGGCGCGATCACGCGGTGCCGGCGATGCGGCACGAAGCGCTCTACGGCGACCGCGTCGTGCGCTGCTTCGTCGACCGGCCGACGAGCCTGCTGGCGATGTTCGAGCACGCGCGCGCCACCCGGCCGGGGCACGATGCGGTCGTCTGCGAAGGCAGTCGCTGGAGCTACGCCGAAACGGGAGAGCGCAGCGAGCGCATCGCCGCCGCGCTAGGCGCGCTCGGCATCGACGCCGGCGATCGCGTCCTCCTCTTCCTCTCCAACCGCCCCGAGTTCCTGTTCGTGCTGCTCGCCGTGCAGCGGCTCGGCGCGATCGGCGTACCGGTCGGCGTTCGCGAGCAGCGGCCGGGCCTGGCCTACGTGGCGAAGCAGAGCGGCGCGAAGGCGATCGTCTTCGACGACGAGCTCGCCGATCGCGTCCCCGACGGCGCCGAGGCGCCGGCACTGCAAACTCGCCTGCCGGCGTCCGGCCTCGCCGCGCTCGACGCCGCGGGCGGGCCGGCGCCCCCGGCCGTCGCAACGGTCGAGACCGACGTCGCCGTGATCCTCTACACCTCGGGGACGACGGGCCATCCCAAGGGCGCGATGCTCACCCACCTGGCGATCGTCCATTCGGCGCTGCACTACCAAGCCTGCATGCGCCTCTCGGCCGACGACCGCTCGGCGCTGGCGGTGCCGGCGAGCCACGTCACCGGGCTCGTCGCCAGCATCGCGGCGATGTGGCGCGTCGGCGGCGCGGTGATCGTCGTTCCCGAGTTCAAGGCCGACGCGTTCATCGATCTCGTCGCGCGCGAGCGCGTCACCCACACGCTGATGGTGCCGGCGATGTACCGCCTCTGCCTGATGAGCGACGCGCTCGCGCGCGCCGACCTGTCGGCGTGGCGCGTCGGCGGCTACGGCGGCGCGCCGATGCCGGTGGCGACGATCGACGAGATCGCCGCGCGCCTGCCCGCGCTCACGCTGCAGAACGCCTACGGCGCGACCGAGACCACCTCGCCGGCGACGATGATCCCGGCCGGCCTGACGCGCGACCATGCCGATTCGGTCGGCGTCGCCCTGCCCGCCGCCGAGATCCGCGTCATGGACGACGACGGCCGCGAGCTGCCGATCGGGGAGACCGGCGAACTCTGGATCGGCGGGCCGATGGTCGTTCGCGGCTACTGGGCCAACCCCGAGGCGACCGCGGCGTCGTTCAGCGCCGGCTTCTGGCATTCGGGCGACCTCGGCTCGGTCGACGCCGAGGGCTTCGTTCGCATCGTCGACCGCAAGAAGGACATGCTCAACCGCGGCGGCTTCAAGGTCTACTCGGTCAAGGTCGAGAACGTGCTGATGGGCTGGCCCGGCATCGTCGAGGCGGCCGTCGTCGGCGTTCCGTGCCCTGTCCTCGGCGAGCGCGTCCAGGCCGTGCTGTACGCGCCGGGCGCGGCGATCGACGAGGCGGCGCTGCGCCGCCATTGCGCCGAGCGGCTCGCCGACTACGAAGTGCCCGAGCGCTTCGAGTGGCGCAGCGAGCCGTTGCCGCGCAACGCCAACGGCAAGGTCTTGAAGCGCATGTTGCGGACGGCAGCGCCGACCTGAGCTTCGCGGTGATGTCGACGAGCTTGTCCCGCCCGCTGAAAGCAACCGTCTGCTTGCCTGATCGGAGCTAGCCCGCGGCTCCTGCCTTGCGCAGCCAGCCCAGGCCGGCCGACGTCGCCGCCGCCGGCCGGTATTCGCAACCGATCCAGCCGTCGTAGCCGAGCGAATCGATCACCTCGAAGAGAAAGGCGTAGTTCAGCTCGCCGGCGTCGGGCTCATGACGATCGGGAACACCGGCGATCTGTAGGTGGCCGACCCGGCCGCCGGGCAGGTGCGTGCGCAGCTTCATCGCCACGTCGCCTTCGACGATCTGGCAGTGGTACAGGTCCATCTGCACCTTGAGGTTCGGCGCGCCGACCTCGGCGACGACGGCGTGCGCCTCGTCCTGGCGGTTCAGGAAGTAGCCCGGGATGTCGCGCGTGTTGATCGGCTCGATCAGCACGTCGATGCCGGCGCCGGCCGCGCGCTGCGCCGCCCAGGCGAGGTTGGCGAGGTAGAGCGGCCGCATCGACGCGCGCCCGTCGCCGGCCGGGACGAGCCCGGCCATGACGTGAACGCGCGGGCAGGCGAGCGCCGCGGCGTAGTCGAGGGCGCGCGCGAACCCGCTCCTGAATTCCCCCTCGCGCCCCGCCAGGCTGGCGATGCCGCGCTCGCCGCCGGTGAAGTCGCCGGGCGGAGCGTTGAACAGCACCTGCTGCAGGCCGTTGTCGGCGAGCGCCTTGGCGAGGGTCGCGGCGGGCCACTCGTAGGGAAAGAGGAACTCGACCGCGCGAAAGCCGTCGCGCGCCGCCGCCGCGAAGCGATCGAGGAACGCGTGCTCGGTGTACATCATGCTCAGGTTGGCAGCGAAGCGCGGCATGCGTTGTCTCCTCTCGGTCTCACCAGCGCGCGCCGAAATGCCGGCGCAGCTCGTCGAGTTGCAGCGCCGACAAGGGCGCGGGCTTCGGATCGGCGGCGAGCCAGAGGCGCGCCGTTTCCTCAAGCTCCTCGAGCCGCGCCATCGCCGCGGCGGGCGTTCCGGCCCAGACGTTCGGGCCGAGCCGCGCCAGCATGACCGCGCGGATCGGCACGCCGCGACGCTCGGCTTCGGCGATCGCCGCGGCGACGCGATCGGCGACGGCCGGATCGCCGGGGCGACCGTAGGCCAGCAGCGGCACGTGGCCGACCTTCATCACGAAGTACGGCGTGATCGGCGGCAGGAAGTCGTCGCGGTCTTCGTCGGCGGGGATGGCGAAGCTGAGCCCGACGAGAGCGCGCGAATGGGTGTGGACGATGCAGCCGGCTTCGGCCGCTGCGGCGTAGATGCGCCGGTGCAAGGCAAGCGTCTTGCTCGGTCGCCCCGCGCCCGCGGGCGCGTGGCCCGCGCCGTCGACCCTGACGAGCGCCGCCGGCTCGAGGTCGCCGAGGCAGGCGTCGGTGGCGGTGATGAGAAAGCCGTCGTGCAGACGCGCGCTCAGGTTGCCGGTCGTGCCGTGGACGTAGCCGCGCGCATGGAGCGAGCGGGCGACGCGGCAGAGCTCGTCGCGGAGCCGGGCTTCGCTCATGTCGGCGCCGCGAACGCGCGGCGGAAGAAGTCGACGGCGCCGAAGTTGCCCGACTTCAGCGCCAGCTGCAGGCCGTCGGGCGCGAGGGTCGGCGCGGCATGGCACCACGGCACGCCGGGATCGATCTGGCGGCCGATGCGCAGCCGCTCGATGCCGAGCGCCTGAACGCACGCCCCCGACGTCTCGCCGCCGGCGACGACGAGGCGGCGCGCGCCGCGCTCGACCAGCGCGCGGGCGATCGCCGCGAGCAGCCTCTCGAGGCGCGCGCCGACGTCGTGGGCGCTGGCTTGCGCCTGCGCCGCGGCGACGGCCTGGGGCGGCGCCGTGCTGTAGACCAGCACCGGGCGCTCGGACGCCGCCGACCACTCGCGCACGGCCCAGGCGGCGATGTCGGCGCAGAGCTTGGCGTCGTCGGCGTCGGCGAGCTCGAGCGGATCGATCCGGCGCGCCGCGCCGCCGCCGCGCAGGAACTCGGTGACCTGCGCGTTGGTCGCCTGCGAGCAGCTGCCCGAGACGATGGCGCTGAATCCTTGCACCGCCGGCAAGGTCGCCGCCTCGCCCGAGGCGGTGATCGCGAAGTTGCGCGGCAGGCCGATCGCCAGCCCGGACCCCGCGCAGACCAGCGGCAGGTCGCGAACCGCTTCACCGAGACGGTGCAGGTCGTCGTTGTCGATCGCGTCGGCGATCGCGATCGCGACGCCTTCGTCGCGCAGCGCGGCGAAGCGCGCGCCGATCGCCGCTGCGGAAGCGCCGGTGGCGCGATGATCGACGAGGCCGACGCGCCGTCCTGCGTTCCCGCCGGACCGCGTCGTCGCGAGCTGCGCCTGCAGGACGCGGACGAGGTTGGCATCGGTCATCGGTGTCAGCGGATGGTCGCGCATGCCGCTCTCCGAGAGCAGCACGTCGCCGACGAAGAGGTGGCCCTTGAAGACCGTGCGCGCGTTGTCGGGGAACGCCGGCGTCGCGATCGTGAAGTCGCAGCCGAGCTCGTCCATCAACGCCTCGAGGACCGGGCCGATGTTGCCGCGCGGCGTCGAGTCGAAGGTCGAGCAGACCTTGAAGTAGATCTGCGTCGCGCCGCCGCGGCGCAGCCAGCGGCACGCCGCGAGCGACTGCCGCACCGCGTCCTCGGGCGGCGTGGTGCGCGACTTCAGCGCGACCACCACCGCATCGACATCGAGCGTCGCGGCATCGTCGGGAACGCCGATCGTCTGCACGACGCGCATGCCGGCGCGGACGAGGTTGTTGGCGAGGTCGGTCGCCCCGGTGAAATCGTCGGCGATGCAGCCTAGCTTCATCGTCAGCGCCTGGGGCCGGGCAAGTCGATCCCCGGAAAGATCTTGATCACCGCGGCGTCATCTTCCTTGGCGAAGCCGGCCGTCGACGCCTGCATGAACATCTGGTGCGCCGTGCTGGCGAGCGGCAGCGGGAACTTGGAGGCGCGCGCCGTGTCGAGGACGAGGCCGAGGTCCTTGACGAAGATGTCGACCGCCGAGAGCGGCGTGTAGTCGCCGGCGAGCACGTGCGCCATGCGGTTCTCGAACATCCAGCTGTTGCCGGCGCTGTGCGTGATGACCTCGTAGAGCGCGGCCGCATCGACGCCCTCGCGCAGGCCGAGCGCCATCGCCTCGGCGGCGGCGGCGATGTGAACGCCGGCGAGGAGCTGGTTGATGATCTTGACCTTGCTGCCGTTGCCGGCGCGGTCGCCGAGGCGGTAGACCTTGGCGGCCATCGCGTGCAGGACCGGCGCGGCGATCGCCCACGCCGCGTCGCGCGCCGCGCCCATCACCGTCATCTCGCCCGACGCCGCCTTGGCGGCGCCGCCCGAGATCGGCGCGTCGACGTAGAGGAGGCCCATCGCCTCGAGGCGGCGCTCGAACGCGATCGAGACGTTCGGGTCGACGGTCGAGCACATCACGAAGACGCTGCCCGGGCGCATCGCGGCGGCGGCGCCGTCATCACCGGTGCCGAAGAGCACGGCTTCGGTCTGCGCCGCGTTGACGACGACCGAGACGATGACCTCCGAGCGCGCCGCGAGCTCGGCCGGGGTCGCGCAGGCGCTGCCGCCCTGCACCGCGAACGCTGCCGCGACGCCGTCGCGCGCATCGCAGACCGAGACATCGGCGCCGGCGCGGCGCAGCGATCCGGCCATGCCCGAGCCCATCGCGCCGAGGCCGATCAGCCCGACCCGGCGCCCTGCAATCGATCGTTCCGTCATCGCCCGCCCGTTGGATGCGTCGGCATCATAAGTGGCCCTCGGCGACCATTGTGCGGCACCGACCGCGGCCAGTTGTGCCTCGCGAGTTGCTCGAGGCCGGGGGCTCGTCATAGGATACGTGCACGTCTTCTTCGTCGAGTCTTGCCATGATCGAACCTCGAGACCGCGTCCGCGACCCGGCCCTGCTGGTCGTCGACATGCAGAACGACTTCGTGCGCGTCGGCGCCGCGCTCGAGGTGGTCGACGCCCGCGCCACCATACCGGCCAACAAGGCCTTGATCGAATTCTTCCGCGCGCGCAAGCTCCCCGTGGTCTATACGAAGTTCATCACCTTCCCTGCGCCCGTCTTGCTCTGGGAATGGTCCCCCCAGGCGCTGCCGCCGACCAAGTGCTGCTGGAAGGGCCATCGCCGGCACTACCCGGACATCGGTCGCGAGGAGGAGTGCACCGCGGTCATCGACGAGCTCGCGCCCTTGCCCGGCGAGCACCAGGTCGAGAAATTCAACTACGGCGCGTTCCACGCGACGACGCTCGAGCCGATCCTGCGGTCGATGGGCGTCGAGTCCGTGGTCGTCACCGGCACCGTCACCCAGATCTGCGTCGAGGAGACAGCGCGCCAGGCCTTCCACCACGGCTTTCGGACCACCCTGGTGCGCGACGCCGTGTCGTCCTTCGCGCCCGACCTGCACGCCGCCACGTTGAAGAATTTCGCAAGCAAGTTCGGCTGGGTCGAAGACAGCGCCGCCGTCATGCGCCTGCTCGACTGATGGCTCTGGACCCGGCGGCCGCCGCACGGTGGGCCCGCAGCGCCGGGATCTACGGGCTGCTGGTCATCGCCGTCGTGCTGGCCACGATCTTCGTGCCGGGCTTCTCGAGCCCGACCAACCTCGGCAACGTCGTCACCCAATCGGCGGCTCTCGGCTGCGTGGCCATCGGTCAGACCTTCGTCATCGCCGCCGGCCTGATCGACCTCTCGGTCGGCCAGCTGCTCGGGCTGGTCGTCGTTCTCACCTGCGCGCTCACGGAAGGGCGCGGCGATCTGCTGCTGCCGGTCGCGCTCGGCGTGATCGCGTTGAGCGCAGCGATCGGCAGCGTTCACGCCGGGCTGGCGAACCGGCTGCGCATCGAGCCGCTGATCCTCACGTTCGGCTCGCTGAGCATCCTGCAAGGCGCCATCTTCAGCTACACCGACCGAAGCGTCGGCCGCGCGCCCGAAGCGCTGCGCTGGCTCGCCAACGAACGCCTGCTCGGCTGGCCCGTGGCCGGCCTGCTGCTGCTGGCCGTTGGCGTGCTCGCCCACGGCCTGTTGCGCCACACGCGCTTCGGTCTGCGCCTGCTCTCGACCGGCGACAACGCCGAGAGCACGCGCCGCGCCGGGGTGGACGTCGGCCGCGTTCGCTGGGGCGCCTTCGTACTGTCGGCCGTCGGTGCGGCCCTCGGTGGCCTTCTCGTCGCTGGCCGGCTCGGCACCGGCTACCCCAACGCAGGCCAGGGGTTCGAGCTCGACGCGATCGTCGCCGCCGTGCTCGGCGGCACCTCGCTCGCGGGCGGTCGCGCGTCGATCGCCGGGACCATCGGTGCCGTGCTGGTGCTGGGCGTGATCGCCAACGTGCTCAATCTTCTGGAGGTCTCCGCGTTCGTGCAAACGCTGGCCAAAGGCCTGATCGTGGTGGGCGCCATCCTTGCGACGCGCGGAGAGCGCCGCCGAGAAGGCCCGCTGGCCGGCGCGGCGGCGGTTCGCCCGGCCGAGGCCTGACCGACCTTCCATGGGCGACGCCGTTCCCGAAGGCGCTGTCGGCGGCATGTCCGCCCGGCTGCGCGCGCCGTTCGCATCACGCGCGCGGGATGCCCTCGGACGCTGGGCGATCGTGCTCGTGCTCGGGCTCCTCTACCTCGTGGCGATCGCGCTGTCGGACGCCTTCCTCGAGCCCGTCTACATCGGCAACATCCTGCGCCAGGCGGCCCCGGTCGGAATCGCGGCGATCGGCACCACGCTGGTGATGATCCTCGGCGGCGTCGACCTCTCGATCGGCGCCATCATCTCGTTCAGCGCCGTCTTCTGCGCCGTGTCGATGGGCGGGGAGGCCGGCAACGCGGGCTTCGCCGTGGTGGTAACGCTGCTCGTCGCCGTCGCCTTCGGTGCGGCCAACGGCGCGCTCAACCTGCTGAGCCCAGGCTCCTCCTTCATCCTCACGCTCGGTTCGGCGCTCGCGCTGTACGGGCTCACGCAGCTCTATTCCGGTGGCACTGCACGCGGCATCGTGGGGCCAGGCTTTCGCGAGTTCTTCAACCACCGCATCGGCGGGGTGCTGCCCGTACTGGCGCTCTCGATGCTCGTGCTGGCCGGCGCGATGGAGCTGCTGCTGCGCACCAGCCGCTTCGGGCGCCAGGTGTATCTCATCGGCAGCAATCGCGAAAGA
>JADGRJ010000216.1 GCA_017881025.1 Rhizobacter sp. | reverse complement strand
CTCGAATAGCGCGATCGCTCGCGGCGCGCGATGGCGCGCGCCTCAGAGAAGCTCGTCGATGTGCTTCGGCCAGCGGCTTCTCAATAAGCGCGACAGCGCGCGATCGGCGAGCACCTTGCCTCCCGTCTGACAGCGCGCGCAGTAGTTGGTCTCGTTGGCGGCATGGACGATGCGCTGCACCGGCGCGCCGCAGTCGGGGCAGGGCAGGCCGAAGCGGCCGTGCACGGCCATCGCCGCATGAAAGGCCGTCACCTTCTGCGGCCAGTCGCCCGCCTCGCGCGAGAGCCGCGCGGTCCACTCGGCGAGCGTCTCCTTCGTCGCGGCGAGGAGGCGATCGATCGCCGCCGCGTCGAGCGATTGTGTCAACGCCAGCGGCGAGAGGCGCGCGCGGTGCAGGATCTCGTCCGAGTAGGCATTGCCGATGCCGCTGAAGAGCCGCGGATCGGTGAGTGCGCGCTTGACCGTGTGGTTCTCGGCGACGAGGCGCGCCGCGAACGCCTCGCGCGTCGCCGCCATCACGTCGATGCCGCCGGCGTCGAGCGCGGCGAGCGCTTCGCGGCCGGCGACGACGTGGAGCGATGCGCGGCGCTGCTTGCCGGCCTCGGTGAGGGCGAGCGTGCCGCTGTCGAACTCGAAGAAGGCGAGCGCATTGGGCGCCGTCTTCTTGCCGGGCGCGAGCCAGCGCAAGCGGCCGGCGATCATCAGGTGGACGACGACGAAGAGCTCGCCTTCGAACGCCAGGACGATGCGCTTGCCGAGCCGCTCGACGCCGACGACGACCTGGCCTTCGACCGCGGCGATCGGCGGCATCACCGAGCGGAGCAGGAACGGATGGCCGATGCGGACGCGCTCGAGACGGTGGCCGACGATCTTGGCGGCAAGGCGCTCGAGGTAGACGCTGACGTCGGGCAGCTCGGGCATCGCGGCAGTGTGCCACCCGCGTCGCGCGCGCGAGCGACGGCGCCCGGCGCGCAGAACGCTAGGCGGGGACGGCGCGCACCGGGCCGGCGACCTCGATCGCCGCCAGGATCGCCGCCGACGGCGCATGCCAGCCGACGATTGCGCCCTGCGCCGCGATCATCGCCAGCGCCTGGGCCTTGAACTCCGGGAAGTAGCTTTCGGTGCCGTCCTCGACGACGAGGCAGGCGTAGCCGCGGTCGTTGGCCTCGCGCATCGACGTCTGCACGCAGACCTCGGTCGTCACGCCGGTGAAGACGAGGTGGCTGACGCCGCGCGCCTGCAGGATCTCGTGCAGCCCGGTCGACCAGAACATGCCCTTGCCGGGCTTGTCGACGACGATCTCGCCGCGCTTCGGCGCCAGCGCCGGGACGATGTCGGCGCCCGGCTCGCCGGCGATCAGCACACGCCCCATCGGCCCTTTGTCGCCGATGCGCAGCGTCGGCGTGCCGCGCAAGCGCTTGGCGGGCGGGCAGTCGGCGAGGTCGGGCCGATGCGCCTCGCGCGTGTGGACGATCGGCCACGCGCGCGCGCGCCAGGCGGCGAGCAGCGCGGCGATCGGCGCGATTGCCGGCGCGAGCAGGCTCACGTCGTTGCCGAGCGAGGCGCCGAAGCCGCCGGGCTCGATGAAATCGCGCTGCATGTCGATCACGACGAGTGCCGTCCGCGCCGCCGGGAACGCGTACTCGAACGGCGTCGCGGCGAGGCGGAACGTCGTCATGCGGCTTCGGTGAGCGCGCGTGCTTCGGCCGGCGCGTCGGCCGGCTCGACGACATGCGCGCCGCCGCCCATGTGAGCCCCGATCGTCTTGCGGTCGGCGCTCGCGGCCGGCGTCTCGAAGACGATCCGGCCTTCGCTCATCACGGCGATGCGGTCGGAGAGCTCGAGCAGCTCGTCGAGGTCCTCGCTCACCAGCAGCACCGCGGCGCCGCGCGCGCGCACCTGGACGATGCGGGCGTGGATCTCGCGCACGGCGGCGAAGTCGAGGCCGAAGACGGGATTGACGGCGATCAGCACGTTGCCTTCGCCGGCGAGCTCGCGCGCGAGCACGGCGCGCTGTACGTTGCCGCCCGAGAGGCTGGCGATCGGCGCATTCTCGCCGCGCGTCTTGATGCCGTAGGCGGCGATCCAGTCGCGCGCGCGCGACCGCCACTCGGCGAAGCGGAGCCAGGCGATACCGGGCAGGATCAGCCGGCGCAGCGGCGCCTCGTCGAAGTCGCGCAGCGCCATGTTGTGGGCAACGCTGAGATCGCCGACGCTGGCGTTGCGGAGCGGCTCCTCGGGCAGCGCGCGCAGGCCGAGGATGCGGTTCTCGGCGCGCCGGCCGGCATAGGGTTGGCCGATGACGCGCACGCTGCCGGCGACGCGCGCGCGCTGGCCGACGATCGCCTCGACCAGCTCGCGCTGGCCGTTGCCGGAAACGCCGGCGATGCCGAGGATCTCGCCGCGCCTGACGGCGAGGCTGAGGCCATGGACGGCGAGCGCGCCGCGGTCGCCCATCGCGACCAGGTCCGCGACCTCGAGGGCGATCGGGGCCGCCGCATCGGTCGGGACGCGCGCGACCGCGTGGCCTTCGTCGACGACGGCTGCCGCCGCATCCTCGTCGCCGGCGCCGATCATCGCGTGCGCGAGCTCGGCCGGCGTCGTCGTCGCGACCGCGGTGCCGTGCACCTTGCGACCGCGGCGCAGCACCGTCACCTCGTCGGCGTAGGCCATGACCTCGCGGAACTTGTGGGTGATCATGAGCACCGTGCACTCGCCGCGCCGGGCGACGGCGCGAACGAACGCGAGCACCTCGTCGGCCTCCTGCGGCGTCAGCACCGACGTCGGCTCGTCGAGGATCAAGAGGCGCGGCTTCAGGTAGAGCTGCTTCAGCAGCTCGAGCTTCTGCTTCTCGCCCGCCGAGAGCGACGCCGGCGTGGCATCGAGGGCGAGCGAGAACGGCGTCGTCGCGAGGAAGGCGCGCAGCTCCTCTCGCGCGCGCGGCCAGTCGATCAGCGCCGGCGTGCGGCCGCCGGCGAGGAGCAGGTTCTCGGCGACGCTCATGTTCGGCGCCAGCGTGAAGTGCTGGTAGACCATGCCGATGCCGAGCGAGCGAGCGACCACCGGCGTCGCGATGTCGCGCTCGCGGCCGTCGACGACGATCGATCCGCCATCGGGACGCTGCGATCCGGCGACGCACTTGACGAGCGTGCTCTTGCCGGCGCCGTTCTCGCCGAGAAGCGCGTGCACCGAGCCGGGCGCGACCTTCATCGTCACGCTGTCCATCGCCGTGAAGGCGCCGAAGCGCTTGGTCAGATCGAAGGTCTCGAGCGCGAGCGCGCCGGTCGCCGGCGAGATGGGGTCGAGCGGTGCGGTCATGGCGTCGCGTGCGCTCGCTTCAGCCGAGCGCTTCGAGGACGGCGCCCGACGACGCGACGGCGCCGAACACGCCGCCCTGCATCGTCACCATCTTGAGCGCGGCGAGGTGGTTGCCGCGGTCGGTGGCGGCGGTGCAGTCCGACAGCAGCAGGCACTCGAAGCCGCGGTCGTTCGCCTCGCGCATCGTCGTGTGGACGCAGACGTCGGTCGTGATGCCGGCGAGCAGCAGGTTGGCGATTCCGCGCGTGTGCAGAACGAGCTCGAGGTCGGTCGCGCAGAACGATCCCTTTCCGGGCTTGTCGATGACGACCTCGCCGGGCAGCGGCGCGAGCTCGGGGATGATCTCCCAGCCCGGCTCGCCGCGAACGAGGATGCGGCCGCACGGCCCGGCGTCGCCGATGCCGCGGCCGCCTTCGCCGATTCGGCGCGAGCGCCAGCGCTTGTTGGCGGGCAGGTCGGCGAGGTCGGGGCGATGGCCTTCGCGCGTGTGGATGACCGCGAAGCCGAGGTCGCGCATGCGCGCCATGAGGCGCGCGATCGGCGCGATCGGCGCGCGCGTCAGCGACAGGTCGTAGCCCATCTTGTCGACGTAGCCGCCGACGCCGCAGAAGTCGGTCTGCATGTCGATGACGACGAGCGCGGTGTTGGCGGCGCGCAGGTCGCCGTCGTAGGGCCACGGGTACGGGTCGGCGGAGACGACGGGGAACGTCGCCGCGACGAGCTCGGAAGCGAGCGCGCTCATCGTCGTCACGCCGCCTTGCGCGCGCTGGGCAGCGGCTCGGGCAGCAGGTTGGCGGGCGCGTGCACGCGCGTCGGCGCCGCGAAGCCGCACGACGTGCCGTCGGTGTGGACGACCTCGTCTTCCCACGGCAGGCGAAAGCGCCCGTTCACCATGTCGTGCATGAAGGTGTACGGGCAGTCCATCGCGCCGCCCTTCACGGCGACGTAGCCGCGGTGCCAGAGCTGGTACGGGTTGTTCTCGACCGCCCAGTGCGTCCTCGCCTCGCGCACGAGGTCGGGCCGGACCTCGCAGGTGATGATCTCGTCGGGCCGGCGGCTTCCTTCGACCATCACGGTGCCGTCGAAGTTGCAGACCATGCCTTCGCCCATCGAGTCGAAGCTGCCGTCGCTGCCGCACAGGCACACGCTCGCCGTCACCATCAGGTTCTGGAACGCGTTCGCCTGGTTGGTGACCTTCCATGCGTGGGCGATCGGCGCCGTATAGCCGGCGGTGCGCAGCATCAGCTCTGCGCCCTGGTAGGCGCACTCGCGCGCCATCTCCGGGAACATGCCGTCGTGGCAGATGATGAGGGCGAGCTTGACGCCGCGCGGGCCATCGATCACGGGGATGCCAACATTGCCCGGCTCCCACGCCTCGACCGGCACCCAGGGATGGAGCTTGCGGTAGTAGAGCGCGACCTCGCCGTGGTCGTCGATGACGATGCCGGTGTTGTACGGATTGCCGTTCGGGTTGAGCTCCATCAACGAGAAGCAGCCCCACACCTGGTGCTCCACGCAGGCGGCCTTGAACGCGGCGACTTCGGGGCCGTCCATGCGGCACATCAGCTCGGGTGCCGTGCTCATCGACAGGCCGTGCAGCGCGTACTCGGGGAAGACGACGAGGTCGAGCCCGACGTTGTTACGGCGCGCCTTGCCGACCATCGCGACGATGCGCTCAGCCTGCGCCGCGAGCTGCGCCGGCGTCTCGACCACCGGCAGCTGCAGCTGCACCAGGCCGATGACGACGCCGTTCGGCGACTTGTTGAGACCTCCGAGACCGCTCATGGCGTGCGTTCCTATTTCACCGACGACAGCTCGCCCGGGCTGCCGCGCGCGACGCTCCCGGGGCGGCAGCTGATGACGAGGATGACCAGCGTCAGCACGTAGGGCACCGCGGCGAAGAGGTAGTAGCCCTGGCTGACGCCGATCGATTGCAACGCCGGGCCGATCGCGCCGGCGCCGCCGAAGAGGAGCGCGGCACCGACGCAGCGCAGCGCGCTCCAGCGCGCGAAGATGACGAGCGCGACCGCGATCAGGCCCTGGCCGCTCGAGATGCCTTCGTTCCAGCTGCCCGGATAGAAGAGCGTGAGCGAGGCGCCGCCGAGGCCGGCGATGGCGCCGCCGGCGACCGTCGCGGCGATGCGGATGCCGTCGACCGAATAGCCGAGCGCCCTGGTCGCGCTCGCCGAGTCGCCGGCGAGGCGAACGAGCAGGCCCCAGCGCGTGCGGCCGAAGCCCCAGTGCATCAGGGTCGCGAGGACGATGCCGACCGGCAGCAGCGGGTTGACCTGGAGCGCCGCCTGCACCACCGGCGAATCGCTCCAGCCGCCGAGCGCTAGCGCCGGCAGCTGCGCCGCCTGCGGCTGGATCAGCGGCTTGCCGAGGTAGAACGCGAGGCCGGTGCCGAACAGCATGAGGGCGATGCCGGTGGCGACATCGTTGACGCGCGGCAGCGAGCAGAGGACGCCGTGCAGGAGCGCCAGCGACGCGCCGGCGCAGGCGGCCAGCGCCACGCCGATCCAGGGCGACCCGCTCAGGTAGGCGCCGCCGAATCCGGCCATCGCCGAGAAGACGAGGACGCCTTCGAGGCCGAGGTTGATGCGGCCCGACTTCTCGGTCAGGCACTCGCCGAGGCTGACGAACAGGAACGGCACGCCGACGCGCAAGGCACCGCCGACGATCGCGGCGAGGAAGGGCAGGAGCACGTCGCTCGTCATGCGACGCTTTCTTTCGCGACGGCGACGGCTGCGGCCGGCTCGACGGGCTCAGGCGTCGCGCGCTGGCGCCAGCGCGTCGCGACCAAGGCCCAGTCGACGCTGCGCAGCGATTCGCTCGCGAGAATGAGGACGAACGCGATCCCCTGCAGCACCTGCACCGAAGCGTCGGGCAGGCCGAGGCGGCGCTGCAGCAGGCTGCCGGCGGCGCCGAAGCCGCCGAACAGGATCGCGACCGGGACGATCGCGAACGGGCTCTGGCGCGCGATGAAGGCGACCAGGATGCCGGCATAACCGTAGCCCGCGATCAGCGAGGCGTTGGCGTTGGTGTGCACCGCCGCGACCTCGACCGCGCCGGCCAGCCCCGCGGCAGCGCCGCCGAGCGCGCAAGCGAGCAGGATCAGCCGGTTCGCCGGCAGGCCGACGAGCTGCGCCGTGCGCGGATTGCCGCCGACGACGCGCACCGCGAAGCCGCCCGGCGTGAAGGCGAGCCAGAGGCCCAGGCCGACGCAGGCGACGACGCCGAGCACGAGACCCCAGTGAACGTCGGAGCCAGCGATGCCGCCGATCTGGAGCGCGTCGACGAGCGACCGCGTCGACGGCTTGTTGAGCGTCTTCGGATCGCGCAGCGGCCCTTCGACGAGCTGCTTGAAGAGCGCGATCGCGGTGTAGGCGAGAAGCAGACTCGAGATCGTCTCGTTGACGCCGCGGTACTGGCGCAGCGCGCCGGCCAGCGCGATCCAGGCCGCGCCGACCGCCATGCCGGCGAGGCAGAGCATGGCGCTGCCGATCGC
>JADGRJ010000041.1 GCA_017881025.1 Rhizobacter sp. | reverse complement strand
GCGCTCCTGATCCACAGCCAGGAGGCCGGCGCCGGCGTCATCGAATCGCTCGGCCGCGCCGCGCGCACCGACGCGGCGCTGCAGGGCACGCCGGCGCGCGTCCTGCCGCTCGAGGTCTGGCACACGGCGTCGGTCGGCATCGACCTCTGGCTGGCGGCGATCGCCTACGGCGCCGCCCAGGTCTGGGTGCTCGTGACGCACGAGGAAGCGCCCGCGTACCGCGAGGCGATCGATGCGCAGATGAAGGTCGCGCAGGCGATCCTGAGCGGCCTCGGCTTCGCCGGCGAGCATTTCCGCATCGTCGGCGCCGGCGAGGTGTCGCGCCGGCACGGCCGCGAGCTCGCGTCGGGTCCGGCGCAGGCCGCAGTGGCGACGCGGTCGGCGGCGAGCGATCCGGCGCTGCTGCGTCTCGACGCGGCGTTGCGCCGCGCCGCCGCGGCGACGGTTCGCCGCGCCGCGACCTTCGCCGTCCAGCCGGACAAGCGGACGACGCTCGATCTCGCCTTCGAGCACCTGCTGCGCGAAGCGCCGACGCCCGCCGACGTCATCGGGTTGCCCGCGCCGGACGCGGCGCCGAGCCCGTTCGGCGCCGTCGTCGTCGACAAGAGCACCTGCACGCTCTGCCTCGCGTGCGTCGGCGCCTGCCCGGAAGGCGCTCTCGTCGACCATCCCGATTCGCCGCGCCTCAGCTTCATCGAGAAGAACTGCGTCCAGTGCGGCCTGTGCGCGAGCACGTGCCCGGAAGACGCGATCACGCTCGTGCCGCGCCTTCTCCTCGCCGACGGCGGCAAGGCGCGCCGGCAGACGCGAGTCCTCAACGAAGCCGAGCCGTTTCGCTGCGTCCGCTGCGCCAAGCCGTTCGGCACGCAGCGCGCGATCGAATCGATGGTCGCCAAGCTCGCCGGTCATTCGATGTTCCAGGGCGGCGCCGCGCAACGGCTGCAGATGTGCGGCGACTGCCGCGTCATCGATCTCCACAGCGATCCGGGCGAAGTGCGGATCACCGAGCTGTGAGCCGCGACCCCGCGATGCGGCCGATGACGTTCGCCGCCGGCGCCAACGACGCCGAGGAGCTCGCGCGCGCCGAGGTCTACGGTCTTCTCGCCGCGCTCTTCTACGCGCCGCCGGATGCGGCGCTGCACGAGCAGTTCCAGGTCGCGGTGACCGAAGCGCCGGTCGCCGGCGCCTTCCTCGAGGCGAGCTGGGGCGGTCTCGTCGCCGCGGCGCGCCGGCTCGACCGGGCGCAGATCGAGCGCGAGTTCGACACCTTGTTCCAGGGCGTCGGCAAGCCCGAGGTCTTTCTCTACGGCTCGTTCTATATCGCCGGCACGCTGAACGAGAAGCCGCTCGTCGCCTTGCGCCACAGCCTGCGCGAGCTCGGCCTGGCGCGCAGCGACGGCATGAACGAGACCGAGGACCACATCGCCAGCCTGTGCGAGGTCATGCGCTACCTGATCGCGGGCGACGATGCCGGGACGAGCAACCTGGCGGCGCAGCGGCGCTTTTTCGATGCCCATTTGCGCGGCTGGGTCGACGCGTTGTGCACTGCGATCGAGGCGAATCCCGACGCCGATTTCTATGCCATGGCGGCGCGTTTCGCGCGCGATTTCTTCGCCGTCGAGGCGCAGGCGTTCGACCTCCTCGATGCGTGACGCGGACTGCGGCGCAGGCTGGCCAGCACGAGCATCGCAGCGAGCGTTAGACCGGATATACAAGGCATTTTGGGCTGTTAGATTCGGGTCGAATCGCCTTTCACCATCGGCGTGGCCTTCGGGATTCCAGGGATGTCGGCCCCCGATATTTCGTCAGGAGTGAGCCGCATGAAAACGCAACCTTCGCGCCACGCGCAAGTCGTCGCTCCTGCATCCGCCGAGACCCAGCCGAAACGGCGCCAGCTCGTCGTCGGCGCCGGCGTCGCCGCCGGTGCCGCGCTCGCCGCCACCGCCCTCAGGCAGCACGCCGAGGCGCCCGCCGCGGTCGCCAAGGCCGCGCCCGACATGGCGCAGGGAGAGGGCTACCGGCTCACGGACCACGTGTTGCGGTACTACGAAACCACGCGCACCTGAGACCGGCTGAGGAACCATCATGCTGTTGACCCGCAAGCCTTCCTCATCGAGTTTTGCCGACGCGGCCGCCGCGTCGTCGGCCCTGGTCGCAAGCCTGGCGCGAGGCGTTCGCCGCGCCGTGCCGACGATGGACCGGCGCGCCTTCCTGCGTCGCTCCGGCGTCGGCGTCGGCGTCGGCCTCGCCACCTCGCAGCTCACCCTCGTCAAGAAGGCCGAGGCCGCCGACCCGGCCACAGCGTCGAGCAAGCCGGTCGTCCGGCGCACCGTGTGCACGCACTGCTCGGTCGGCTGCGCCGTCGACGCGGTCGTCGAGAACGGCGTCTGGACCCGCCAGGAGCCGGTGTTCGACTCTCCCCTCAACCTCGGCGCGCATTGCGCCAAGGGCGCGGCGCTGCGCGAGCACGGCCACGGCGAATATCGCCTCAAGACGCCGATGAAGCTGGTCGGCAACAAGTACGAGCGGATCTCTTGGGACCAGGCGCTGAACGAGATCGGCGCCAAGATGCTCGACCTCAAGAAGCAGAGCGGCCCCGATTCGGTCTTCATCGTCGGCTCGTCGAAGCACAACAACGAACAGTCGTACCTGCTGCGCAAGTGGGCGAGCCTCTGGGGCAGCAACAACTGCGACCACCAGGCGCGCATCTGCCACTCCACCACGGTCGCGGGCGTCGCGAACACGTGGGGCTACGGCGCGATGACGAACTCGTACAACGACATGCGCAACACCAAGTGCGCGATGTACATCGGCTCGAACGCCGCCGAGGCGCACCCGGTGTCGATGCTGCACATGCTGCACGCCAAGGAAACCGGCAGCAAGATGATCGTCGTCGACCCGCGCTTCACGCGCACCGCGGCCAAGGCCGACGAGTACGTGCGAATCCGCTCGGGCTCGGACATCGCGTTCCTCTTCGGCGTCCTGCACCACGTCTTCAAGAACGGCTGGGAAGACAAGAAGTACATCGCCGACCGCGTCTACGGCATGGACAAGGTCAGGGACGAAGTCATGACCAAGTGGACCCCGGACAAGGTCCAGGAGGTCTGCGGCGTCGACGAGGCGACGGTGTTCAAGGTCGCGAAAATGATGGCCGAGAACCGGCCGAGCACGATCGTCTGGTGCATGGGCCAGACCCAGCACACGACCGGCAACGCGATCGTCCGCGCGTCGTGCATCGTCCAGCTCGCGCTCGGCAACGTCGGCGTCAGCGGCGGCGGCGCCAATATCTTCCGCGGCCACGACAACGTCCAGGGCGCGACCGACGTCGGCCCCAACCCCGACTCGTTGCCCGGCTACTTCGGCCTCGCCGAAGGCGCATGGAAGCACTTCGCCAAGGTCTGGGGCGTCGACTTCGAGTGGATCAAGAAGCAGTACGCGCCGGGGATGCTCACCAAGCCCGGCATGACCGTCTCGCGCTGGATCGACGGCGTGCTCGAGAAGAACGACCTGATCGACCAGGATTCGAACCTGCGCGGCCTGATCTTCTGGGGCCACGCGCCCAACTCGCAGACGCGCGGCGCCGAGATGAAACGAGCGATGGACAAGCTCGATCTGCTGGTCGTCGTCGATCCCTATCCGTCAGCTTCGGCGGCGATGGCGGCGATGCCGGGCACGGCGGGCGATCTGAACCCCAATCGGGCGGTCTACCTGCTGCCGGCGGCCACCCAGTTCGAGACCTCGGGATCCGTCACCGCGTCGAACCGCTCGCTGCAATGGCGCGAAAAGGTCATCGAGCCGCTGTTCGAATCGCGCACCGATCACATGATCATGTATCAGCTGGCGCAAAAGCTCGGCTTCGACAAGGAGCTCGTCGCCAAGCTGAAGCTCGTCCCGGGCAAGGCCGGCATGCCCGAGCCCGAGGTCGAGTCGATCCTGCGCGAGATCAACCAGACCTGCTGGACGATCGGCTACACCGGCCAGTCGCCCGAGCGGCTCAAGGCGCACATGAGGAACATGAACGTCTTCGACGTCAACACGCTGCGCGCCAAGGGCGGCATCGACAAGGAGACCGGCTACAAGCTCGACGGCGACTACTTCGGCCTGCCCTGGCCGTGCTACGGCAACCCCGAGCTGAAGCACCCGGGGTCGCCCAACCTCTACGACACGTCGCGCCACGTCATGGACGGGGGCGGCAACTTCCGCGCCAATTTCGGCGTCGAGAAGGACGGCGTCAACCTGCTCGCCGAGGACGGCTCGTGCTCGAAGGGCGCCGACATCACGACCGGCTACCCCGAGTTCGACCACGTCTTCCTGAAGAAGCTCGGCTGGTGGAGCGAGCTGACCGACGCCGAGAAAGCGGTCGCCGAAGGCAAGAACTGGAAGACCGACACCTCGGGCGGGATCATCCGCGTCGTGATGAAGAACCATGGCTGCCATCCGTTCGGCAACGCCAAGGCGCGTGCCGTCGTCTGGAACTTCCCCGACCCGGTGCCGCTGCACCGCGAGGCGCTCTATTCGACCCGGCCCGACCTTGTCGCCAAGTACCCGACCCACGACGACAAGAAGGCCTTCTGGCGCCTGCCGACGCTCTTCAAGAGCGTGCAGGAGAAGAACAAGGACATCGGCAAGCAGTTCCCGCTCATCATGAGCTCCGGCCGCCTCGTCGAGTTCGAGGGCGGCGGCGAGGAGACGCGCTCGAACCCCTGGCTTGCCGAGCTGCAACAGGAGATGTTCGTCGAGATCAACCCGGCGGCCGCGAACGACCGCGGCATCCGCGACGGCGAGAAGGTCTGGGTCAAGTCGCCCACGGGTGCAAAGATCCTTGTTCGCGCCCTCGTCACCGAGCGCGTCGATCGCGAGACGGTCTGGCTGCCGTTCCACTTCTCGGGCCGCTGGCAGGGCGCCGACCTGCTGCCGTACTACCCCGAGGGCGCGCACCCGGTCGTTCGCGGCGAAGCGGTCAACACGGCGACGACGTACGGCTACGACAGCGTCACGATGATGCAGGAGAGCAAGACGACGGTGTGCCAAGTCGAGCGAGCCGCGTAGGAGGCCCCATGGCAAGAATGAAATTCATCTGCGACGCCGAGCGTTGCATCGAGTGCAACGGCTGCGTCACCGCCTGCAAGGCGGAGCACGATATTCCGTGGGGAGTCAACCGGCGCCGCGTCGTCACCCTCAACGACGGCGTCCAGGGCGAGCGCAGCATTTCGGTCGCGTGCATGCACTGCTCGGACGCGCCGTGCATGGCGGTCTGTCCGGTCGACTGCTTCTATCGCACGCCCGAAGGCGTCGTCCTGCACGATAAGGACATCTGCATCGGTTGCGGCTACTGCTCGTACGCGTGCCCCTTCGGCGCGCCGCAGTTTCCGACCAACGGCGCTTTCGGCCTGCGCGGCAAGATGGACAAGTGCACCTTCTGCGCCGGCGGCCCGGAGACCAACGGCAGCCAGGCCGAGTTCGAGAAGTACGGCCGCAACCGGCTCTCCGAAGGGAAGCTCCCGGCGTGCGCCGAGATGTGCTCGACCAAGGCGCTTCTCGGCGGCGACGGCGATGTCATCTCCGACATCTTCCGCACCCGCGTCCTCAACCGCGGCAAGGGCAGCGAGGTCTGGGGCTGGGGCACTGCCTACGGCCGGCCGACGCAGGGCAAGCCGGGCGCGGCGCCTGTCGAGGCGAAGAAGTCATGAGCGCTGGCCGCGGGCTGCTCATCGCGATCGTCGTCGTCGCCTTCGTCGGCTGCGGCGAGAAGGTGCAGACGATCCCCGTCGGCGCGGCGAAGAAGGCCGACGCGCCAGTTTGGCAGACCAAGGACGACCGTTTCCTCGCGCCGGGCTGGACGCCGGGCGACGAGGCCAGCTGGAACGCCCAGATGGCCAATCGCGCCCAGGCCCAGAACGACTACGCACCGCGCAAATGAGCTTCCGGGGAGACGCCATGCGAGCGAAGGTCTTGACCGCGGCGCTGGCCGCGATGCTGATGGCGTTCGCGGGCGCCGCGGCAGCGCAGCCGGCGCCGACGCCAGCGCCGGGTCAGACGCAGATCCAGATCATTCCGGGCGACGGCCCGGCAACGCCGATCGTCGTCGCACCCGGCACGACGACGACGATCACGACGACGGTGCTGCCCGATCCGCAGCCGGGTGAGAGCAACGCCCAGCGCGCGCGCAGCCAACCGCTCAACAACGCGCCGTTCTGGCGCGGCGTCCGCGAGTCGGGCAACGCACCGGGCTCGGTGAACAACCTGATGATGGGCGAGCGCGGCGTCCTGATACAGCCGTTGACGAGCTACCCCGGCACGCGGACGACGACGGCGGGCGAAGCGTGGCGGCAGATCCGCAACTGGTGGATCATTCCCTACGGCGGCGCGCTCGTCGTCATCATCGTTCTCGCACTCGCGCTCTTCTACTGGGCCAGGGGGCCGATCGGCGGCCACGAGCCCGATACCGGCCGCGTCATCGAGCGCTTCACCTACTTCGAGCGGGCGGCCCACTGGGTCAACGCGAGCGCCTTCTGCGTGCTCGCCATCTCGGGGCTGGTGATGGCGTTCGGCAAGTTCCTGCTCCTGCCGCTGACCGGCGGGCTGCTGTTCGGCTGGCTCACCTGGTTCCTGAAGACGGCGCACAACTTCGCCGGCCCGCTGTTCGCGGTGTCGATGGTGATCGTCTTCCTGACCTTCGTTCGCAGCAGCATGCCGAGGCGCGAGGACCTCACATGGATTCGTAAGGGCGGCGGAATGTTCGGCGGTGAGGAGACGCGGTCGCACCGCTTCAACGCCGGCGAGAAGTTCGTGTTCTGGGGCGGCGTCGTCGTCCTCGGCGCGATCGTCATCGTCTCGGGCTTCGTCCTCGACAAGGTCGTTCCCAGCCTCGAGACGACGCGCGGCGACATGCAGCTCGCGCACATCGTCCACGCGATCGCGGCCATGCTCATCGTCGCCGTGTTCCTCGTCCACATGTACATGGGCACGATCGGCATGCGCGGCGCGTACCAGGCCATGAGGACCGGCTACGTCGACGAAGGCTGGGCGCGCGAGCACCACCGGCTCTGGTACGACGACATCGCAGCCGGCAAGATCCCGGCCCAGCGAACCGTCCCCCGCGGCGGCACCGAGCAGCCCGCGGCCTAGGGCGGTCAACGCGAGAGGAGACCCTATGCGCTACTTCACCCTTGCCGCCGTCGCCGCGGCCAGCCTCGCCAGCGGCGTCGCGCTCGCCAAGCTGCCGCCGATCTCCGACGAGGCCAAGGCCAAGGTCGCCGAGACGGCGAGCAAGGCGGCCTGGACGGACAAGGTCGGCCTGTACCAGCTGTGCCAGTCGATGGACCACGTCGCCTCCGCCTACCGCGCGAGCGCCGCGGCGGCGGGCAAGGCAGCCTCGGGCGCCGACCCGTCGCCACCGTGCGCCGACCCCGGGCCCTACGCGACCCAGATCACGCCGGCGGCATCGAAGCCGCTCGAGGCATCGGGCGCGCATTCGCCGCCCGGCATGGCGGTCAGCCCGCCGAGCAACAAGGCGACGTCGGCCGAGATGACGGGCCCGCGCAAATAGGTCCTCCCATCGTCCGATTGACGGCGGCGCGCGCGCCGCTCACGCGCGAGATCGAGGTCCGCGACGAGTTCGGCGCGGCGCGGACGATCTCGATCCCGGCCGAGCGCGCACTGACCGTCTTCGTCGACAAGCGCGAGCTCGTGACGCTGATGACGCTCGGAGCCTTCCCGGAGCTGCTCGTCCTCGGCTACCTGCGCAACCAGCGTCTCGTCGACCGCTGCGACGAGATCGATTCGATCACCGTCGACTGGGAGGTCCACGCCGCCGCCGTCAAGACGCGCGCCGGCATCGAGCGCTTCGACGAGAAGACGGCCAAGCGCGTCGTCACCACCGGCTGCGGCCAGGGCACGGTCTTCGGCGACCTGATGGGCGAGCTCAATTCGATCCGGCTGCCGGCCGCGAGCGATCCCTCGGCACGCCTGTCGCAGGGCACGCTCTACCGCCTGCTCGACGCCGTTCGCAAGCAGGAGAGCACGTACAAGTCGGCCGGCTCGGTGCACGGCTGCGCGCTCTTCCGCCAGGGCGAGATGCTGACCTTCGTCGAGGACGTCGGCCGCCACAACGCGATCGACACGATCGCCGGCTGGATGTGGCTCAACGACATCAGCGGCGCCGACAAGATCTTCTACACGACCGGTCGATTGACGAGCGAGATGGTGATCAAGTCGGCGCAGATGGGCGTGCCGATCGTCGTCTCGCGCAGCGGCATCACGCAGATGGGGCTCGAGCTCGCCGAGCGGCTCGGCCTGGCCCTCTTCGGGCGCGCGACCAACCGCCACTTCATCTGCTACTGCGGCTTCGACCGCTTCGACGCCGAGCCCGAGCCGCCGCGGCCGGGCTAGCGCTGCCGGCCACCGTGGCGGGTCTCGTGGTGCAAGGGCGGCTACGGCGATTTCAGGTACTGGACCAGGTCGGTTTTCTAGCCCGGCGTCAGGCCGAGCGACTGTCCGGCTCGGGTTCGCTGACCGCGTCGCTCGGCGGATACATGCGCACGTTGGCGTCCGTGAACTTGTCGCCGCTCTGGCTGCAGACACGCGGCGATCTCGGTCGCTGGCCGTCGCCTCGCGCCTTGATCGTTCGCAAGGAATGCGCGTCACGGCGTCGCACGGATCGGTGTCAAACGCCACCGAAGGCCGCCGGCGCGATCCCCGACGGACGCTCCCGTGCTGGCGCGGGTCGGTCAGTGCCGGAAGTCGATTCGCGTCGCCTGCAGCCTGGTCCCGTCCGCGGACAGCTTGCCGCGCGCCTCCACCTCGATGCCGAGGGCAAGATCGAGCGCGGTGCCGGCCCGGAAGTCAACGGCTCCGGAGTAGCTGACGACAACGTTGCGGACGACGAAGGTCTTGCCGACCACGTCGAGCGACGTGATCGCGCCGCGGACCTCGAACTCGCGGCCGCTGTCCTGGCTGTCGCTGACGAGGCGCACGCGCGTCGCGACGAGCACGCCGGCCGCCGTCGCGCCCTCGACCTCGACGCGCTCGCCGAGCGCGAGGCCGGCCGTGCCATCGGGAAACTGCGCCGCCCGCGCGTCGACCGGCGTGCCGTTGACGCTGAATTGCGCAGTCGAGGTGAACGCGCTGACGAGTCCTTCGAGCTTGGCTTCGCCGTGGTCGTCGAGCGCCGGCGTCCGGTCGCCGATCGCGGTCGCGGTCCAGACGCCCCCGGCGCCCGGCACGATCGCGAGCGCGACGCGCACGAAGCTGCCGTTGACGAGGGTCGGCGGCGCAGCCACGCCGGCGTAGCCGATACGTGTCGCGCCGATCGAGAACGCGCGCGCGGTGACGTCGAGATTGGCGACGATGCCGCGCAGCGCGAACGCGGCGACGCCGGCCTTGCGCTCGACCCTCGTCGCAAGGTAGTGGCCGGTCGCGGCGTCGACGCTGGCGTACACCTCGACCACGTCGCCGACGGCCAGCGCCGCCTGGCCGCCGGCGAGCGCGTCGTCGAACACCGTCGTCGCGGCGAGGTCGATCGTCTGGCCGAGCACCGTCAGGGTCCGAGCGGCGAGATCGCTGGCGCCGACCGGGCCGACCATCTCGCTGCGAACGACGATGCTCGTCGCCGTGCTCGCGTCGTTGCCGTCGGCGTCGGCGACGATCGCCGAGCCGCGCGCCTCGACGGTCATGCCGAGGCGCAGGTCGTCGCGGCTGCGCGTGTTGCCGTCGGCATCGCGGACGGCGGCGGTGCGGTCGTCGAAGTGAACGCCGGCGACGATCACCGAACCGAAGCCGGTGATCGAACCGCTCGCGAACGCCGTCGTCGGCGCGCCGGTGCCGCCGCTGTCGACACCGCCGCCACAGCTGGCGACGAGGGCGGCGGCGAGCAGGGCGCCGCCGGCACGGCGGATGAAGCGTGAAGGCAGGCCGAGCGGCATCATCGATCCTTTGGCGGCGCGCGGCGACGCGCGGTGCGAGAAGTAGCAGCGTCGCGGGACACGCCGGCGGGCGCGTCCTTCGTCGCGTCGTGGTACGTGTAGAGGCCGATGCGCACGCGGCGATCTGCAGGGCGACCGGCCGCAGCGTCGGCGTCGACCAGCGCCTGTAGCGCCGGCACGCTGGCGGCGAGCAGGGCCTGCCATTGCGCCTTCGCGATCTCGCGGAAGGCGGACATCGACTCGGCCGAGAGCCCGTCGGCGAAGACGGCCTGCTCGAGGTGCGGCGGCGCATCGGCGAGGACGTTGGCGACGCTGGCGCGCAGGTGGTCGCCGACGTTGCCGGCGAGAAATCCGTACGCGCGCTCGCTGCCGCGCGACGCGACGACGCTGTCGCGGACGAGCTTCACCTCGTCGCCGTCCTCGACCGCGAGGCCGAGCCGGCACAGCTCGTCGAGGAGGCTGCGCGGATGGACGTCCTGGGTAATCGAGCGGGCCAGCGCCTCGAAGCTCGGCGCCGGCCCCTGCCGACGCAGCGCGACGACGTTGCCGCGCTTGTCGCGCAGGCGCGGGTCGGCGCGCCAGCGCGTGAAGACCTGCGTCGCCGGCGAGGGGCGCGGCGGCGGCAGGCCGTGTGGCGCTTCGAGCAGGCGCGTCACCTCGCGCCGCGTCAGGCCGGTCGCGGTGGCGACCCGGCTGACGATCCGCTGGCCCGCCGACTCCGGCTGCGCGCGCCGGGCCGCCTCGACAAAGGCCGCCTTGAGCAGGTCCTCGATCGCGGCGAAGGGCAGGCCACGGCTCACGGCCAGCAGGGCGATCGGTTCGAGCAGCGAGGCGAGGGCGCCGACGAGTGCCGTGCCGTCCTCGCCCGCTGGCTCGTGCGTCGAACGCTTGCGTGTGTCAGTCACCGAACGAGATGCGCATCGCCTGCAGCATCGTACCGTCGGCCGAGAGCGTGCCGCGAACCTCGAGGCGCACGCCGACCGCGAGCTGGGCCTCGGTGCCCTTGCGGAAGTCGACCGCCGTCGCGCCGTAGCTGACGGTGACGCCGCGCAGGACGAAGGTCTTGGCGGCGGTGTCGATCGCCGTGATCGCGCCGTGCAGCTCGAAGCCCTCGTCGTGGCGCTGGGCGTGGTTCTCGACGTCGACGCGGCTCGCCATGACGACGCCGTTGCTCGACGTGCCGTGCACCTCGACCTGCGCGCCGAGGACGACGCCGGTCGTGCCTTCGGGGAACGTCGCGTTGCTGGCGTCGACCGGGATGCCGTTGACGCTGAACGAGGCGCTCGACGTGAACGCCGTGATCGACCCTTCGATCTCCGCCTCGTTGGCGTCGTCGACGCGCGGCGCGGCGACGTCGATCCTGGTCGCGACGAGGGCCGCGCCGACGGGCGCAGCCTGCACCCGCACGCGAACCATCAGGCCGTTGGCGAGGTTCGCCGGGACCGGGTTCGCGCCGGCGTACGACACCAGCGCCGCGCCGATCGTGAAGGTCTTCGCCGTGCTGTCAAGATTGGCGACGATGCCGCGCAGCTTGAAGCCGGCGGCCGCCGCGGTCGGCTCGATTCGCGTCGCAGTGATCGCGCCGGTGGCGGCGTCGCGCGTGCCGTGCACCTCCAGGATGCTGCCGACGGTGATCGCGGCGAAGCCGCCGACCAGGCGGTCGTCGATCACCGTGGTGTCGACGACGAGGACGGTCTGGCCGAGGACGACGAGGCTCTTCGCCGTGGCGTCGACGGCGGATACCGGGCCGACGAGCTCGGAGCCAAAGCGGATCTCCTTGGCCATGGCGCGCGGGCCGGTGCCGTCGTCGCTGACCGCGCCGCCCTGGATCTCGACGCGCATGCCGAGCTTGAGCGCCGACGAGTCGGCGGCGCCGCCGTCGTCGTCGCTGACCTTGGCGGTCGAATCGTCGAAGCGAACGCCGTTGACGATCACCGAGCCGAAGCCGCTGATCGCTCCGGCCGCGAAAGAGCTGGTGCTGGCGCCCGAGGCGCCGGTGCCGAACGGCGAGGTGCCGGCGTCGCCGCCGCCGCCGCAACCGGCGAGGAGTGCCGCCGCTGCGGCGAACTGGAGGAAAAGGCGGGCCGGCGTGCCGGCATGTCGGTGAGCACTGATGTCCATGGCAATTCCCCTGGGTGGCGGGCCGAGTCGTTCGCCCCTGGGGTTGATCATAAATGTGCTATCTGCACATTTGCAAGCCGGCTCACATCTGGTTTCACCTTGCCGCTTGGCACGAGAGCGATGTAGGCGAGATGCAGGGGATCGGCTTCATGGCAGCCCGCAGTCGCTACATCAGCGCGTCGAACGGCAGCACGTCGACCTCGTCGCCCGCGGCGACGTCGCCTTGCGCGTGGCCGAGGACGACGAGGCCGTTCGCCTCGCTCATGCTGCGCAGGATCCCCGAGCCCTGCGAGCCGGTCGTTCGCACCTGCCAGCGGCCGTCGGGGGCGCGCGCGACGATGCCGCGCTGGTACTCGGTGCGGCCGGCGCGCTTGCGGATCGCCCCGACGCTGGCCGCGCGAACGACGAGGAGAGGCGTCGCCGTCGCGCCGCTCATCGCCAGCAGCGCGTCGCGGACGAGGGCGTAGAAGGTCACCATCACGGCGACGGGGTTGCCGGGCAGGCCGAACAGGATCGCCTCGCTGCCGCCGCTTTCGATGCGGCCGATCGCCATCGGCCGACCCGGGCGCATGGCGATGCGCCAGAACAGCACGTCGCCGAGCTCGGCCATCACCGCCTTGGTGTGGTCGGCCTCGCCGACGCTGACGCCGCCCGACGTGATCACCGCGTCGGCGGCGTCGGCGGCGGCCCGAAACGCGGTGGCGAGCGCGGCCGGATCGTCGCGGACGACGCCGAGGTCGAGCACCTCGACGCCGAGCCGCTGCAGCATGCCCCAGAGCGTGTAGCGGTTGCTGTCGTAGACGGCGCCGGCGTCGAGCGCCTCGCCGACCGAGCGCAGCTCGTTGCCGGTCGAGAAGAACGCGACGCGCAGGCGCCGGAAGACGGCGACCTCGGCGGCGCCGAGCGAAGCGAGCAGGCCGAGGTCGGCGGGGCGGAGGATCCGGCCGGCGGCGAGCGCGACTTCGCCGCGCGCCAGGTCCTCCCCGGCGAGGCGGCGGTTGTCGCCGCGCCGGACGATGCCGGCGGGAACGCGGACGACGGCGCCGTCGACGCGAACGAGCTCCTGCGGCACGACGGTGTCGAGCCCGGCCGGCATGACGGCGCCGGTCATGATGCGAACGCACTCGCGCGCGCCGACCTCGCCTTCGAAACGGCCGCCCGCGAAGCCGGCGCCGGCCACGCCGAAGACGCTATCGGCCGCGTCCGCGAGCTCGCTGCCGCGCAGCGCGTAGCCGTCCATCGCCGAGTTGTCGTGCGACGGCACGTCGATCGCCGAGACGACATCCTCGGCGAGGACGCGACCGAGGGCAGAGCGAAGCGCCACTTTCTCGACCGCCTGCACGCGCGGCACGAGCCGGGCGATGAACTCCTGCGCCTGCGCCACCGGCAGCGCCTTCGGGTCGTAGCCGGCGACGCACGACGCGATCTCCTCCAGCGAGGTGCGTCCCGTCATCGCTGCAACTCGCGCAACTCGGCGAGCGTGTTGGCGTTGACGAACGCCTGCGCGTCGTCGAACTCGACCGCCACCTGGCGCAAGGTCGCGGTCCAGGCGTCGATCTTGCGCCGGCCGGTGGTCGTGAAGCGCACCAGGCTTTCCAGCACCGTCGCGCGCATCAGGCAGAACACCGGCTGCAGGCGCAGCTCGCCGTCTTCGCGCGTCGCCGCCATCGCGATCTCGGCGTCGTCGGCCTCGAGCCGGGCGGCGAGACGGGCGACGAGGTCTTCGGGAAAGAGCGGCGAGTCGCACGGCACGGTCGCCAGGTACGGCGTCGCGCAGTGCTCGAGGCCGGTGAGGAAGCCGGCGAGCGGGCCGGGGTAGTCGGGCAGCACGTCGGGCCAGACCGGCACGCCCATCGATTCGTAGGCGCCGAGGTTGCGGTTGGCGTTGATCATCATCTCGCCGACCTGCGGCGCGAGGCGCAGCAGCGCGTGCATCGCGAGCGGCATGCCGAGGTGCGTCTGCAGGCCCTTGTCGACCCCGCCCATGCGGCTGCCCCGGCCGCCGGCCAGGATCAGCCCAGTGATGTCGTCCCTGTCGATCATGGAGATGAGTCGGTCGCGAATCCGAGAATAGCCGACACCTTCGCCTTCTAGCGCGTCGGCGCCTTGGGCTTGCGGTAGTGCCACCAGGGCAGCACGTCCTTGAGCGAGAGAACCTCGCCACTGCGAAACGGCTGGTAGCCGGGAAGCTCGCGCAGCGCGGCCTGCCAGCCCGCCGATGCCAGCACCTGGCGCAGTGTGATGATGAGCCGGTCGTCCAGGTGTGCTCGCAGCGTCGCGAGGAAGTAGCGTTCCTGGGCGAGCTCGATGAAGTCGAGCCCCTTGGCCCGAGCCGCCGCTTCGATGCCGAACGCGGCATCGGCGCTGCCGCTGGAGACGCTTTGCGCAACGGCGCGGTGCGACGGCTCGATGCGGTCGTAGCCGGCGACGTCCTGTGGGCGCAGGCCGGACGCGGCGAGCAGTTCGTCGAAGACGACCCGCGTCCCGGTGCCGCGCCCGCGGTTGACGAAGCGCAGCGCCGGGCGCGCCAGGTCGCCCAGGGAGCGAATCCCGAGCGGATTGCCGGCGGCGACGACAAGCCCCTGGCTGCGCGTCGCGAAGCCGATGAGCTTGTGCCGGCCGGGCTTGAGCATCGGGCGGTAGACGAGCGCGGTCGGCGAGCCCATCGGCGCCTGGGTCAACGCGTGAAACCCGGCGAGCAGACAGCGACCGTCGTTCAGGGCCGCGAGGGCGTCGACGCTGCCAGTGAAGTGAATGTCGAGGTGGAGCTTGTGCTGCCTTGCAGCCCAATCGCCGAGCAGCGGCAAGGCTTCGTCGTGGCTCGCCGACACGGGTATCACTTCGGCGTCGTCGTCGAAGGCCATGGCGAAGGCCCGTTCGAGCTCGCTTCGCAACGATGCCAGCTGCGGGGCCAGCCGGGCTTGCGCCTGCCGCTCGGCCCAGAGGAGCTTGGTTCCGAAGGTCGACAGCCGTGCCGGCTGGCCCATGGTCCAGAGCAGAAGGGGCCGGCCGAGCTCGCTTTCCCAGCGCTTGAGCTCGCCCCACACGTGTCGGTAGGACAGCGACATCTCCCGGGCCGCGGCCGAGATGGAGCCGCTTCGATTCACCCCCTCGAGGAGCTCGAGCAGCGGATGGTGCAACTCGCGACGGCTGCGCTCGCCGAGCGACAGCGTGTAGGAGAGGTCGACCCTATGCATGTGCGTTCATATCGACCCTGGGGGTGTCGGCCCCCAGAATGCCTCCCCGATGAAGGACTCGCGATGAGCGCGGTGCCGGAAAGCTTCGCAACCGCATTTCGCCTCATTGTCCATGCCGATCCGGTGCTTGTTCGCACCGTGGCCCTGTCGCTCGCGGTCAGCGGCAGCGCGTGCCTGTGCGCAGCCGCGTTCGGACTCGCCTCGGGCGCGTGGCTGGCCGTGGTGCGATTTGCCGGCCAGCGAGCCGTTCTGCTTGCGCTCGACACGCTGCTCGCCTTGCCCTCGGTCGTGGTCGGGTTGGTCGTCTACCTGCTGCTGTCGCGCAGCGGCCCGCTCGGGTCGTGGGGAATTCTCTTCACGCCGGCGGCGATGGTCATCGCCCAGACCATTCTCGTCCTGCCGATCGTCACCGCACTCGCCCGCCAGGTCGTCGCCGACGCCTTGCGCGACGGCGGCGATCAGCTGCGCTCGATGGGGGCCAGCGCCCTCGTCCGCGCATTGCTGATGCTGCTGCACGAGCGCTGGGCGGTGGCGACGCTGATGCTCATCGCCTTCGGCCGTGCCATCGCCGAGGTCGGCGCGGTGATGATCGTCGGCGGCAACATCGACGGCGTGACCCGCGTGATGACGACCACGATCGCCCTCGAGACGAGCAAGGGCGACCTGCCGCTCGCTCTCGCGCTCGGCATCGTGCTGCTCGGCGTGATCGCGCTGCTCAATGTCGCGATCGCTCTCCTTCGGCACGGCAGCGGCCCGCTGGCGGTCGAGTCGCGATGACCGTAGCCCCGGCTTCGACCCTGATCGCGCTGCGAGACGCCTCGGTCGCGTTCGGAGCGGTGCCGGCGGTGCGCAACGCGACGATGCGCGTCGCGGCGGGCGACTTCATCGCCGTCGTCGGCGCCAACGGTTCCGGCAAGACCAGCCTGCTGCGACTGCTGCACGGGGTCGTCGCGTACACGGGGTCGCGCGAGGTGCTCCGACCCGCCGGCGTCCAGGCGATGATTTTCCAGCGGCCTTTCCTGCTTCGGCTTTCGGTCTGGAACAACGTCCGCATCGCCCTCTGGCTGGCCCACCGGCACACTGCGGCCGCGCTGCGCGACGAGCGCGCGGAACAGGCGCTACGACGCGTCGGCCTCGGCGCCTTGCGCCACCGGCCGGCGCGCTCGCTCTCCGGCGGCGAGCAGCAGCGTCTCGCCCTCGCTCGCGGCTGGGCAGTGCGGCCGGACATCCTGTTTCTCGATGAACCCACGGCCAGCCTCGACCCGTCGGCGAAGAAGGACGTGGAGGCCCTGCTCGCCGGCTTTGCCGCCGACGGCATGACGCTCGTGATGAGCACCCACAACCTCGGCCAGGCCAAGCGCCTCGCGAGCCGCGTCATCTACATGGACGAGGGGCGCATCGACATCGATCTGCCGACGGCAGATTTCTTCGGTTCCGGCACGCTGGGTCGTGCTGATCTCTTTCTCAAGGGAGAGCTTTCATGGCCGCTCGATGGGTGAATCAGGCGCGGCGTCGCGCCGTGCTCGGGATGGTCTGCGCCGCGTCGCTGGCATGGGCGCCTGCGCTTGTGACGGCACAGGAACGCAGCATCACGATGGCGTCGACGACGAGCACCGAACAGTCGGGCTTGTTCGCGCACCTCCTGCCCGCGTTCAAGCAGGCGAGCGGGATCGACGTTCGCGTCGTCGCCGTCGGCACCGGGCAGGCCCTGGACATGGGGCGGCGCGGCGACGCCGACGTCCTGTTCGTGCACGACCGGCAGGCGGAGGAAAAGCTCGTCGCCGAGGGCTTCGGCATCAAGCGAAGCGATGTGATGTACAACGACTTCATCATCGTCGGACCGCAAGGCGATCCCGCGGGAGCGAAGGGAAAAGACGTCGTCACGGCGCTCGCAAAGATCGCGGCGCAATCGGCCGCTTTCATCTCGCGCGGCGACAAGAGCGGCACCCACGCCGCCGAGCTGCGCTACTGGAAGACGGCCGGAATCGATGCTCCGGCGACGCGGTTCGCAGGCTACAAGGAATGCGGCTGCGGCATGGGCCCGGCGCTCAACATCGCCTCCTCGACGGACGCCTACGCGCTCACCGACCGCGGCACCTGGCTGAGCTTCAAGAATCGCGGCAAGCTGACTGTCCTGGTCGAGGGCGACACCAGGCTCTTCAACCAGTACGGCGTCATCGTCGTCAACCCGGCGAAGCACCCGCACACGAAGACCGTGCTCGCGCAGGCGTTCGCCGACTGGGTGGTCTCGCCCGCCGGGCAGGCGGCCATCGCCGGCTACAAGGTCGGCGGCGAGCAGCTGTTCTTTCCGGACGCGTCACGCTGAGGTGAGCGCCCGGTCGGCGATTGGTGCGGCGGCGATGGCGACGCTCGCGTTCGGTGTCGATTCGAGCTGGTCCACACGGGCGACGGTCGTGCGGCACGCTGGGTCCGCCAACTGCAGTCGCTCGAGGTCACCGAGGTTCCCTGAGCCGTTACATCGTTGCCGCGACCGGCAGGTTGAGAAGCAGGTTCTGCGGCTTGAGCCTCAAGGTGTGCTCTTCGCTCATCGCCAGGCCCAGGTAGACGGGCTTGCCCGCCAGGTCTGTTCGCATCTCGCCGGGGCTCGAGAAATCGAGGCGGAACAGGCCGAGCAGCCGATGCACGCGCGAATCGTCGAGCGCGGTGCCTCGGTACAGGTCGTCGAGGATCGCGCTCGCTCCGACGTCCAGACCGATGTGCCAGGACCACGCCGGATCGTCGATCTTCTGCAGCGGCCGGATCGTCGTTTCGATGTGAAGGAAGTGGGAGATCCAGCGCTCGAGCATGCAGGCGAGGGCGCCGAGCCCCGAGTGGGTGCGAACCATCGTGAACTTCAGGCCGTGGCCGAGCTCGTTTTCGACCTCGTGCGTGAGGTCGAGAACGAAGGAGCGCTCGTCGACTTCGACGCCGAACGACTGCACGTTGTCGACGCCGAGCACCGGCAGGGTCCGCTCGCGCGCCTGCGGGTTGCCGCGCCGCAGGAGCGTACCGATCGGGTCGGCGCCGGCCGTGTCCAGTCGATCGATCGCGTCGCGGTCGGCGGCGAGGACCCGGCCGTCGCGCAACGTGATTCGCTGCTCGCGATGGAGCAGCTGCGCCGCCCTGCGTTCGAACGGGTCGGTGTGGCCCTCGAGCAGGTGCGCGACGATCGCCTCGACGGTCCTCTCGATGAAGATCGGCGGGACGGCGATCGGGCCGCTGCGCATCAGCGCAAGGTAGTGCGCCTCCAGTGTGCCGGCCGACAGCAGCGCGTCGCGAAATGAAGCGAAGGTCGCGTAGTTTTCGCGCGCGTCGGCGTCGGATACCGCAGCCAGCTCCTCCGTGTCGAGCCGTCGCCTCGGATTCGCGGCGAGCGCCTGGTGCAGACGGCGCTCGCCGTGGCACGACTCTGCGACGATCGCCAGCTCCGGCAACGCGAGCAACGAACGCAGGAACGCATCGGTGGGAGCGAGCCATCCGCGCGATCGATTCGCGCTGGCGCGCGTCGGGTCGTTCATCGGTCGCCGATTATTCGGCACACGAACGTCCCGGACGCTCGGCGCTTTCCCGCGTCGCTAAACTCGGTTCATGAATGTCATCGCTCTATGCGGCTATTCCGGCTCGGGAAAGACGACGCTGATCGAGCAGCTGATCGCGCGCATGCGCCTCGACGGCCAGCGCGTCTCGGTCGTCAAGCACGCCCACCACGACTTCGACATCGACCACGAAGGCAAGGACTCGTGGCGCCATCGCCAGGCCGGCGCGTTCGAGGTCGTCATCGCCTCAGACCGGCGCCTGGCCAAGATGCGCGAGTACCCGCGGCCGACGGAGCCGACGATCGAGCAACTGATCGCCGAGCTGTCCGAGTGCGACTGGGTGTTTGTCGAGGGCTTCAAGCACGCCGCGCGGCCGAAGATCGAGGTCTGGCGCGCCGCGACGGGCAAGCGTGCGCAATACCCGTTCGATCCGTTCGTCATCGCCATCGCGACCGACAGCGCCGAGGCGCTGCCGGAGCCGACCGGCTTGCCGGTGTTTCACCTCGACGACGTCGATGCGATCGCCGCGTTCATCGGCGCGCAGGCCGACCGCTGCCGGGAACGCACCGGCGTGACGATGGACGACGCTGCATCTCGCCGCGCGGCCGCGGCGATGCTCGATCGGGAGTAGCGAAGGACGCCGGTTGATCCGGCGGTGTCGACGACCGAAGCGCTAGGCGATGCGCGCCATGTCGCGCATCGTCGTCGGCCCGGCGCGGCGCTCGATCTCCGACAGCAGCGGCTTGTTCCAGCCGAGCATGAACATCGCCTCGGCGACGACGAACATCGGTGCGACGACCAGGCCGATCACGTCGTCGACGAAGGCCGGCTTCCTGCCTTCGTACCAGTGGCCGATGAACTGGATCAGCCAGCCGACGGCGAAGAGGCCGAAGCCCCAGCCGAGCCAGACCGGAACGCTGCCGCCCGAGACTTGCTGACCGAGCCAGAGCAGGGCGGCGACGGCGGCGCTGGCGACGATGCCCAGAACCGCGTCGCCGCGCGTCACGTACCACGCCGCGGCGATCGCGAAGACGATCCAAGCCGGCGTCAGGACGAGCCCGCCCGCTGTCATCGTCGGCCGAGCGAGCAGCACGCCGATCGAGAAGACGATCATCGGCACGCCGACGAAGTGGCTGACGATGTTGCGCCGGTCGCGGTGGTAGGCGGCGTACTGGGCGAGGAGCTCGGTGGCAGTGCGCATGGCAGGCCTCGAAGCAGCGATGGGGCCAATGGTAGGACAAGTCGCAGCGGCGGCGCCCCCCGCACATGCATGTCTCTGCGGTGCGGCGTGAGCGACCGCACGGACACCCGGCACGCTAGAGCTTGCTTGCCTGACAGCCGCGCAGCCTCTCGGCCGACAGGCAGGCGCCGCGCCGGAGGGCTAGCATCCAGCGACTTGACGCCGGGAGAACGACATGCGCATGGACGGCCAGGAAGAGAGCAGCAACGTCGAGGATGTTCGCGGCATGGGCGGTGGCGGAGGCGGCTTCGGCATCGGTGGCCGCGGCATCGGCATCGGCGGCATCGCGGTGGCGGTGATCGCCGGCTGGATCTTCGGCATCAATCCGCTGACGCTGCTCGGCATGATGGGCGGCAGCGACGGCGGCGGGCAGGTGGTCCAGCAGCAAGGCCCCGCCCCGGCACCCCCCGCCAACGACACCGGTGCGAAATTCGTCTCGCAGGTGCTGCGCAGCACCGAGCAGGTCTGGACCGACGTCTTCCGCGAGTCGGGCCGCACCTACCAGGCACCCAAGCTCGTCCTCTTCTCGGGCAGCTGGCCGACGGCGTGCGGCCAGGGCCAGGCGGCGATGGGACCGTTCTACTGCCCGAACGACCAGAAGGTCTACATCGACCTTCGCTTCTACAAGGTCCTCGAGCAGCGTCTCGGCGCGCCGGGCCAGTTCGCGCAGGCCTACGTCGTCGCCCACGAGGTCGGCCATCACGTCCAGCAGCAGCTCGGCATCATGGACAAGGTCGACGCGCTGCGCGGCCGCAGCGGCGAAGCGCAGGCGAACGCGCTCAGCGTTCGCGTCGAGCTCCAGGCCGACTGCTTCGCCGGCATCTGGGCGGCGCGCTCGCAGAAGGAAAACGGCTGGCGCCTCGATCCGGGCGACATCGAGGCGGCCCTCAACGCGGCCTCGCAGATCGGCGACGACACGCTGCAGAAGAAGTCGCAGGGGATGGTCGTGCCGGAGACGTTCACGCACGGCTCGAGCGCGCAGCGCGTCAACTGGTTCAAGCGCGGCGTCGAGGGCGGCAGCGTCGAGCGCTGCAACACCTTCGAGGGACGCGACCTCTAGCCGCCGTTCACCAGCGCAGCGCCTCCGTCCAGTCGCAGCGCAGGATGCCGGCGCGGTGCAGGCGCTGGCGCAGCGCGACGTAGGCGCCGGGCAGGAAGAAGAGGGCGACGCACGCCGCCGCCGCCCAGCGGGCGTGGAGCAGGAACGCCGACGGGAAGCCGACCCAGCCGGCGATCCAGAACGTGAGCACCATGTCCCAGACGTGCTTTTCGACCGGCTGCTCGCGCCAATGACGCTGATGCCACGTCTTCAGGTTTTCGAACTGGACCAGCTTCATGGCGTCGCGACAACGATTCAATACGTCCCGGGCAGGAGTACGCGCCGATCCACGTTGTGGATGTCGGTGTGGCCGCAGAACGCCATCGTCAGGTCGAGCTCCTTGGCGATGATCTCGAGCGCGCGCGTCACGCCGGCCTCGCCCATCGCGCCGAGGCCGTAGAGGAAGGCGCG
>JADGRJ010000215.1 GCA_017881025.1 Rhizobacter sp. | reverse complement strand
CCGATCCGCAGCAACAGCAGCTGCTCGACAACATGCTGCGCGCGATCGGCGTCGGCCTGGTCGCGCCGAGCCGCGAGCGTCGCGCCGTCTTCTGCCCGCTCGCGGGAGCCGGCGCTGCCGGCACCCCCCACGCTCCCGACCGGGCGGCGCTGCAGGCCGCGATCGATGCCGTGGCGCCGCGCTGCGTTCTCGCCTTGGGCCGCGGCGCGGCGGCCGCGCTGCTCGGCGACGACGCGCCGCTCGGCGGCCTGCGCGGCCGCGTCCATGCGCACGCCGGCGTGCCGGTCGTCGTCACCTTCTCGCTCGCCTTCCTGCTGCGCCATCCGGCCGAGAAGGCGAAGGCGTGGGCCGATCTGTGCCTGGCGGTCGGCACGCTCGCCGCCGCGGCGGCCTGATGCGTCGTCAGCGCTTGACCGGCCGCTTCCAGCCGCGCAGCGTCGCCTGGCGCGCGCGCGCGACGGTGAGCTCGCCGGCCGGCGCGTCCTTGTTGATCGTCGAGCCGCCGCCGATGGTCGCGCCGGCGCCGATCTCGACCGGCGCGACGAGGACGCAGTTGCTGCCGATGTGGGCGTCGGCGCCGATCGTCGTCCGGTGCTTGTTGGCGCCGTCGTAGTTGGCGGTGATGCTGCCGGCGCCGTAGTTGACGCGCGCGCCGACGTCGGCATCGCCGAGGTAGGCGAGGTGGTTCGCCTTGGCGCCGTCGCCGAGGGTCGAGTTCTTGATCTCGACGAAGTTGCCGACGTGCACATCGGCGCCGAGCACGGCGCCGCCGCGCAGGCGGGCGAACGGGCCGACGCTGGCGCGCGCGCCGACGCTCGCGCCGAGCGATTCGCCGTCGATGTGGGTGTAGGGCCGAATCGTCGCGCCGGCCGCGATGCGCGCATTCCTCAGCACGCAGTAGGCGCCGACGCGAACGCCGTCGCCGAGCTCGACCGTGCCTTCGAAGATGCAGCCGACGTCGATCTCGACGTCGCTGCCGCAGACCAGCTCGCCGCGCTGGTCGACCCTTGCCGGGTCGGCGAGGCGGACGCCGGCCGTCATCAGTCGCGCCGCCGCGGCACCTTGGTAGCGGCGCTCGAGGTCGGCGAGCTGCGCCGGGCTGTTGACGCCCAGCACCTCGGTCTCGCCGCTCGCGGCGATACCGACGACCTCGACGCCTTCGCCGACCGCGCTCGCGACGACGTCGGTGAGGTAGTACTCGCCGGCGGCGTTGTCGTTGCGCAGCGCCGCGAGCCAGCGCTTGAGCGCGCGCGTCGGCACGGCCATGACGCCGGTGTAAACCTCGCTGATCGCGCGCTGGTCGGCGGACGCGTCCTTCTCCTCGACGATCGCGACGATCGCGTCGCCCGCGCGCGTCGTCGCCGTTCGGACGATGCGGCCGTAGCCGCGCGGCTCGGCGAGATCGACCGTGAGCAGGGCGAGGCGTTGCGGCCCGGCGGCGGCGACGAGGCGCCGCAGGGTCTCGGTTTCGATCAGCGGCACGTCGCCGTTGAGGACGAGCGTCGTGCCGTCGTCGTCGAGGAGCGGCACCGCCTGCTGCAGCGCGTGGCCGGTGCCGAGCTGGGGCTGCTGGCGGACGAAGACAAGGCCCGGCGCCTGCGCGCTCCGCTCGACCTCGTCGGCGCCGTGGCCGGTGACGACGATCGTCCGGGTTGCCCCCAGGCCGGCAGCCGCGCCGAGAACATGTTGCAATAAATGGCGCCCGCCGAGGGTGTGCAGGACCTTCGGCCGCGCCGACCGCATCCGCGTTCCCTGACCCGCTGCCATGACCACGACGTTCAACACCATGCCGCCATCCGCGTTGCGCCGGCCCTTCGTCCGGCGCTCGATTATCGCGGCGCTGGCGACGGCGCTCGTCCTCGCGCTGTCGGGATGCAGCCTGATCAAGCTCGGCTACGGCCAGGCGACCCCGCTCGCCTTCCGCTGGCTCGACCGCTACGTCGACTTCGACGATGCCCAGTCGCTCAAGGTGCGCACCGCGCTCGACGACGCCCTCGCCTGGCACCGGCGCACGCAACTGCCCGACTACGTGCAGCTGCTCGCCCGCGCCGAGGCCGAGGTTGCGGGCGACGCGACGCCCGAGCGCATGTGCGCCTGGGCGGGCGAGATCCGCGGCCGGGTCGAGCCGGTGCTGCAGTACCTCGCGCCGACGATCGCCGATGTGGTTCTCACGCTGTCGCCGGCGCAGCTCACGCACATCGAGAAGCGCTTCGCCGAGACCAACGAGGAATACCGCGACGAGCACCTGCAGCGCAACCCGCAGCGCCGCCACAAGGCCGAGGTCAAGCGCGAGGTCGAGCGCGCCGAGATGCTCTACGGCCACCTCGACCCGGCGCAACGCGACCTGGTCGCGCATTCGGTCAGCGCCTCGCCGTACGTCGCCGAGGTCGCCCACGCCGAGCGCAAGGAGCGCCAGCACGACGTGCTGTCGCTGGCGCGCCGCCTGCGCGAAGCGAACACCGGCCGCGACGACGCCATCGTCCAGGTGCGCGCCTACCTGAACGGCCTCGACCACTCGCCGCGCGAGGGCTACCGGCGCTACGCCGAGCGCGTGAGAGCGCATCACTGCGCCCTGGCGAGCGCGTTGCACAACGCCGCCAGCGCCGCGCAGCGGCGCGAGGCGGCGAAGAAACTGGCCGGCTATCGAGCCGACTTTCGCGCGCTGATGGGCGACGCCCCGAGCTGAACGCGGCGGCGTCGAAGCGGCGCCTCAGTGCGGCGTCTCGACCGTGATCCGGTGCGGGTTGGTCGTGCTGCCGGCGGGGAAATCCTTCATCGCGGCGACGAAGAGCGCCGGCAGGACCGTCGTCAGGCCCGTCGTCGGCCCCTGGCTCTCGGCGCGCGCTTCGTAGAGCGGCTCGCCCGAGTGCTTGTCGCGGATCAGGACCGCGACCTCGCGCTCGTAGTACGAAGACTCGAACGAGGAATCAAGGTAGCCGCGGCGCCATCCCGGGCCCCAGAACGGCCGGCCGTAGCGCCCGTAGACGAACGGCCGGTGCCAGATGCCGCGGCCGCCGTACCAGAACGGATCGTCGAACGGCGAGCGGTCGGTCTCGGTGATTCGCGCGCCGAGCTGCACGGTGACGTCGGCGACCGCGCCTTCCGGCGCGGCGACGAAGCCCGAGCCCTCGATCGCCCGCCGCGCCGCGTCCTCGAGCATCTGTGCCTGCTGCGGCTGTGCCTGCTGCGACGGCAGCCGCTCGAACGCGTAGGTCGCGGGGCCGCGCCCGGCCGGCCAGCGGCTGAAGCTCGAGACGTCGGCGTCGACGTTGTAGAGCGATGCGCAGCCGCCGAGGGCGGCGGCGGCGATCAACGTGCCAACGATCCTTTTCATTCGACCTCTCCTCGACGCGGCAAGGGCGTCGGCGCGACGGCGAAGCGCAAGCCGCGGTCGGCGCGATCGGGACCGGTCACCGTCGGCGGCGCCGGCGCGTCGTCGTCGAACGCGCGGTCGCCGTCGGATTCGGCGACACCGGTCGGTTGGAGTGCCGCGAACGGAAACAGTTTCCGGTCCATGAGGTGCGATGGCACGACGCGTGCCATGGCGTCGAAGATGCGGTCGATCCGGCCCGGGTCCTCGCGCTCCCAGGCGCGCAGCATCTCGCCGATGCGGACGCGCTGCAGGTTCTGCTGGCTGCCGCAGAGGTTGCACGGAATGATCGGGAACTCGCGCTCCTCGGCCCAGCGCGCGAGGTCGTTCTCGGCGACGTAGGCGAGCGGGCGGATGACGACGTGGCGGCCGTCGTCGCTGACGAGCTTGGGCGGCATGCCCTTCAGGCGCCCGCCGAAGAACATGTTCATGAGCAGCGTCTGCACCATGTCGTCGCGGTGGTGGCCGAGGGCGATCTTGGTCGCGCCGAGCTCGCTCGCGACGCGGTAGAGGACGCCGCGGCGCAGGCGCGAGCACAGGCTGCACATCGTCTTGCCTTCGGGAACGAGGCGCTTGACGACCGAGTAAGTGTCCTGCTCGACGATCCTGAAGTCGACGCCGAGGCCGGCGAGGTACTCGGGCAGCACCTCGGCCGGAAAGCCGGGCTGCTTCTGGTCGAGGTTGACGGCGACGATCGAGAACTCGATCGGCGTGCGCGCGCGCAGCTCGATCAGGATGTCGAGCAGCGAGTAGCTGTCCTTGCCGCCCGAGACGCAGACCATGACGCGGTCGCCGTTCTCGATCATCGCGAAGTCGGCGATGGCGCGGCCGACCTGGCGGTGCAGGCGCTTCCTGAGCTTGGCGACCTCGACCGGAAGCTTGCGGCGCGGCGGAGCGTCGCGCTCGGTCGAGGCGGGGAGGGCGGCGAGGGCGGAAGGCGCGACCACGATTCCTACAATGCGGCGGTGCACGAGGGCTTGGACGACAGCAGTGTATCGGCGGCTCTCGCGCGACTGATCGGCGTGGCCATCGACCGCGACGGCGGCTGGATCCCGTTCAGCCGCTTCATGGCGCTCGCGCTCTACGCCCCCGGGCTCGGCTACTACGCGAGCGGGCGAACCATCGTCGGCCGCATGCCCGCATCGGGCAGCGATTTCGTCACCGCGCCCGAGCTCTCGCCGCTCTTCGGCCGTGCCCTCGCGCGCCAGCTCGCGCAGGCGCTCGACGCGAGCGGCGGCGACGAGGTCTGGGAATTCGGCGCCGGCAGCGGCGCGCTCGCCGCCGAGCTGCTGGCGGCGCTCGGCGAGCGGGTCCGCCGCTATTCGATCGTCGAGCTGTCGGCGCCGCTGCGCGAGCGCCAGCGCGAGGCGACGCAGGCGTTCGGCGACCGCGTCCGCTGGCTCGACGCGCTGCCCGAATCGATGACCGGCGTCGTCATCGCCAACGAGGTGCTCGACGCGATGCCGGTCGACCTGCTTCACTTCGATGGCACGGCGTGGCGCGCGCGCGGCGTCGCGCGCGGCGAGGGCGCTTCGTTCGCCTGGGCCGATCTGCCGACGACCCCGCGACCGCCGGTCGACGTGGCCTTTCCCGCCGGCAGCACGACCGAGCTGCACCCGCAGGCGCAGGCGTTCGTCGCCACCCTGGCCGACCGCCTCGAGCTGGGCGCGGTCTTTCTCGTCGACTACGGCTTTCCCGAGGACGAGTACTACCACGCGCAGCGTTCGGGCGGCACGCTGATGTGCCACCGCGCCCACCGTGCCGACACCGATCCGCTGGCCGACGTCGGCCTGAAGGACATCACGACGCACCTCGACTTCAGCGCCCTCGCCGTCGCCGGCCAGGACGCGGGGCTCGACGTCGTCGGCTACACGTCGCAGGCGCGCTTCCTCCTCAACTGCGGTCTCGGCGAGCTGATCGCCGACGTCGGCCCGGTGGCGCGCAGCGACGCGCTCAAGCTCGTCCACGAGCACGAGATGGGCGAGCTGTTCAAGGTGCTCGCCTTCGCCAAGGGGGTGTCGTTCGCGCCGATCGGCTTCGCCGGCGGCGACCGGCGCCACCGGCTCTAAGGCGTCGCGCGCGCGGCGCTCGACGGCGCACAACCGGCGCCCGATGACGGGCGAGCAGCGCTAGGCGAGTTCGGCGAGCGCCTGAACGCGCGCGTCGTGGATCGCCGCGCCGATCGCCGGGCCCGCGAGGCCGCGCGCCGCGGCGTCCTCTGCGACGGCGGTGGCGTCGACCGCCATGACGCGGGCCAGCGCTTGCGCCAGTCGCGCGCGGGGCGGATACGGCTTGTCCTCGAGGCCGAGGCGCCCGCGCGCGTCGCATTCGCAGGCGAGCAGCGTCTCGGCGAAGCGATCCGGCCGGCGCAGCGCGTCGCAGCGCTCGAGCAGGCGGACGATCGCGGCCGCGCCGAACTCGCCGCTGCGATGGATGTTGCCGTGCTCGAGCGCGACGACCACGGCGAGCGCCCGACAGGCGTTGTCGACGCGCAGCCGCTCGCTCATCGCGCGCACCAGCTCGACGCTTCGTTCCTCGTGGCGCAGGTGGCGCGGCAGGATCTCGGCCGGCGTCGTTCCCTTGCCGAGGTCGTGGCCGAGGCAGGCATAGCGCACCGCCAGGCTCGTCGCCAGGCGCGCCGCCATGTCGAGCACCATCATCAGGTGGACGCCGGTGTCGATCTCGGGGTGATAGTCGGCGCGCTGCGGCACGCCCCACAGGCGATCGACCTCCGGCATCACGCGTGCGAGCGCGCCACAGCCGCGCAGGACCTCGAACATACGCGACGGCTTCGCTTCCATCAGGCCGCGCGAGACTTCCTGCCAGACGCGCTCCGGAACGAGCGCGTCCACCTCGCCGGCGCGGACCATCTCGCGCATCAGCGCTTCGGTCTCGGCGGCGACGCGAAAGTCGGCGAAGCGCGCCGCGAAGCGCGCCAGGCGCAGGATGCGCACCGGATCCTCGGCGAACGCCGGCGAGACGTGGCGCAGCACCTTGGCGACGAGGTCGCGCTGGCCGCCGTGCGGATCGATCAGCGCGCCGCCCTCGTCCTCGGCGATCGCGTTGATCGTGAGATCTCGGCGCGCCAGGTCGTCCTCGAGGGTGACGCTCCGGTCGGCGTGGAACTCGAAGCCGTGGTAGCCCGGGCCGGTCTTTCGTTCGGTGCGGGCCAGGGCATGCTCCTCGCGCGTCTCCGGATGGAGGAAGACGGGGAAATCGCGGCCGACGGCCAGGTACCCGGCGGCGCGGAGCTCGTCGGGATCGGCGCCGACGACGACCCAATCGCGGTCGCCCACCGGGCGTCCGACCAGCTTGTCGCGCACCGCCCCGCCCACCAGGAAGCGTTTCATAGGTTCAGATGGCGGGCAGACTGGCTGTTACACGAATCCGACGAACGGTCATCGACCCCCCACGGCCGCGGGATATCGGCCGCCTGCCCCGGTCCCTAGAGTAGCCCTCAGTCGCCGAAGCACCCTTCAGTAGC
>JADGRJ010000214.1 GCA_017881025.1 Rhizobacter sp. | reverse complement strand
GCCGGCGAGCGCATCGTCATCTGCGGCCCGTCGGGCTCGGGCAAGTCGACGCTCATCCGCTGCATCAACCGGCTCGAGACGGCGCAGAAGGGCCTGATCGTCGTCGACGGCGTCGACCTCGGCGCCGGCCGTCGCAACGTCGACGCGGTGCGGCGCGAGGTCGGCATGGTGTTCCAGCAGTTCAACCTCTTCCCGCACCTGACCGCGCTGCAGAACTGCACGCTGGCGCCGATGCGCTCGCGCGGCATGAGCAGCGAGGAAGCCGAAGCGACGGCGATGAAATACCTGACCCGCGTTCGCATTCCCGAGCAGGCGAACAAGTACCCGAGCCAGCTCTCGGGCGGCCAGCAGCAGCGCGTCGCGATCGCGCGGGCGCTGTGCATGAACCCGAAGATCATGCTGTTCGACGAGCCGACCTCGGCGCTCGACCCCGAGATGGTCAAGGAGGTGCTCGACACGATGATCGGCCTGGCCGAGGACGGCATGACGATGCTCTGCGTGACGCACGAGATGGGCTTCGCGCGAAGCGTCGCCGACCGCGTCGTCTTCATGGCCGAAGGCCGCATCGTCGAGGAGGCGCCGCCGGAGCAGTTCTTCGCGCATCCGCAGCATGAGGTGACGCGCAACTTCCTCGGTCAGATCCTGGTCTCGCATCAGGCGCGGCCGGATCCCTTGCGTGCCGAGGCGGCAGCGGCGGCGCTGGCGGTAGCCAACATTTCAGGCCCGGCGGTTTGATCTTAGTTCCCGGGCAATCTGCTCAACCTCCCAGATCTTTGGCGTCCTTGCTTCAGCTTGCAGGTGCTGGCCCGCGTAGGAGGCCGCCCACAGGCAGACGCCGCATGCGCCGGCTGCGCCAGGCGGCTGCATCGGATCATTGTTGGAGCCTGGCCGGCAGCTCGCCGGCCGCAGCGAAAGCACCGAATGCAAGTCTTGCTGAACACCGACCCGCACACCGACGGTCGCCACGAGATGGGCGAGCATCTGGAGGCGGTGGTACGCGACGCCCTCGGCCGGTTCGGCGAGCAGGTCACCCGGGTCGAAGCCCATCTGGCCGACGCCAACAGCCACAACAAGGCCAACCCCGACGAGATCCAGTGCACCCTGGAAGCGAGATTGGTCGGACTGGATGCGGTGGTCGTGAAGGACCGCGCCGCCACCGCTCACCAGGCGATACAGGGGGCGGTCGGCAAGCTGAAACGGGCGATCGCGACGGCCCTGGCAAAGCGCGACCCGCGCCGCGACGGCGCGCCGGCCGCTGCGGACGAGTCGCCATTGAGCTAGCTCAAACAACGGCGCGGCTTGTGTTCGCCAGCGCACGGTGTGAAGCCGTGGAGCGCCTAAATTGAAGGCAGCCGCACGACACTGAATGAAAGGAACCAACATGCGTCGCTTGCTCGTCATGCTGTGGCTGCTCGTCGGCTCGATCGTTTCGGCCGAGGCGCAGGTGAGCGTCAGCATCGGCATCAACTTGCCGAGCTATCCGACGCTCGTCGCCGTGCCGGGCTACCCCGTCTACTACGCCCCGCGGGCCAACGCGAACTATTTCTTCTACGACGGCATGTACTGGGTCTACCAGGGTGACAACTGGTACGCCAGCTCCTGGTACAACGGCCCGTGGTGGCTCGTCGGCGCGGAAGAGGTGCCGCTGTACGTCCTGCGCGTTCCGGTGCGCTACTACCGCCAACCGCCAGCGTACTTCCGCGGCTGGCGTGCGGATGCGCCGCCGCGCTGGGGTGAGCACTGGGGCAACGAGTGGGATCAGCGCCACCGCGGCTGGGACCAGTGGGATCGCCGTGCCGCGCCCCCGCCGGCGCCGCTGCCGCTCTATCAGAAGCAGTATTCGGGGAACCGCTATCCGCGCCCGGAGCAGCAGCCGGTGCTGCAGAGCCGGAACTACCGCTACCAACCGCGCGACGCTGTCGTGCAGCAGCACTACCAGGCCAGGCAAGCGCCGGGCGCGCTTGCGCCTCCCGTGCAGGCGAGGCGAGCCGAGCCGCCGCGAAGCGTGTCGACGCCGCCGGATCAACGCGGCGTCAGGCGCCCGCCGCAGGTTCCACAAGCCGCGCCGGCTGCCCCTCGCGGGGCGCCCAGGGAAGGCGGCGTCCAGCAGCCGCCTGCGGTCCGGCCGCCGGCGCCGGCGGCCCCGCCGCATCAGGTCCGGCAGCCGGAGCGGCCACCTCGCGAGCAGGCGGCCCGGCAAGCGCAGCCTGTGACGGCCCCTCACGAGCAACCGGCCAGGCAAGCGAAGCCAGCGGTTGTGCCCAGCGAACAACACGCCAGGCCGCCGCAGGAGTCGGCGGCACCGCGGGGGCAGCAGGCGCAGCAAGCGCAGCCGCCGCGTGGCGAGCAAAAGGGCCGCGGCAAGAGCGAGGAGAAAGGCCAGGGCAAGGGCGAAGAGAAGGGCCGCGGCGAAAGGTGAGCTGACCTGCGCCCGTCACGTTGAAGCTTGTCTGTGCCCGTGAACGGTTCGCGGGCACAACCAGGCGTGAACGTGGCGGCCGACTCACCAGTTGCGTACGCGGCCGGTATCCAGGTGCACGAACTGGTCGCGCGGATAGAAGCCCACGCCACCGGCGCGCAGCGACAGTGCCACGTCGCGCAGGTCGGCCAGCGGCACGCCGGGCAGGCGGACATCGATCGCGCGGCCTTCCATGTGCAAGCTGTGCTTGGCCACGCCACCGCCACCCGTCTCGCGCAAGCGAGTGTTGGTGGCGGGGCAGCGATAGCCGGAGATGACCTCGAACGAGCGCCCGGCGCCGAGCAGCCGCTGGACGCCGTGCAACAGGTCGAACACCCGAGGGTCGATCGGCCCGACGTCACCCGTGTAGTGATCGCGCAGGAAATGGTTCAGCGAACCCAGCGCCTCGGGAACGTAGCGATCATCGACGGCGTAGACGAGGTCGATCCGCTCCTGGGTGTGCGTGTGCACGAGCGCCAGCCCGCGCGGGCCCGCCACCGAGGAGGCCCTCGCGGGTGCAGACAGCGCGGGCAAGGCGCCAGCCGCCACGAGGCGGGCGGTATGGCGCAGGAAGCTGCGGCGGGTGGAAGCAGGTCTGTCGGTCATGGCTGGATGTCGATTCTCCGCCGATCCACCGAGGCGCGGCGCAACGCGGCGTCGAGCAGGCGGTCTTGTCCGTAGATGTCGTCGAAGAAGTGGATGCGACCGTCCTTCACGAGGGTGGTTCCGTAAGCGATCAGCACTCGCACCGGCTCGGCCAGGCGCAGCGTAGCCGATTCGCCCCGGTCCATGGCCTGGCGAATTCGCTCCTCCGTCCACTCCGGCGTGTCACGCAGCACGAACTTCGCCAGCGCCACCGGCTGCTCGACCCGAATGCAGCCGTGACTGAAGTCGCGTCGGTCGCGCTCGAAAAGTTGCGTCGCCGGCGTGTGGTGAAGAAAGATGTGGTCGCTGTTCGGAAACACGAACTTGATGTCACCGAGCGCATTGCGCGGCCCCGGCCGCTGGCGGATGCGCAGCTGGCCGGCGTTCAACGCGTCCAGCTTCGATGCCGAGAGTGCGGCATCGACGCGACCGTCCGGGGTCACGAACTCGAAGCCCTCCCGAACGAAATAGCCCGGGTCGCGCCGCAGGCGCGGCACGGTCTCGGCGCGCGCGATCGACGGTGGCACGTTCCAGTAGGGGCTGAACTCGATGAAGCGCATGTCGGCGTCGAACAGCGGTGTGCGCGTGTCCAGGGCCTTGCCGACAATGACCTTCATCTCCTGCAGGACGCTGATGCGGCCATCGCGCACTTCGTAGGCGCGGAGCACGAACTCGGGGATGTTGATCACGATCATTCGCGGCCCCTGCATCAGCGGGGTCCAGCGCAGGCGCTCGAGCGTCAGCTCGATCTGGCGCACCCGCGCGGCCGGGGTCATCTGCAGATGCGCCAGGGTGGCTGTGCCGATCACGCCGTCAGCGGCCAGGCCATGGCGCGCCTGAAAGGCCTTGACGGCTTCGACCAGCGGCCCTTCGAAGCGTGGTGGCGCGGGCGTCTCCGGCGCGAGGTCGCCGAGCGCGATCAGTCTCTGCGCCAACAGCGCCAGGCCCGCGTAGGACTCGCCCGGCTCCAGCTTGCCGACCCTGCCACGCTGCGCGGCCGGCAACGGCGGCAGTGGCTGCTGCCAGGCCGGGTGGTCGACCAGGGCGCGGTAGCGCGCCAGCGCCTCGCGCAGGCGCTCGTAGAGCGGCATCCGCGGAGCGGCCTCCTGCGCGGCTTCGGGCAGGCGGCGCGCTGCCAGCGCCGCCATCAGGTAGGCCGCGGGGTCGAACTCGTCACGGCGCGGCGGGGTGAAGCTGCGCTGGATCTGCCGCGGGTCGATCCGGCCCCCGTGCACATCCGCCAGGTAGTGTTGCATCGCCAGGGTCAATGCCTGCTCCAGCCGGGCGATCGTGGCTGGTTCCGGCGCTGGGCCCTGGGATGCCTGCGTGACGGCCTGCAGCAGCGCGCCCGCCGCGTAGTCCTGAGGCTCGAGCCCGTGGCTCGCGGCGGCAGCGAGCAAGGCGACGGCCTGGCGCGCCTGGGGGCCGGGCCGACCGTCGTCGAACCAGGGCAGTCCGTCTGCCGGAGTCGCACTCCCGACGCCCAGAAACAGCGTCAGTGCCGCACAGTGGACAAACCGTGAAGCCGCGCTCGCCATTCGCATCGCAGCATTGTTGACGATGCGACGACGAGCGCGCCGGCGCGCTGCTCGTGCGCGGTCTGCGCGCGGCTTTCGAGCAACGGCGCGGCTTCAGTACGAGACGGTTCGCGCGTCGACGTCGATGCGCACCACGGAACGAGAAAGCGCCGCCTCCGCGGCATGCGCGAAGGCCAGGCGGAGCGCCTCGTCCTGCTCGAAGCCGCGCTGACCGATGGCGTTCGCGATGGCCAGCAACTTGTCGGCGTTGAGCACCTTGCCGCTGGCGCGAAACGGCTCGCAATCGTTGGCGATGAACTGCTCGTCCAGCCATCGACGGGCTTCGTCTGCCGACCAGGGGGCCTCCGCCGCGGGCAGGTTCACCAACACTTCCGCGCTGCCGAACGCGATGCACACGGTTGATCTCATGGCACGGGACTCCCGACGAAATCGTCAGTCTATGCGCCTTGACGGCGATGCGGCGAGGACGCAGCCCCCCAGCGTGGATGAGGCCAGAAGGACGCAAGAAGTACTTCCGCGGTACCGTTACGTCGCTGCGCCAGGTTGCGAGTCGCCGAGGAAGAAGCAAGATGAATCGTCGCAAGTTCATGCGCGTGGCCGGGGGTGGGTTCGTCGCCGCTGCCGCGACCGCCTCGGCAGGGTGTACCCAGCAAATGCCGGCGGGCGCGATCGCGCCGTGGAAGGGCCCCGGGCAAGAGGCCGACGCTCGGCGCTGGATCCTCGGCTACGCAATCCTCGCGCCGCATTCCCACAACCTGCAATCCTGGCTGGTCGATTTGGGCAGGCCCGACGAGATCGTGCTGCACTGCGACCTCGCTCGCCTGTTGCCGGAAACCGATCCGTTTTCGCGGCAGATCATGATGAGCCACGGCACCTTCCTGGAGCTGATCGACATCGCCGCGCGCGAGCGAGGTCTGAGGGCGGAGATCGAGCTATTTCCCGAAGGCGCCTTCGGGGCCGACAAGCTCGATCGGCGACCGGTGGCACGGATCCGGCTGGTGCCGGATGCCGAGCGGCAGAAGGATCCCTTGTTCGCACGCATCCTCGCTCGTCATACCAACCGCAGCCTCTACGACCTGGATCGGCCGGTGCCGGCGGCAGCATGGCAGGCGATGGCCGAAGCAGTGCGGCCGAATCCCTTGCGGTTCGGCTCCGTGGGAGCGGATCGGCCAGATGTCTTGAATCGACATCGGGCGATTGCAGCCGAGGCCTGGCGAATTGAACTGACGACGCCGCGAACCGTCATGGAGTCGTACAACGTGTTGCGTGTCGGCGCCGCCGAGATCGACGAGCATCGTGACGGCCTTTCCGTGCTCGACCCGATGGTCGTGCTGATGAGCGGCATCGGCCTGTTCGATCGCAGCAAGGCGCCGGGGCCTGATGACTATGCAACGACCAGCCAGATCAAGGACTTCGGCAAGAAGCTGGATTCGACCGCCGGCTTCCTGTGGATGGTGACTGACGGCAACGACCGCACCACCCAGGTCAACGCGGGGCGCGCCTACGCGCGAGTGCAACTCACCGCCACTGCGCACGGGTTGGCGATGCAACCCCTGCAGCAAGCGCTCCAGGAGTACCCGGAACAGGCCAGGCCCTACAACGACGTGCGCACCCTGCTTGACGCGTCATCGCCGGCCCAAACGGTGCAGATGTGGGCGCGCGTCGGTTTCGCTCCCCCGGTCGAGCCCGCGCCGCGCCGCGGTGTGGCAGCGCAGTTGATGCGACGCTGATGCATTTCCACCGGCCAACCGAGCTTTTCTCGAGACGCTCGGTCGGCGCAGCATCTTCCGCCCAACCCGCAGCTGGCCCACGCCGCACCTGGCACTTCCTCGCCGCAGCGACTAGCGCGCCTTCGCGAGCTTCTGCACCAGTTCCAGCGCGCGCGCGACGTTGGCTTCGGGCGAGACGCCGCCCACCGCCGCGAGGACGGTGCCGTCGCGCCTGACGACGAAAGTCGTGCGCTCGGTGAAGCCGTGGTCGATCTCCTTGCCGCGCGTGTCGGTGGCGCCGCGCTGCACGCCGCTCACCCGCAGGCCGAACGCGCGAGCGATCCTGCCGTCGCCGTCGGACGCGACGGCGAGCTTGCCGGCGCAGTAGTCGGGGTCGGCGGAGAACTCGTTCAGCCGTTCGATGCTGTCGAGCGAGACGCCGATCACCGTGGCGCCGGCGGCGGCGAACTGGTCGGCCTGGGTCGAGAATTCGTGCGCCTGGATGTTGCACCCCTCGGTGTAGGCCGATGGATAGAAGTAGACGACCACCGGTCCCCTGGCAAGGCCGTCCTTCAGCGAGTAGGTGA
>JADGRJ010000213.1 GCA_017881025.1 Rhizobacter sp. | reverse complement strand
CTGCTCGAGGCCGGCCCGCCCGACCGCAGCGTCCTCCTCCACTGCCCCGCGGGGCTGGCGGTGCTCGCCAAGAACGGCGCCTACAACTGGGCCTTCGAGACCGTGCCGCAGCCCGGACTCGGCGGTCGCCGCGGCTACCAGCCGCGCGGCAAGGTGCTCGGCGGCTCGAGCTCGGTCAACGCCATGATCTACGTGCGTGGCCAGCCCGAGGACTACGACGGCTGGGCGAGCGAGGGCAACGCGGGCTGGGGCTGGGACGACGTGCTGCCGTATTTCAAGCGCGCCGAGCACAACGAGCGTGGCAGCGACGAGTTCCATGGCGTGGGCGGACCGCTCAACGTCATGGACCTGCGCAGCCCGAATCGCTTCGGGCCGGTGTTCGTCGAGGCGGCGCGGCAGGCAGGCCATCCGCTCAACGCCGACTTCAACGGCGCGCGCCAGGAAGGCGTCGGCCCGTACCAGGTCACCCACAAGAACGGCGAGCGCTTCAGCGCCGCGAAGGCGTACCTGACGCCGAGCCTCGGCCGGCCGAACCTGCACGTGGCGACGGGCGCGGCGGCGACGCGAGTTCGCTTCGACGGCGCGCGCGCGACCGGCGTCGAGGCGCGGATCGACGGCGCGACCCGGTTCGTGTCGGCGCGCCGCGAAGTGCTGCTCGCCGCGGGCGCGCTGCAGTCGCCGCAACTGCTGATGCTCTCGGGGATCGGCCCCGGCGAGCACCTGCGCTCGCTCGGCATCGACGTGCGCCACGATCTGCCCGGCGTCGGCCGCCACCTGCACGACCACGTCGACGTCGTCGCCGTCCTCGACGCGCCGCACCTGACCGACCTCTTCGGCCTGTCGCTGCGCGGCGCGATCAACCTGCTGAAAGGCGTCTTCGAGTGGCGCCGCCAGCGCAGCGGCGTGCTGACGACAAACTTCGCCGAGGCCGGCGGCTTCGTGCGCAGCGACGCCGGCGTCGATCGGCCGGACCTGCAGTTCCACTTCGTCGTCGGCAAGCTCGTCGACCACGGCAGGAAGACCGTCTTCGGCCACGGCTACTCGTGCCACGTCTGCCTGCTACGGCCGAAGAGCCGCGGCAGCGTCACCTTGGCGAGCGCCGACCCGATGGCGTCGCCGCGCATCGACCCGAACTTCCTCGCCGAGCGCGACGACGTCGACCGGCTCGTCCTCGGCTTCAAGGCGATGCGCCACATCCTCGCGCAGCCCGCGCTGGCGGGGCACGGCGCGCGCGAGCTGAGCGCGTCGGCCGCGGCGCAGAGCGACGCCGAGATCGAGGCCTTCATCCGCGCCCACGCCGACACGATCTATCACCCGGTCGGCACCTGCCGCATGGGCACCGGCCCGCTCGACGTCGTCGACGCCGAGCTGCGCGTGCGCGGCGTCGAAGGCCTGCGCGTCGTCGACGCCTCGATCATGCCGAGCATCGTCAGCGGCAACACCAACGCACCGACGATCATGATCGCGGAGAAGGCCGCGGCCATGATCAAGGCCACGGCGCGCGCACCGGAACCCACCGCCATGACGGTCCCCGACTACTACGGCGCCGAGGCGCAGTCGTGAAGACACGCGCCGCGGTCGCCTGGAGGGCGGGCGCGCCGCTGACGATCGAGACGGTCGACCTCGAAGGCCCGCGCGCCGGCGAGGTGCTGGTCGAGATCAAGGCGACGGGAATCTGCCACACCGACTGGTTCACCTTGTCGGGCGACGATCCCGAGGGGCTCTTCCCGGCGATCCTCGGCCACGAAGGCGCCGGCGTCGTCGTCGACGTCGGCGCCGGCGTGACGACGCTGGCGAAGGACGACCACGTCATCCCGCTCTACACGCCCGAGTGCCGGCAGTGCAAGTTCTGCCTGTCGAGGAAGACCAACCTTTGCCAGAAGATCCGCGCGACCCAGGGCAAGGGCCTGATGCCCGACGGCACGAGCCGCTTCTCGATCGGCGGCAAGCCGCTCCTGCACTACATGGGGACGTCGACGTTTTCGAACTACATCGTCGTCCCGGAGATCGCGCTCGCGAAGATCCGCCCCGACGCGCCGTTCGACATCGTCTGCTACATCGGCTGCGGCGTGACGACGGGCGTCGGCGCCGTCCTCTTCACCGCCAAGGTCGAGGCCGGCGCGAACGTCGTCGTCTTCGGCCTCGGCGGCATCGGCCTCAACGTCATCCAGGGCGCGAGGCTGGTCGGCGCGAACCGGATCATCGGCGTCGACGTCAACCCGGGGCGCGAGGCGATGGCGAGGAAGTTCGGGATGACCGACTTCGTCAACCCGAAGGACGTCGCCAACGTCGTCGACGAGATCGTCCGCCTCAGCGACGGCGGCGCCGACTACAGCTTCGAGTGCATCGGCAACACGACGACGATGCGCCACGCGCTGGAGTGCTGCCACAAGGGCTGGGGCCAGAGCATCATCATCGGCGTCGCCGCGGCGGGCGAGGAGATCTCGACCCGGCCGTTCCAGCTCGTCACCGGGCGGCAGTGGAAGGGATCGGCCTTCGGCGGCGCGCGCGGCCGCACCGACGTGCCGAAGATCGTCGACTGGTACATGGACGGCAAGATCGCGATCGACGATCTCATCACGCACCGGCTGGAGCTCGACGACATCAACCGCGGCTTCGAGCTGATGAAGAGCGGCGAGTCGATCCGCTCGGTCGTCGTCTACTAGCTCGCGAGATCCTCGCCGCCCCGGCGGCCGGTCGGTTTCCTGGCGCCGCGCGTAACGTCCCTTGCCGATCGTCACAGACCGGCGCCGTCGCGACGACTATCCTCGGCCCAGGCACTGCTTCGAGACGACCCCGACGAACCCGCGCATGAAGACGACCTGGCGAACCCTCTGGCAGCAGAACGACATCGTCGTCTACCGCGACGAGGTCGAGGTCGACCGGCTGCCGGCCGAACGCATCGAGCGCGTCTACCTCGTCTACCGCGGCCACGGCGACACCCCGAACGACATCGCCCAGACCATCGTCGAGCTCGCCGGCGCAGAGGGCTACGCCCTGTTCGAACCCAACACCGGCTTCGCCGGGCGCGTCAACTTCGAGCGCCAGTCGTTCTGGCAGGAGCGCCGCTGCGTGTACTGGGTGGCGGCGCGGGCCGCGCTGCTGCCGTGGCGCCTGCGCTTCGGCGCCTGGCGCGGCGAAGCCAACAACCGGGCGTTCCGCCGCCTCGCCCGCGACGAGCTGACCGGCCGCGTGGAGCGCTGGCAGCTCGAGGGACCCCAGACCTGGGAAGACCGCAAGCGCCGCCGCATCGAGCGCAGCCGCCCGTTCGGCCACGCGAGCGGCGCCCACGCCTGACGTCACGGCATCGGCCGCGCCCCCGGCGGCACGAAAAAAAGCCCGGTCGAGACCGGGCTTTCGTTCCCGCGAAGTCGCTCAGGCGGGAGCCGACGCCTTCTTCATGGTCTTCATGGCCTTCTTGGCGCCCGGCTTCTTGGTCGCCTTGTGCGCGGGCGCCTTCTTCATGCCGGAATCGGCAGCCATCGGCTTGGCCATCGGCGTGGCGGCCGCAGGGGCGGAGGCGGATTGGGCGAAAGCGCCGAAGCTGACGGCCGAGGCGATGACGGCGGCGATGAGGGTCTTCATGGGAGGGTCCTTGGGTAGTTCGTGGATCGCGGTGGAGCAGAGCTCGGCCTGACAACGCGGCCGCGCCGACGCTGGTTGACGCCCGCCCGCCGCGCTCGCCCGCCTCACTCGAAGCGGCCTTCGCGCAGCCATTTGGTCGCCACCCACTTCTCGCCCGCATCGACCGGCGCGCCGCCGTGCAAGGTTCGCGTCGCCGGGTGCGGCCGGTCGTAGCTGAAGAAGACCGCGTTGCCGCGCACCGGAGCGACCTCGAGGCCGACGTCGGGGAAGACGGTCGCGCCGCCCGCCTCGGGCGTGTTCAGGTAGCAGACGATCGAGCCGACGCGCTGGCCGCCGCGCTGCAGGATCGCCGGCGTGCCGGCTTCGTCGGGGTCGAAGTAGTCGTAGTGCGGCAGGTACTCGGTGCCCGGCCCGTAGCGCAGGATCTGCAGCCCTTCGCCGTTCTCGAGCGGCCAGCCGAGCAGCGCGGCGATGCGCTTCTCGAGGCGGGCGCAGACCGGGAACTCGCCCGGCTCGAAGAACATGCCGTCGCTGGTTCGCGCCGGATTGACGGCGCTCGCGCCGGTCGCGGTCTCGACCGTCTCGGAGCGCGCCAGGCGCGAGCGCGCCAGGGCGATCAGCTCGGCGCATTCTTCGGCCGAGAGCAGCTCGGCGAAGACGACGACGCGCGGCAGCGTCATCGCCATGACGACGCGGACGTCGCGGTCGGCGGCGCGGATCGCCGGCGTGCCGGCGGCGATGCCCGCGCCCGGCACCGGCCGCGCCGGCTCGGTCGCGGCGTCGGCGGCGATCGACGCGTCGACGCTCGCAAGGCCGAGGCGGCTCTTCATCGTCGTCTCGAGGGCGTCGAGAGCGACCGCCTCGTTCCAGCCGCTCGCCTTCATCGCGTCGAGGACGATGTCGGGCGGATGGCCGGCAGCCGCCTGGGCGACGATCCATCGCCTCAGCTCGGGAGTGATCGGCTGCGTCGCCATGGCGGCGATTTTGCCGGACGAGCGCCACGAAAGAGGCGGCCGGCGCCGGTCCACGGGTGCGCCGGCTAGCGGAAATCGCGGCTGCGGCTAACCAGTCCCCTGAGCAGCGGCGTGTGATCGATCATCCTCGCGGCGACGAGGTGCATCACCGCCTGCTCGCCCTCGCCCTGGCGCTGCCACTGGCCGTAGACGGTGAGCAGCGTCGCGCCGAGCAGCGGCGTCCGCTGCGCCTCGGCGATCTTCGGCCAGACGATGACGTTGACCGCGCCGGTCTCGTCCTCGAGGGTGACGAAGACCGTTCCCTTGGCCGTCTCGGGCCGCTGCCGATGCGTGACGAGGCCACTGGCGCGTGCCAGCCTGCCGTTCGGGTACATGCGCAGGCGCGACGCGGGCTCGATGCGGAAGGCGGCGAGCTGCGATCGCAGGAGGGCGAGCGGATGGCGGTTCAGCGTCAGGCCGAGGGCGCGGTAGTCGGCGAGCGTCTCCTCGCCTTCGCTCGGCGCAGCGAGGACGACGCCGGCCTCGCCGGCGCGCGTCGCGCGCAGCAGCTCGGTCGGCCGCGTGTCGATGCCGGCCACCGCCCACGCCGCCTGGTGGCGATGGCCGGTGAGGCTCTGCAGCGCGCCCGCCTCGGCGAGCGCCGCGAGGGCGTGGGCATCGAGACGGGCGCGCCGCGCCAGGTCTTCGCTGTCGGCGAAGCGCGCCTCTTCGCGCGCGGCGACGATGCGCTCGCCGGCGTCTTCGGCGAGGCCCTTGACGCGATTGAGGCCGAGCCGGAGCGGCTGGCGCGCCGCGCCCGGCTCTTCGAGCGTGCTCTCCCATTCGCTCACCGCGACGTCGACCGGCCGCACCTCGACGCCGTGCTCGCGCGCGTCGCGCACCAGCTGCGCCGGCGCGTAGAAGCCCATCGGCTGGGCGTTGAGCAGGCCGCACAGGAAGGCGTCGGCGTGATGGCACTTGATCCAGCTGCTGACGTAGGCGAGGAGCGCGAAGCCGGCGGCGTGGCTCTCCGGAAAGCCGTATTCGCCGAAGCCCTGGATCTGCTTGAAGATGCGCTCGGCGTACTCGAGCGTGTAGCCCTTCTCGACCATCCGGCCGACGAGCCGCTTGTGGAACGGCGAGAGGCCGCCGCGCCTTTTCCATGCCGCCATCGCGCGGCGCAGCGCATCGGCCTCGCCGGCGCTGAAGTCGGCGGCGAGCATGGCGATCTGCATCACCTGCTCCTGGAAGATCGGCACGCCCTTGGTCCGCAGCAGCGCGGGCTTGAGCTCCTCGGGGCAGTCGACCTCGCTGTCGGGGAGCGTGCGGTTCTTCAGGTAGGGGTGGACCATGCCGCCCTGGATCGGCCCGGGCCGGACGATCGCGACCTCGACGACGAGGTCGTAGTAGCAGCGCGGCTGGAGGCGCGGCAGCATGCTCATCTGCGCGCGGCTCTCGATCTGGAACACGCCGACGGTGTCGGCGCGGCAGATCATGTCGTAGGTGGCAACGTCGCCGTCGGGGATGTCCTGCATCTCGAACGACGATCGGCCGAGCTTGGCGCCGATGTGCTCGAGCGAGCGGCGGATCGCGCTCAGCATGCCGATCGCGAGGATGTCGACCTTCAGGAGGCCGAGCGCGTCGAGGTCGTCCTTGTCCCACTGGATGACGCTGCGATCCTTCATGCTCGCGTTCTCGACCGGCACCAGCTCGGCCATGCGGCCCTTGGCGATGACGAAGCCGCCCGGGTGCTGCGAGAGGTGGCGCGGGAACGAGATCAGCTGCGCCGTGAGCTCCATCCACAGCTTCACCACCGGCGCGTCGGGATCGAAGCCGCTCTCGCGCAGCCGCTCGGGGGCGATGCCGCGGCCGTCGAACCAGTGCTGGCTCTTCGACACCGTCTCGATCCGCTGCAGGTCGATGCCGAGGGCGCGGCCGGCGTCGCGCAATGCCGAGCGCGGCCGGTAGCTGATGACCACCGCGGTGAGCGCGGCGCGGTGCCTTCCGTACTTGCCGTAGATGTACTGGATCACCTCCTCGCGGCGCTGGTGCTCGAAGTCGATGTCGATGTCGGGCGGCTCGTTGCGCTCGACGCTGATGAAGCGGCCGAAGAGCAGCGTCGCGCGGCGCGGGTCGACCTCGGTGACGTGCAGGCAGTAGCAGACGAGCGAGTTGGCGGCGCTGCCGCGGCCCTGGCAGAGGATGCCCTGCGCGCGCGCCCAGGCGACGATGTCGGCGACGGTGAGGAAGTAGGCCTCGTACTCGAGCTCGGCGATGACGGCGAGCTCGCTCTCGATCGTGCGGCGGTATTCCTCGGGCAGGCCGTTCGGGAAGCGCCTGGGCACGCCGGCGTCGACGAGCTTTCGCAGCCACGATGCCGGCGTCTCACCGGCGGGAACGATCTCCTGCG
>JADGRJ010000212.1 GCA_017881025.1 Rhizobacter sp. | reverse complement strand
CGCGCGGCTGAAGCGCCGCCGCCCGGTCGACCCGGTGCGGACGAAGAAACGCCGCTGCAGGTCGCCCTGCAGCGGCGTCGGCGCTAGGTCGCCCGAGCGGGACTCAAGGCATCTGGATCGCCTGCATCGACGGCGTCCACGGCGTGCCCTTCACCGCGCCCGACAAGTCGACGCGGACCAGGAACAGCGGGAAGTTGACGTTGAAGCCGTGGAAGCTCGCCTGCGTATCGGCCAGCACGTAGCCGAAGTTGCGCGCCGGATCGATCGTCACCGAGTTCGGATCACCGCGCATGCCGAGCTGGGTCGCCGTGCCGTTGATCAGCGGCTTCGGCAGCACCGCCGCCGCGACCGTGAACGCGTTGGTCGCCGTCGCCGCACCGGTGATCGGCACCGTCGGCATCTGGACCAGGCGCAGGTTGTGGCCGAATTCGTCAGCGACCAGCCCCTGGTGGGTCAGCACGTTGACCGCGACCTGGCCGCCGGGACCTTCGCTCACCGGCGCGGAGGTGCCGATGCCGGGGACGTCGAGCGTCGGCGCCGCACCGGTGCCGGTCGCCGGCAGCTCGTTCATGTTGATCACGTACGCCTTGTCCTGGAACTCCGGCGTGATGATCATCATCCCGGTCAGCGAGTCGAAGGCCACGCCGTCGGTCGTGCCGAGGCTGGCCGAGTAGACCCGCTGCGTCATCGGCGTCACGGTCGAGTCGACCGTCTTCATCGAACCGTCGGACGACACGAAGATGAGGCCGGTCTCGGAGTTGAGCGAGAACGAGTCCGTGCCGCCGACGTTGATCACCGACGTGGCGACCCAGGTCGGCGTCGCGGTCGAGATGTCGAGCAGGCCGATGGTGCTGGTGCCCGCGACCACGACATGGTTGCGCTTGCCGTCGACGATGACGCCGCCGAACGATCCGTTGAAGCTGAGGCCGGTGGCCGGGATGCTGAATTCGACCGTGTTGTCGGACGACTTGATCACGTGGACCGTGATGTTCGAGCCACTCGCCGCGAGCACGTAGACGCGGCCGTTGTCGGCGAAGAAGTTCGTCGCGATCGCCGTCGAGGTCCCGGGCAGGGACACCAGCTTGAGGACCGGGTTGGCGACGCCGACATTGAGGTCCACCACCGCGATCTGGCCGTTGCCGCCGGCATCGTGCGTGTAGATCGGCACGTAGCCGATGTTCTTGATCGTGTCGATCGCGATCAGGCCCTGGCTCGGCAGCGTCTTGATCGCCGCAGGCGCCGCGGCGCCGCCGATGATGTTCGCCTTGACCGTGTCGATGATCGTGCGGTTGCCGGCGAGGTCCATGGCCAGACCTTGCGTCGTGTTGGCGAACTCGGTGAGCGCGGTGACGACATCTGCGGTCCCCGCGCCGATCGGCAGGTTGACGGCGGCACCGTTGCAGGTGTACTGCACGGTCAGGATGGCGCCGACTGCGTCGATGGTCTTGCCGTCGAAGACCTTGTCGCCGATGTCGGCAAGCAGCGCGCGCAGCACCTCGTGGCGGTCACCGCCGCAACGTGCGAGGTAGTCGGCGATCAGCTGCGAATAGGCACCGAGGACGGCGCCGAGCTTGTACTGGTCGGGGTGCAGGGTCGCTTCGGTCTTGTCGAACAGCGGGTTCAGCCCGGCGACCGGCGTGGCGACGTTGTAGACCGACTTGACGAGGTCGTCGGCGGCCGTGAGCGCGGCCGTGAAGTCGGCCGCGGTCGGGGCGGCATTGAGCCTGAGCTGGGCCTTGACGATCTCGTCGACGAAGCTGCTCATCGGCGTGACGAACACCTGGCTCGTCGTGCCGCCCACGAGGGCGCACAGCGTCAGCGTGTTGGTCTGCGTGGTGTTGGTCGCCTCGTCGAGATAGGTGCCACCGGTGACGCAGATGCGCGCCGGGCCGGTGATGCCGTTGGTGAAGACGAAGCCGGTGGCCGTCGTCGTGACCGTCTCGATCGCGGCGCCGTTGTTGGTGCCGTTCGGGTTGACGTTGAAGAGGCTCGCCGTCGCGCCGACGATCGGCCCGAGGTAGGCGTTGCCGGTGACCCCACCGCCGGCGGCGGGCGGCGTCACTGCGCCGGAAGTGTTGTTGTAGTCGCCGCCGCAGGAGATCAGGGTGACCAGCGCGAAGGCGGCGAGAAAGCCCGTGGCCCGGCGCAGCGTCGACGACGCCGCGAATGGTTGCGAAACGAACTTTTTTTGGACTCCTCCAGTGAGGGGAGGATTGAAAGGCGTCGGCCGCTCCGAGACAACCCCATCAAACGGGGGGTGGTCCATCCCTTTGAGGAGACGCGCGCTCCGGGGGGCAAGCGCGCCCGCCTATTCGAACTCGACGAGCTCGGCGCCTTCGGCGACCTGGTCGCCGGCGGCATAGCGAAACCCCTTGACCGTGCCGGCGCGCGGCGCGCTGATGGTGTGCTCCATCTTCATCGCCTCGAGAACGAGCAGCGGCGCACCCTTGTCGACTGCCGCGCCCGGACGCGCGAGCAAGGCGATGACCTTGCCCGGCATCGGCGCCAACAGTCCGGCGCCCTCCTCGTCGTGCTCGGCGCCGGTGATGCCGAGCAGATCGACCAGGGTGAGCACATGGACGTGGCCGGCGACGAAGACGTGGCGGCGGTCGCCGTGGGCGACGACCGTGGCGACGAGGCGGCGCGGCCCGAGCGCCGCCGCCAGCGCGCCGTCCGGACCCAGCGCGGCGGTGGCGGCAAGCGTCGCGCCGTCGAGCGACAGCTCCCAGGCGCCATTCGGCCGCGCGCCGACGTCGACCTCGCGCATCGTCTCGCCGCTGCGAAAGCCGAGCCGGCGCACGGCGCTGCCGTTGAGGCGCCAGCCGTCGAGGCCGCGCCACGGTGATCCCGGGTCGGGAGCGCGATCGGCCGCCTGCCGCGCCGTCGCCGCGTCGCGCTCGACTTCGGCCAGCGCGGCGAGCAGCCACGCGTCGTCGGGCGGCAGCGCAGGCGGCGGGATGAGCGCCGCGTGCTCGCGCTCGATCAGCGCGGTGTCGAGGTCGGCGCGGACGAACGAGTCGGTCGCGACCAGGCGGCCGAGGAACTCGACGTTGTTGGCGACGCCGACGATCCGGTACTGCGCGAGCGCGCGCTGCATCCGCACCAGCGCGCCGGCGCGGTCGGGCGCGTGGACGATGAGCTTGGCGATCATCGGGTCGTAGAACGGCGTGATCGAGTCGCCTTGCTCGACGCCGGTGTCGACGCGCACCGACTCGCTCTCCGGCGGCGGCGCCAGGTGGACGAGCCGGCCGGTCGACGGCAGGAAGCCCTTGTCCGGATCCTCGGCGTAGATGCGCGCCTCGATCGAATGACCGGAGATGTCGAGCTCGGCCTGAGTCTTCGGCAGCGGCTCGCCGGCGGCGACGCGAAGCTGCCATTCGACCAGGTCGAGCCCGGTGATCATTTCGGTCACCGGGTGCTCGACCTGCAGCCGCGTGTTCATCTCCATGAAGTAGAAGCGGCCGTCGGGATGGGCGATGAACTCGACCGTGCCGGCGCCGACGTAGCCGACCGCCTTCGCCGCCTCGACCGCCGCCTTGCCCATGGCGGCGCGGCGCTCGCCCGTCATGCCCGGCGCGGGCGCTTCCTCGAGCACCTTCTGGTGGCGCCGCTGCACCGAGCAGTCGCGCTCGAACAGGTGGACGCAACGACCCTGGCTGTCGGCGAAGACCTGGATCTCGATGTGGCGCGGCTTCAGCACGTACTGCTCGACCAGGACACGGTCGTCGCCGAACGCGCTCTTCGCCTCGCGCTGGCACGAGGCAAGCGCGGCGGCGAAGTCCTCGCCCTTGTCGACGCGGCGCATGCCCTTGCCGCCGCCGCCGGCGCTCGCCTTGATCAGCACCGGAAAGCCGATCTTGCCGGCCTCGCGCGCGAGCAGCGCCGGGTCCTGGTCGTCGCCGTGATAGCCGGGCGTGAGCGGCACGCCGGCCTTGGCCATCAGCGTTTTGGCCGCCGACTTCGATCCCATCGCGCGGATCGCCGCCGCCGGCGGGCCGATGAAGACGATGCCCTCGGCGCCGCACTGCTCGGCGAAGGCTTCGTTCTCGGAAAGGAAGCCGTAGCCGGGATGGATCGCCTGCGCGCCGGTCGCCTTCGCGGCGGCGATGATCCGCGGCCCGACGAGGTACGACTCGCGTGCCGGTGCCGGCCCGATGTGAACGGCCTCGTCGGCGAGGCGGACGTGACGAGCGCCGGCATCGGCGTCCGAGTAGACCGCGACCGTCGCGATCCCCATTCGCCGCGCCGTCCTGATGACGCGGCAGGCGATCTCGCCCCGGTTGGCGATCAGGATCTTGGTGAACATCGGCGTGCTCCCATCACATCCTGAAGATGCCGAACTTGGTCGCCGGGATCGGCGCGTTGAGCGTCGTCGCCAGCGACAGGCCGAGGACGCGGCGCGTCTCGGCCGGATCGATGACGCCGTCGTCCCACAACCGCGCGCTCGCGTAGTACGGGTGGCCCTGGTGCTCGTACTGCTCGAGGAGCGGCGCCTTGAAGTCGCGCTCTTCCTCGGCCGACCAGCTGCCGCCGCGCGATTCGATGCCGTCGCGCTTGACCGTCGCGAGCACCGCCGACGCCTGCTCGCCGCCCATCACGCTGATGCGCGCGTTCGGCCACATCCAGAGGAATCGGGGCGAGTAGGCGCGGCCGCACATGCCGTAGTTGCCGGCGCCGAACGAGCCGCCGATGAGCACCGTGAGCTTGGGCACCTGCGCCGTCGCGACGGCGGTGACCATCTTCGCGCCGTCGCGCGCGATGCCCGCGTTCTCGACCTTCTTGCCGACCATGAAGCCGGTGATGTTCTGCAGGAAGAGGAGCGGCACGCGCCGCTCGCAGCAGAGCTCGATGAAGTGGGCGCCCTTCTGCGCCGACTCGCTGAACAGGATGCCGTTGTTGGCGATCACGCCGACCGGCATGCCGTAGAGGCGCGCGAAGCCGGTGACGAGGGTCGCGCCGTAGCGCGACTTGAACTCGTCGAGGCGCGAGCCGTCGACGATCCGCGCGATCACCTCGCGAACGTCGTAGGGCTTTCGCGTGTCCTGCGGGATGACGCCGTAGATCTCCTTGGCGTCGTAGAGCGGCTCCTCGCTCGGCTCGTGCGTCACCGTCTCGGGCTTCGTGCGATTGAGGCTGGCGACGATGCGGCGCGCAATCGCGAGCGCATGGCGGTCGTCGTCGGCGAGGTGGTCGGCGACGCCGGACAACCGCGTGTGAACGTCGCCGCCGCCGAGCTCCTCGGCGCTGACGACCTCGCCGATGGCGGCCTTCACCAGCGGCGGCCCGCCGAGGAAGATCGTTCCCTGGTTCTTGACGATGATCGTCTCGTCGCTCATCGCCGGCACGTAGGCGCCGCCCGCCGTGCACGAGCCCATGACGACGGCGATCTGGGCGATCCCCTGCGCGCTCATGTTGGCCTGGTTGAAGAAGATCCGGCCGAAGTGCTCGCGGTCGGGGAAGACCTCGTCCTGGCGCGGCAGGAACGCGCCGCCCGAGTCGACGAGGTAGATGCACGGCAGGCGGTTCTGCAGCGCGATCTCCTGCGCGCGCAGGTGCTTCTTCACCGTCATCGGGTAGTAGGTGCCGCCCTTCACCGTCGCGTCGTTGGCGACGACCATCACCTCCTGGCCGTGGACGCGGCCGATGCCGGCGATCATTCCGGCCGCCGGCGCCTCGCCGTCGTACATGCCGAAGGCGGCGAGCTGGCCGATCTCGAGGAACGGCGCGCCGGCGTCGAGCAGGCCGTCGACGCGCTCGCGCGGCAGCAGCTTGCCGCGCGCGGCGTGGCGCTCGCGCGACTTGGCGTCGCCGCCGAGCGCGACCTCGGCGGCGCGCGCGCGCAGGTCGTCGACCTGGCGCTGCAGGAACGCGGCGTTGGCCTTGAACTCGTCAGAACGCGTGTCGATGCGCGACTTCACCGCGGGCATGGGTCTCCTGCTTCTCGTCGTTTCTCCGAGCGCGAGCTTAACGTCTGCCATGGCACGATCGCCGCACCGGGGCCGACGACAGGAGACATCGATGATCAAGGTGAGCGCATTCCGCTGGGTGCCGCCGTTCGCGCAAGGGCTGGTTCGAGACCTCCGCGTTCGCTGGGCGCTCGAGGAAGCCGGACTGCCGTACGAGGAGAAGCTGATCGGCCCCGACGACCAGAAGAGCGCCGCGTACCGCGCCCTGCAGCCGTTCGGCCAGGTGCCGGCGATCGAGGACGGCGACCTGACACTGTTCGAATCGGGCGCGATCGTCCTCAACATCGCCGAGCGCTCGAGCGCGCTGCTGCCCGCCGACCCCCAGGAGCGCGAGCTCGTCCGCACCTGGACCTTCGCCGCCCTCAACACCGTCGAGCCGCCGATCATGATGATGAACATGATCGACCTGCAGCCCGGCGGCGCGCCGGCCGGCGCGAAGGAGCTGCGCGACAAGATCGTCGCCGCGATCGGCACCCGCCTCGACAACGTCGCGACCTTCCTCGGCGAGCGCGAGCACCTGGTCGCCGGCCGCTTCACCGCCGCCGATCTGTTGATGACGACGGTCCTGCGCATCCTGCGCAACAGCGAGCTCGTCGCCAGCCGGCCGACGCTCGACGCCTATCGCCGGCGCGGCGAAGCGCGGCCGGCGTTCAAGAAGGCGCTCGCCGCGCAGATGGCGGCGTTCGCCGCGCACGCGCCGCCGGCGGCGAAGCCCTAGATGCGACACCGCCCGCGCGCATGACCGGCCGCCCGGCCGGCGCCACCGTCCTCTCGGGAACGGCATTCGCGACGCTGCTCCTGATCGCGCTCATGATGGGCGCGAACCACGTCGCCGCGCGCGTCGCCTTCGACCACGGCGTCGACGTCGCGACGGCGGTGAGCGTGCGCAGCACGATCACCGCGCTCGTCGTCGGCGCACTGCTCGTCGTCCAGCGCGTTCCCCTGTCGCTGACGCGGCGCCATCGGCGCGCGCTGCCGGCCATCG
>JADGRJ010000040.1 GCA_017881025.1 Rhizobacter sp. | reverse complement strand
GTCACCTTCCAGGCGGCCGAGCTGAAGAGCCCGGTCAGCCACCCGATCAAGCGCGAGTACTCGCTCCTCGACTTCGCGCGCTCGGCGCGCTTCGCCGGCGTCCCCTTCACCTTGCCCGAGAAGTTTCCGGTGGCGACGCAGAACGCGGCGCGCGTCTTCTGGTGGCTCGAGGAGAGCGACCCGGGGAGGGCCGCGAACTGGGGGCGGCACTGCCTGCGCGCCTACTTCACGCGCGGGACGGTCGACCTCTCGAACGTCGAGCATCTGAGGGCGCTGGCGCTCGAGTTCGGCCTCGATGCCGACGAGGCCGAGCGCGTCTGGACCGAGCCGCGCTGGAAGAGCCGCCTCAAGACCGCGTGCGCCGACGCGATCGCGCAGGGCGTCTTCGGCGCGCCGTTCTTCGTGATTGACGGCGAGCCGTTCTGGGGCAACGACCGGCGCGACCAGATCGAGCGCTGGCTCGCTTCCGGACCGTTCTGAGACGAAGAGCCCATGGAGCTGCTCGCCTTCCTGCGCACGCAGGTGCACGCCAACCGGCTTGCCAACCATCGCCTGCACGAGGCGATGCGCGCGCTCTCGCGCGAGGACTACGAGGCGCCGCGGACGAGCTTCTTTCCGAGCCTGGCGAAGACGCTCGAGCACATCCTCGCCGTCGACCTCTACTACCTCGCCGCGCTGCGCGGCGAGGCCGATGCCGAGCGCGCGTGGCGCGATTCGCCGAAGGACGTTCCGCTCGAAACGCTCGCGGCCGCGCAGGCGATCGCCGACCAGCGCTTCATCGACCACGTCGACGCGCTGGCGCCTGCGGCGCTCGACGAGATCGTCGACCTCGACCGCGGCAACGGCCGGATCCAGCGCGAGCGGCGCGGCCACGTCATCGCCCATCTGCTAAACCACCAGGTGCACCACCGCGGCCAGGCGCACGCGATGCTCGCCGGCACGGCGGTCGCGGCGCCGCAGCTCGACGAGTTCCTGATGCCGAGCGAAGCGCACCTGCGCGCCGACGACGTTCGCGCGCTCGGCTGGAGCGAAGCGACGCTCTTCTCCTGACCGACCCGGCGCCGCATGGAAAGCATCTACCTCACCCCCGAGCACGAGCTGCTTCGCGAGCAGGTCGCGCGCTTCGTCGCGCGCGAGGTCGAGCCGCATGCGCTCGCCTGGGAAGACGCCGGCATGACGCCGCGCGAGGTGCTGCGAAAGCTCGGCGCCGCCGGCCTGCTCGGCCTGATGTATGCCGAGGAGCACGGCGGCGCCGGCGCCGACGCGCTCACCAACCTGGTCTTCGCCGAGGCGTTGTCGCAATCGACCTTCGGCGGCTTCATCATCACCGTGCTCGTCCACACCGACATGGCGAGCCCGCATCTGCACCACGCCGGCAGCGTGGCGCAGAAGGCGCGCTGGATGCCGGGAATCACGGCGGGGACGACGATCACCGCGGTGGCGATCACCGAGCCCGGCGCCGGGTCGGACGTCGCCGGCATCCGCACGACCGCGACGCGCTCGGCCGACGGCGGCGAGTGGGTGCTCAACGGCACGAAGCTCTTCATCACCAACGGCGTCCACGCCGATCTCTACTTCGTCGCCGCCAAGACCGGCTCGGGCCGGCACGCGATGTCGATGTTCGCGGTCGAGAAGGGAACGCCGGGGTTCACGGTCGGCCGCCAGCTCGACAAGAGCGGCTGGCTCTCGTCGGACACCGCCGAGCTGGTGTTCGACGACTGCCGCATCCCGGCCGCGAACCTTCTCGGCGAGGAGAACCGCGGTTTCTACTCGGTGATGAAGAACTTCCAGACCGAGCGCATTGCCCTCGCCGCGATGGCGGTCGGCCATTCGATGCAGGCGCTCGAGGCCACGCTCGCCCACGTTCGCGACCGCCGCGCCTTCGGCGCGCCGCTCTTCGACAAGCAGGTCGTGCGCCAGCGCCTGGCGATGCTCGACGCCAAGGTGCGCGCGGCCAGGGCGTACATGTACCACTGCGCCTGGCGCGTGACGCAGGGGCACGACGTCGTCCAGGACGTCTCGATGCTGAAGGCGCTCACCGGCGAGCTCGTCAACGAGGTCGTGCAGACGTGCCAGCAGTTCCACGGCGGCATGGGTTACATGCGCGGCACCATGATCGAGCGGCTCTGGCGCGACGCACGCGTCCTCGCGATCGGCGGCGGCGCGACCGAGGTGATGCTCGACGAGGTCGCCAAGCGCTACTGAGCGAACCGCCGCGAGGGCGGTGGCCGTGCCTGGACGGATGTCTCGATCGGAACTTGGTGTCGCTTCTCGCGGCTCTTTTGCGATCCTGCGGCGAGACGGGGCTGCCGCACAATGGCGCATGGCCTCCACGCCGAGCCCTCCCGCGGCCGCGACCGACGCCGGGATCGATGCCCCGATCGCGGCCCTGATCGCCCGCGCCGACGCGGGCGATGCGCGGGCGCGAAGCCAGCTCTTCGCGGCGCTCTACGACCGGCTGCACCGTCTGGCGCGGCGCGAGCTCTTCCGCCAGGGCGGTGCCATGTCGCTCGGCACGACCACCCTGTTGCACGAGGTGTTCCTCGACATGAGCCAGCGCGAGGAGACGCGCTTTCCGGACCAGGCGCGCTTCCTCGCCTACGCGGCGCGGGCGATGCGCGGCGTCGTGATCGATCACATCCGCGCGCACCAGGCGCAAAAGCGCGGCGGCGACCTGCACATCACGACGCTCGACACCGAAGCGGCCGACGCCTTGCCGCTCAGCGAGGACCTGCTGCCGATCCACGACGCGCTCGTCGAGCTCGAAGCGCTCCAGCCCGAGCTGGCGCAGGTCGTCGACCTCAAATTCTTCTGCGGCTTCTCGTTCGCCGAGATCGCGGCGATGCAACAGGTGTCGGAGCGCACGGTCCAGCGCCACTGGGAAAAGGCGCGGCTGCTCCTGCGCCACGCGCTGCGGCCGGCCGACTGATCGATTCCAGGTGGCGCGGATGACGCCCTACCACAAGGCTACGGTCGCGCGGTCTTTTCGCGGTGGCACACTGCCGGCCGTGGAGTCAAACGCGCCTTGAACACCCTCGAGATCGAACGCCGCTCGCCGCACGTCGCCGGCGTGTGGCTGAACCGGCCCGACGTCCGCAACGCCTTCAACGAATCCGTGATCGCCGAGCTCGCGAGCGCGTTCGCGACGATCGGCGCCGACCCCGACGTCCGCGCCGTCGTCCTCGGCGGCCGCGGCAAGGCGTTCTGCGCCGGCGCCGACCTCAACTGGATGCGCGCGCTCGCCGACTACGACTGGGGGCAGAACCGCGACGACGCCGGCCGGCTCGCCGAGATGCTCGCGACGATCGACCGCTGCCCGGTGCCGATCGTCGGCCGCATCCACGGCGACTGCTACGCGGGCGGCGTCGGCCTGGCGTCGGTTTGCGACGTCCGCGTCGCCGCCGAAGGCGTCACGTTCTGCCTGAGCGAAGCGCGCCTCGGCCTTCTGCCGGCGACGATCAGCCCGTACGTCGTCAAGGCGATGGGCGAGCAGGCGGCGCGGCGCTTCTTCGTCACGGCCGAGCGCTTCGACGCCGCCGCGGCGCGGACCATGGGCTTCGTCCACGAGGTCGCTGCCGCCGGCGCCATCGACACCGCGGTCGATGCGATCGTCGCCGCGATCGTCGCCAACGGGCCGATGGCGACGCGCGCCTGCAAGCAGCTCGTCCGCGACGTCGCCGGCCGTGAGATCACCGCCGAGCTGCGCGCCGAGACGGCGCGCCGGATCGCCGACATCCGCGCCAGCGCCGAAGGCAAGGAAGGCGTCCAAAGCTTCCTCGAGAAACGAAAACCCGCTTGGCTGGCGTCATGAACCTCGATTTGACGCAGCTCGTCGCCATCGCCGCGGCGCTCGGCTGGGCGAGCGGCTTGCGCCTCTACGCCGTCGTCTTCATCACCGGCATGGCTGGCTGGCTCGGCTGGGTTGACTTGCCCGGCGACCTGCACCTGCTGGCGAATCCGATCGTCCTCGGCGCGAGCGGGCTGATGCTCTTCATCGAGTTCTTCGTCGACAAGATCCCCGGCCTCGACAGCGTCTGGGACGCGATCCACACCTTCGTCCGCATCCCCGCCGGCGCGGCGCTCGCCGGCGCGGTCTTCGGCGGCGACCAGGCGAGCTGGGTGACGGCGGCGGCGCTGATGGGCGGCACGCTCGCTGCGACGAGCCACGCCGCCAAGCTGACGACGCGCGCCTCGGCCAACACCTCGCCGGAGCCGTTCTCGAACATCGCCCTCTCGCTCCTCGGCGACGGCGCGGTGCCATTCATCCTCTGGCTGTCGTGGGCGCACCCGGTCGTCTCGCTCGTCGTTCTGGCGGTGGTGGTCGTCGTCTCGCTCGTCGTCGTCTGGGTGCTCTGGCGCTTCATCGCCAGGCTGATGCGGCGCATGCGCGGCGGCTACGTCGCCGCGATCGAATAGCCGACACGGAGGCTCGCCATGGTTCCTTCCCGCGTCACCCTCGTCGACGTCGGCCCGCGTGATGGGCTGCAGAACGAGAAACAGACCGTCGACGCCGCGGTCAAGATCGAGCTCGTGCACCGCCTCCAGGCCGCCGGCCTGCGCGAGATCGAGGTCACGAGCTTCGTCAGCCCGAAGTGGGTGCCCCAGATGGCCGACAACGCGGCGGTCCTCGCCGGCATCGAGAGGAAGCCCGGCGTCCGCTACTCGGTGCTGATCCCGAACATGAAGGGGCTCGATGCGGCCCTCTCGATGCCGCGTGCCGAGTGGCCCGACGAGATCGTCGTCTTCGCCGCGGCGACCGAGGCGTTCAGCCACAAGAACATCAACTGCTCGATCGCCGAGAGCATCGAGCGCTTCCGCCCGGTCGTCGCCGCCGCGCACGGCCACGGCATCAAGGTGCGCGGCGCGGTCTCGTGCGCGCTCGGCTGCCCGTACCAGGGCGAGGTGAGCGCCGACGAGGTCGAGCGCGTCGTGCGCCTGATCCGGGAGATCGGCGTCGATCACTGCGGCATCGCCGACACGATCGGCGTCGGCACGCCCAAGCGCGTCCAGGCGGCGATGGAGCGAGCGCTGAAGCACTACCCGGTCGCCGAGGTGAGCGGCCATTTCCACGACACCTACGGCCAGGCGATCGGCAACGTCTACGCCAGCCTCGAGGTCGGCCTCTTCACCTTCGACGCCAGCGTCGCCGGCCTCGGCGGCTGCCCCTACGCGAAGGGCGCGACCGGCAACGTCGCGACCGAGGACGTGCTGTTCCTGCTCGACGGCCTCGGCATCGACACCGGGGTCTCGATCGACGGTGTCGTCGATGCCGCGGCGTTCATCTCGGGCGTGCTGGGCAGGAAGCCGGTATCGCGTTCGGGCAATGCGTTACTTGCCAAGCGGGCTGCGGCTCACGCGTCCTAGGTTTGCAGAGACCGAGCACGCCTTTGCGAAGCGACACCGAGCGGCCTGACGAAATCTTTGGAATGCCTCGCTCTTGCACCCCCGCCCGCGGCTTGGCGCGCTCGGTCGCCCGCCCGCGGCGCGTTGCGCTCGAGCCAGGCGTTGAGTTCGAATCGCTGACCTTGGCGGAGCGGCCTACTTCTCGACGAACGCGCGCTCGATCACGTAGTCGCCCGCCTGGCCGATCCCGCCCGAGATCGTGAAGCCGGCGGTGTCGAGGACGGCGCGCATGTCCTTCAGCATCGCCGGGCCGCCGCAGATCATCGCGCGGTCGGTCTTCGGGTCGATCTGCGGGAAGCCGATGTCGCTGCACAGCTTGCCGTTGGCGATCAGGTCCGGGAGGCGCCCCTGGTTGCGGAACGGCTCGCGCGTCACCGTCGGGTAGTAGACGAGCTGGTCGCGCACCTGCTCGCCGAGGTGGTCGTGGCGCGGCAGGTCGTGGGCGATCAGGTCGGCGTAGGCGAGCTCGTCGACCTTGCGGACGCCGTGGACGAGGACGATCTTGGCGAACCGGTCGTAGGTGTCGGGATCGCGGATGATGCTCATGAACGGCGCCAGGCCGGTGCCGGTCGCGAACAGGTAGAGGTTGCGGCCGGGCAGCAGGTCGGTCAGCACCAGCGTTCCGGTCGGCTTCTTGCCGACCAGGACGTCGTCGCCGACCTGCAGGTGCTGCAGGCGCGAGGTGAGCGGGCCGTTCGGCACCTTGATGCTGAAGAACTCGAGGTGCTCTTCGTAGTGGGCGCTGGCGATCGAGTAGGCGCGCATCAGCGGCCTGCCGTCGACGACGATGCCGACCATGACGAAGTGGCCGCTCTCGAAGCGCAGGCTCGTGCCGCGCGTGCACGTGAACGTGAACAGCGATTCGTTCCAGTGGTGGACCGTCAGGACCTTCTCAACCTCGTAAGCCGCCATTCACCGCTTTCAGTTGTTTCGCTTCAGGCGTTCGAGCCGGCGCGCACACCGCCGCCATCACCACGCGCCGGATCTCGGCCAGCCACGCGTCGCACTCGCTCGGCCGCATCAGGTCGGTGCCGAGGAAGCTCGACAGCGTGTATCGATTGGAGAGATAGAAGTACCCGAGCGCGGCGAGCGTCAGGTAGACCTTCTTGACGTCGAGGTCGCGCCGGAACACCTTCTGGCGCGCGCCCTCGGCCAGTATTGTCCCCAAAATGGCGAGCACCGGCCGCGACAGCTGCGCGACGGTCACCGACTTGGTGATGTGTCGGCCGCGTTGCAGGTTCTCGTTGCTGAGCAGAGCGACGAACTCCGGGTGCTCGACGTAGTAGCGCCAGGTGAAGGCGATCAGCGCGTCGAGCGCCTCGAGCGGCCGCTTCGGGTCGAGGACGAGCGCGCTCTCGGCCTCGCCGAGCTCGCTGTAGACGCCCTCGAGCACCTGCAGGTAGAGCGCTTCCTTGCTCGCGAAGTAGTAGTAGATCATCCGGTCGCTCGAGCGCGCCGCGCGCGAGATGCGCTCGATCCGGGCGCCGCTGTAGCCGTGGCGCATGAACTCGTTGCGCGCCGCGCGCAAGATGCGCCGCTGGGTCTGGACGGGGTCGCGGACGGCGGGCATCGAAGAGCGGCGGCAGGTCTCTGCGCGAGGCTTTGCAAACCGGGCCGGCCATGCTAGATTGAGTCGCCAATGAAGTAAACACTTCATTCCGGAAGACCGGCCAGAGGGCAGCAGGGTCGCACATGCTCCACCGTTTCGAGCGTCCGGGATCGATCGCCGAGGCCGCGCGGCTGCTCGCGAGCGGCCCGTGGGCGGTGCTCGCCGGAGGCACCGATCTCTACCCGGCGAACGTCGGGCGGCCGATCGCCGCGCCGCTGCTCGACATCACCGCCATCGCCGGCTTGCGCGGCATCCGCCGCGACGACCGCGGCTGGACGATCGGCGCGATCACGACCTGGACCGAAGTTGTCCGCGCCGACCTGCCGCCGCTCTTCGATGCGCTGAAGGCTGCGGCGCGCGAGGTCGGCGGCGTGCAGATCCAGAACACCGGCACCATCGCCGGCAACCTCTGCAACGCCTCGCCCGCGGCCGACGGCACGCCGGTGCTGCTCGCGCTCGGCGCCAGCGTCGTCCTGCACAGCGAGCGCGGCGAGCGCGAGCTGCCGATCGAGCAGTTCGTGCTCGGCAGCCGGCGCACCGCGCGCGCCGCCGACGAGCTGGTCGTCGCCGTGCGAATCCCGGCGCGCTCGGCGCGGGCGCGCTCGGCATTCGCCAAGCTCGGTGGCCGGCGCTATCTCACGATCTCGATCAGCACGGTCGCGGTCGTCGTCGACGTCGACGCGAACGGCGCCGTCGCCGACGCCGGCGTCGCGGTCGGCAGCTGCTCGGCGGTGGCGCAGCGACTGCCGGCGCTGGAGGCTCGCCTGGCCGGCGCCGCCGCGAACGGCGACCTCGCCGCCGTGCTCGATCTCGCCGATCTCGCGCCGCTGACGCCGATCGACGACCTGCGCGGCAGCGCCGCCTACCGTCGCGACGCCACGGCCACGCTCGTGCGACGTGCGCTGAGGGAGGTCGCCGCGCCATGAGGCCGCCGGGCCCCCCCGGCGATGCCGGCGTGCGCAGCGCGAAGGAACTGCCATGACCGCGCGCGACCTGCCGGCGATCCAGGTCGTCCGCTTCGCCGTCAACGGCCGCGTGCGCGAGCTCGCCGGCGATCCCGGCCGGCGCCTCGCCGACGCCTTGCGCGACGAGCTCGGCCTCACCGGCACCAAGATCGGCTGCCACGCCGGCGACTGTGGCGCCTGCACCGTGCTGCTCGACGGCGAGCAGGTGTGCTCGTGCATCGTCGGCGTCGGCCAGTGCGCCGGGCGCGAGGTGACGACGGTCGAAGGCCTCGCCGGCGCCGACGGTGCGCTTTCGCCGCTGCAACGCGCCTTCGTTGCCCATGGCGCGGCGCAGTGCGGCATCTGCACGCCCGGCATGCTGATGAGCGCCGAGGCGCTGCTGCGCAAGAACCCGCGGCCGGGCGAGGCCGAGGTGCAGGAAGCGCTCGCCGGCGTGCTTTGCCGCTGCACCGGCTACCGCAAGATCGTCGAGGCGGTGCTGGCGGTGGCGGCGGGCGAGGTCGTCGACATCGCGCCGTCGCGCGCCGGTCACGCCGTCGGTTCGCGCGCCGCGCGGCTCGACGCTCCGGCCAAGGTCACCGGCGCCGAGCACTTCGGCGCCGACGCCCTGCCGGCATCGGCCGAACCGGTGCTGACGATGCGCGTCGTCCGTTCGCCGCACGCGCATGCCACGTTCGAGGTCGGCGACCTGGCGGCGTTGCGCGCGCGCTGGCCGGGGATCGTCGACGTCGTCAGCGCCGCCGACGTGCCGAACAACGCGTTCGCGATCTTTCCCGACCTGCGCGACCAGCCGGTGCTCGCCGACGGCGTCGCGCGCTTTCGCGGCGAGGCGGTGCTCGCGCTCGTCGGCGACGCGGACACCGTCGCGGCGATCGCGGATGCCGAGCTGCCGATCCGCTACACGCCGCTGCCCGCGCCCGAGGCGAGCGCCGACGCGCTCGCTGCCGCCGAGCGCGGCACGGCGATGCACCCGCGCTATCCCGACAACGTGCTCTGCCGCGGCCGAGTCGTCCGCGGCGACGTCGACGCCGCGATCGCGGTCGCATCGCACCGCGCCAGCGCGTCGTTCGAGACGCGCCACGTCGAGCACGCCTACATCGAGCCCGAAGCGGGCTACGCCGAGATCGTCGAGAGCGTCGGCGCGAACGGTTCGCCGCTGCGCCGCGTTCGCGTCTTCGCCTGCACGCAGACGCCCTACATGGACCGCGACGAGGTCGCGAGCGTGCTGGAGATCGCCCCCGAGCAGGTCCACATCGTGCCGTCGGCGATCGGCGGCGGCTTCGGCGGCAAGCTCGACCTCTCGGTGCAGCCGCTGATCGCGGTGGCGGCTTGGAAGCTCGGCCGTACCGTGCGCCTTGTCTACGAGCGGCCCGAGTCGATGCAGTCGAGCACCAAGCGCCATCCGGCGGCGATGCAGGCGAGCGCCGCCTGCGACGCCGACGGCCGATTGGTCGCGTTCGACTTCACCGGCGACTTCAACACCGGCGCCTACTCGTCGTGGGGACCGACTGTCGCCAATCGCGTGCCGATCCACGCCAGCGGCCCGTATCGCATCGCCAACGTGCGCGCGCTGACGCGCGCCGTGCTCACCCACAACAGCGTCGCCGGCGCGTTCCGCGGCTTCGGCGTGCCGCAGTCGACGCTGCTCGGCGAGCTGCTCATCGACGAGCTCGCCGAGCGCACCGGCAGCGACGCGCTCGAGTTCCGCCACCGCAACGCGCTCGTCGCCGGCGACACGACGCCGACCGGCCAGACGCTCGCGGCGAGCGTCGGCCTGCAGGCATGCCTCGATGCGTTGCGGCCGGCATGGGCGGAAGCGACGCGTGAGGCACGACGGTTCAACGAAGACGCCGCTGTCAGTGCATCACCGCGGCGCCGCGGCGCCGGCATCGCCTGCATGTGGTACGGCATCGGCAACACCGTCATCGCCAACCCGTCGACGATGCGAGGCGCCTTGCGCTGGAGCGCCGGGCGCGGCGCCCACCTGTTCCTCTACAACGGCGCGCAGGAGATCGGCCAGGGCACCGCGACGATCATGCCGCAGATGTTCGCCGACGCCGTCGGCTTGCCGCTCGCATGCGTGGAGCAGGTGATGGGCGACACCGACCTCACCGCCGACGCCGGCAAGTCGTCGGCGTCGCGCCAGACCTTCGTCTCCGGCAATGCCGCGAAGGGCGCCGGCGCCGAGCTGCGTCGGCAGCTGGTCGAGCGGCTCGGCTTCGGCGATCGCGCCGAGATCGACGTGGCGCTCGCGCTCGACGGCGATCGCCTTGTCGGCCGATGCCACGGCGCCGAGCGGGTGGTCGACCTGCGCGCGCTGGCGGCTTCGCCCCGGCGCGCCGAAGGCGTGGATGCCACATATCCCGATCTCTTCATCGGCACCGGCTACTTCAACCCGCCGACGGTGCCACTCGACGCCGACGGCCAGGGCGTTCCCTACGCGACCTATGCGTTCGCGGCGCAGATCGCCGAAGTCGAGGTCGACGTCGAGCTCGGCTCCGTGAAGCTCCTCCACATCCACGCCGCGCACGACGTCGGCCGCGCCATCAACCCGACCCAGGTCGAGGGCCAGATCCATGGCGGCATCGCCCAGGGGATCGGCATGGCGCTGATGGAGGAGTACGTCAACGGCCGCACCGACAACCTGCACGACTACCTGATCCCGACCGTCGGCGACGTGCCGCCGATCACGGTGCACCTGATCGAGGATCCCGAGCCGCTCGGGCCGTGGGGCGCGAAGGGCGTCGGCGAGCCGGCGCTGGTGGCGACCGCGCCGGCGATCCTCAACGCCATCCACGCCGCGACCGGCGTTCGCATGCGCGAGGTCCCCGTGACCCCGGCGCGGCTGCGCGCGGCGCTCCTGGCGGCGGCCGCGCGATGAACGAGCCCGGCGCCTTCGCCGCCCGCTCCGACGGCCAGCCCGTCGATGCCGCGGTCGACGTCGGCGCCGGGGCCGACACCACGATCCGCCCGACCGTCCTCGACCACTCGCGCGCGCCGGAGAAGATGGCCGCCGACAAGGTGCGCTGCGAGGCGTGTCCGGTGCTTTGCCAGATCAGCCCCGGCAAGCTCGGCGCGTGCGATCGCTACGGCAACGTCGACGGCCAGCTGGCCCGGCTCGACATGCTCCATCTCGTCGCCAAGCCCGGCGTCGATCTCGTCGAGTGGCAGGCGGCGCGCGGCGAGGGCTGGGACGGCTCGCTCGTGAATTCCGCTCAGGGCGACGCCCAGGTGTTCGTCTCCGGCGTCGGCTCGGGGACGACCTACCCCGACTACAAGCCGGCGCCGTTCATCGTTTCGTCAAGGCACGACGGCGTCGACCTGGTCACCGTCGTCACCGAAGGCATCTTCAGCTACTGCAGCTTCAAGGTGAAGATCGACACCGACCGCTACCTCGGCCCCGAGCAGGCGACGGTGCGCCACCAGGGCGAGGCGATCGGCCACGTCAGCACGATCGAGTACGGCTCGCAGTTCCTGGCCTTGGGCGGCGTCCACCACCTCACCGGCGGCTCCAAGAAGGAAGGGCGCATCGCCTGCGAGATGATGATGGCGCTCGGCAACAGGCAGCCGGTCGAGCTCGAGATCGACGGCGGAGCGCGCGTCGTCGTCGCCGCCGACAAGCCGCCCGTCGTCGACGGCGTCGAGGAGCAGCGCATGCGCGTCGGCTGCGGCTCGGCGACGATCGGCATCTTCGCGCAGCAGTGGTTCGGCCACGTCGACGAGGTCGTCGTCGTCGACGACCACATCACCGGCGTCCTCTCCGAGCACCAGGCCGGCAAGTTCCTCGACATGGCGCCGACCGGGATCCGCGTGCGCGGCCGGAAGTCGACGCCGGGGCGTTACTTCCAGGTCGCCAACCCGGGCTCGGGCTGGGGCGGCACCGACATCACCGAGCCGCTCTCGATCGTCGAGTCGTGGGATGCGAAGCACGGCGCGCGGCCGGGCCTGCGCCTGCTCATGGTCTCGACCACCGGCGAGGACTCGGCCTGGTTCGTCCTCGACGACGACCTCGTGCCGCGCCCCGACGAGATGCCCGCGGCGGTGCGCCGCGTCGTCGATCGCATCGGCGAGAACTGCGAGCCGTCGCTCTGCTCGGTGCTGTACGTCGCCGGCGCCGGCGGGAGCCTCCGCGCCGGCGTCACCGAGAACCCGGTCGCGTTGACGCGGTCGATCAAGTCGCTGCTCGTCAACGTCACCTGCGGCGGCGCGCCGGTGTACGTGTGGCCGGGCGGCGGCATCACGGTGATGGTCGACGTCGCCAAGATGCCCGCGAACAGCTTCGGCTCGGTGCCGACGCCGGCGATCGTCTCGCCGATCGAGTTCACGATGCGCCTCGACGACTACAGCGCCCTCGGCGGCCACGTCGACCGCGTGCGCACCCTCGACAACGTGATCGCCGCCGGCGGCTGGCGTGTCGTCGACGCCGAGCCGGGCGTGCCGTGGCCGTTGCGCGCGCCGGCCGGAGGCGGGCGGTGAGCGCGTCGTCGGCCACGGGCGCGGTGCGCCGACGGCTCGACGCCGATCGCTGGCATTTCCAGCACGGCCCGATCGACTGCATCGTCGCCGCCGCCGGCGACGACGCGGCCGTCGCCGCGGCGGTCGAGGCGGCGTGGGCGCGCTTCCGGACGCTGCTCGCCGAGCTCGTCGACGAGTTGCCGCTGCTGCGCGCTGACCTCTCGGTCCGCGAGGTCGCGACGCCGCGCGGTCCGGTCGCGCGACGGATGGTGGCCGCCTGCCGCCCGCATGGACTCGAGGGCCTCTTCATCACGGCGATGGCCGCCGTCGCCGGCAGCGTCGCCGAGGAGCTGCTCTCCGCCTTCGACGATCCGCGCATCGAACGCGCCTCGATCAACAACGGCGGCGACATCGCCCTGCGCCTGACGCCGGGAACGTCGTTCCAGGTCGGCGTCTGCGCCGATCCGCGGCGCGGCGCGGCCGGCCTCCTGCTCGACGGCCGCTTCAAGATCGGCGCGTCGTCGCGCGTGCGCGGCATCGCCACCTCGGGCTGGCGCGGCCGCAGCTTCTCGCTCGGCATCGCCGACAGCGTCACCGTGCTGGCGACGACCGCCTCGTGCGCCGACGCGGCGGCGACGATCGTCGCCAACGCGGTCGACGTCGCCGATGCGCGCATCGTCCGAGCTCCGGCGAGCTCGATCCGCGACGACAGCGACCTCGGCGATCGCGTCGTCGTTCGCGACGTTCCGCCGCTGCCGCCGGCGCTCGTCGACGCGGCGTTGACGAGCGGCGCCGCCGAGGCGCGCGCGCAGATCGACGCCGGGCGCATCATTGCCGCCGTGCTCTCGCTACAAGGCCGCTGGCGCGTCGTCGGCGAGGTCGGTGCCGATGCCGGTGTCGACGTCGACGTCGAAGGGTCGGCGGCACGGTCACGCGGTCTTCGCAACGAGCGCGTCGTCGCCGTCTGCTGACCCCGCCGAAAGGAATCGCATGCTCTATCCCGCCAGCGCCACCGCCCCCGAGGTCGACGTGCGCAAGCTCGTCTGCGTCGTCGAGGACGTCTGGCACGACAACGGCCCGCGCCTGGCCCGGCCGCTGCGCCGCGGCAGCCTCGCCGCGGTGCTGAAGAACCCCTACGCGGGGCGCTACGTCGCCGACATCCAGCCGATGATGGAAGCGCTCAAGCCGCTCGGCCGCGAGATGGCGGCGCGCCTGGTCGACGCGCTCGGCGGCGCGGCGCGGATCGAGGCGTACGGCAAGGGCGCGCTGATCGGCCTGGCCGGCGAGCTCGAGCACGGAGCGCTCTGGCACGTCCCGGGCGGCTACGGGATGCGCGACCTGCTCGAGGGCTCGCACGCGATCGTCCCGTCGACGACCAAGATCGGCCCGGCCGGCGCGTCGATCGACGTGCCGATCCACCACCGCGTTGCCGCCTACGTGCGCAGCCATTTCGATTCGATCGAGGTGCGCGTCGCCGACGCGCCGAGGCCGGACGAGATGCTGCTCGTGATCGCCATGACCACCGGGGCGCGGCCGCACGAGCGCGTCGGCGGACTGCGGGCAGACGAGATTGCGAAGTTCGACGGGCAGCGCTAGGGTCGGCCGACGGCCGCGAGAGCTGGCCTCGGCACGATCGATGCATGAGGAAGGTCACGGTTCAACATCAAGGAGGTTCGTCATGACAACGATGCAACGCAGGGATTTCGTTCGCCACATCGGTGCCGCCGGCCTGCTCGGCCTCGGTGCCGCGCCGCTCGCTTTCGCGGCGGCGTCGATCAAGCCCGACGCGAAGAGCGCGCTCCTCGTCGTCGACGTGCAGAACTGCTTCGTCACCGGCGGCACGCTGCCGGTGAAGGATGGCGAGCAGGTCGTGCCGATCATCAACAAGCTCTCGGGGGCGTTCGAGAACGTCGTCGTCACGCAGGACTGGCACACGGCCGGGCATGTCTCGTTCGCGTCGGCGCACGCCGGCAAGAAGCCGTTCGAGACCACCAAGCTGGGCTACGGCACGCAGGTGCTCTGGCCCGACCACTGCGTGCAGGGCTCGGCGGACGCCGCGCTGCACAAGGACCTGGCGCTGCCGAAGGCGCAGCTCATCATCAGGAAGGGCTACCACCAGGGCACCGACAGCTACTCGGCGTTCATGGAGGCCGACGGCAAGACCTCGACCGGCCTGGCCGCGTACCTGAAGGCGCACGGCGTCGACACCGTCTACGTGTGCGGCCTGGCGACCGATTTCTGCGTCGCCTGGACCGCGCTCGACGCGCGCAAGGCCGGCTTCAAGGCCTACGTGATCGAGGACGCGTCGCGCGGCATCGACCTCAACGGCTCGCTCAAGGCGGCGTGGGAGAAGATGGCCAAGGCCGGCGTCAAGCGCATCCAGTCCGCCGACATCGTCGCCGCCTGATCTCCCACTTCATCCTGGACCTTCCCATGCTCAAACGCATCCTCCTCGCGGCATCGTTCGCCGCGCTCGCCGTCACCGTGCCGGCGCGCGCCCAGGACACGATCAAGATCGGCGAGATCAACAGCTACAAGGCCCAGCCCGCCTTCCTCGACCCGTACAAGAAGGGCTGGGAGCTCGCCGTCGAGGAGGTCAACGCCGCCGGCGGCGTGCTCGGCAAGAAGCTCCAGGTGATCTCGCGCGACGACAACGGCAGCCCCGGCGACGCCGTCCGCGTCGCCGAGGAGCTGGTCTCGCGCGAAGGCGTCGCGCTGATCGCCGGAACGTTCCTCTCCAACACCGGCCTCGCGGTCACCGACTTCGCCAAGCAGAAGAAGGTCTTCTTCCTCGCCGCCGAGCCGCTCACCGACAAGATCACCTGGCAGAACGGCAACCGCTACACGTTCCGGCTGCGCCCGAACACCTACATGCAGTCGGCGATGCTGGTGCCCGAGGCGGCCAAGCTGAAGAAGAAGCGCTGGGTCGTCGTCTATCCCAACTACGAGTACGGCCAGTCGGCGGCGGCGACGTTCAAGGCGATGCTGAAGAAGCTCCAGCCCGACGTCGAGTTCCTGCCCGACCAGGCGACGCCGCTCGGCCGCATCGAGGCCGGCGCGGTCGTGCAGGCGCTCTCGGATGCCAAGCCCGACGCGATCTTCAACGTCCTCTTCGGCGCCGACCTGGCGAAGTTCGTCCGCGAGGGCAACACGCGCGAGCTGTTCAAGGGCCGCGAGGTCGTGAGCCTCCTGACCGGCGAACCGGAGTACATCGAGCCGCTGCGCGAGGAGGCGCCGGTGGGCTGGATCGTCACCGGCTATCCGTACTACGGCATCCAGACCGACGAGCACAAGAAGTTCTTCCTCGCCTATTTCCGCAAGTACAACGAGTACCCGAAGCTCGGCTCGGTGGTCGGCTACTCGACCATCATCTCGATCGCCGAAGGGATCAAGAAGGCGAAGTCGACCGACACCGAGAAGCTCATCGCCGCATTCAGCGGCCTGCAGTTCATGTCGCCGCTCGGCAAGGTGACGTACCGCGCGATCGACCACCAGTCGACGATGGGCGCCTACCTCGGCAAGACCAAGCTCGAAGGCTCGAAGGGCGTGATGGTCGACTACGTCTACCTCGACGGCGCGAAGTACCTGCCGAGCGACGAAGAGGTGAAGAAGCTGCGGGCGATCGACTGACGCAGCGCCGACGCCTTCTTCGCCGCCGCGCGCCGGCCGGTGCCGCGCCGACCGCATGAGCCTGTCGTCCATCGTCCTGCAGGTCCTGACCGGATTGGCGTCGGCGTCGGCGCTCTTCCTCGTCGCCAGCGGCCTGTCGCTGATCTTCGGCGTGACGCGGATCGTCAACTTCGCGCACGGCTCGTTCTACATGCTCGGCCTCTACGGCGCCGTCGCGCTGACTTCGGCCTGGGGCGCCGGGCCGCTCGGCTTCTGGGGCGGCGTGCTGCTCGCCGCGCTCGTCGTCGCGGCGATCGGCGCGCTGCTCGAGATGCTCGTCCTGCGCCGCCTCTATTCGGCGCCCGAGCTGTACCAGCTGCTCGCCACCTTCGCGCTCGTCCTCGTCATCCGCGACGTTGCGCTCGGCGCCTGGGGCCCCGAGGACTTGCTCGGGCCGAAAGCGCCCGGCCTGAAGGGCGCGATCGACATCCTCGGCAAGCCGTTCCCGAGCTACGACGTGCTCTCGATCTTCATCGGGCCGATCGTCCTCACGGCGCTCTGGCTGCTGCTCAAGCGAACGCGCTGGGGACTGCTCGTGCGCGCCGCGACGCAGGACCGCGAGATGGTCGGCGCGCTCGGCGTCAACCAGCGCTGGCTCTTCACCTCGGTGTTCGCGCTCGGCACCTTCCTCGCCGCGCTCGGCGGCGCGCTGCAGATGCCGCACGAGCCGGCCAACCTCAACCTCGACCTGGCGCTGATCGGCGAGGTCTTCGTCGTCGTCGTCGTCGGCGGCATGGGCTCGATCGGCGGCGCCTTCGTCGCCGCGATCCTGATCGCGATGGTCAAGGCGTTCTGCATCGCCGCCGGCACGATCGACGTCTTCGGCGCGCCGTTTCCGCTCAGCAAGCTGACGCTCGTCGCCGAATTCCTGGTGATGGCGGTCGTCCTCGTCTGGCGTCCCTCGGGCCTGTTCGGGAAGCCCCAGGCGGCCGTGCGCGCCGCGGCCGAGATCGAGGCGCCGCTCAGGCCGCTGCCGCGCCGCTGGCGCCAGGCCGGCATCGCCGCGCTCGTCGCCCTCGCGCTCGCCGCGCTGCTCGCCGATACGACTCCGTACGCGATCGTGCTGATGATCGACATCCTCATCGCCGTCCTCTTCGCCGCCAGCCTCCATTTCCTGATGGGTCCGTCGGGAATGCACTCGTTCGGCCACGCCGCCTATTTCGGCCTCGGCGCGTACGGCGCGGCGCTCTGCTTCAAGGCGCTCGGCCTGCCGATGGAAGCGTCGCTGCTGCTCGCGCCGCTCCTCGCTGCCGCCGGCGCGTTCGTCTTCGGCTGGTTCTGCGTTCGCCTCTCGGGCGTCTACCTCGCGATGCTGACTCTCGCCTTCGCTCAGATCGTCTGGTCGGTCGTATTCCAGTGGGACGCCGTCACCGGCGGCAGCAACGGCCTCGTCGGCATCTGGCCTTCGCCGTGGTTGGCGCCGAAGTGGGCGTACTACCTGCTGGTTCTCGCTTGCACGGTCGCAGGGTGCGGCTTGCTCGTCCGCATGCTGCACGCGCCGATCGGCCTGGCGCTGCGCGGCAGCCGCGACTCGCCGCTGCGCGCCGCCGCAGTCGGCATCGCCGTGCCGCGCCTGCAATGGATCGCGTTCGTCGTCGCCGGCACGGTCGCCGGGCTCGCCGGTGCCCTCTTCGCGTTCGCCAAGGGAACGATCTCGCCCGAGACGCTCGGCGTCGGCAAGTCGGTCGACGGCCTGGTCATGGTGCTGCTCGGCGGCATCCACGCGGTCTCGGGGCCCTGGGTTGGCGCGGCGCTTTTCACCTGGCTGCAGGACACGGTGGCGCGCCAGACCGACTACTGGCGCGCGCTCCTCGGCATCGCCATGCTCGCGCTCGTCCTGGTCTTTCCGCTCGGCGTCGCCGGCGGGCTGAAGCGGCTCTTCATCCGCGAGGCAGTGCAATCGTGACGGCGTTGCTCAGCGTTCGCGGCCTCGCCAAGTCGTTCGGCGGCGTTCGCGCCGTCGACGACGTCAGCTTCGACCTCGGCGCCGGCGAGATGCTGGCGCTGATCGGCCCGAACGGCGCCGGCAAGACGACGTGCTTCAACATGGTCGGCGGCCAGCTCGCCCCCGATGCCGGCTCGGTGCGCCTCGGCGGCGTCGAGCTCGTCGGCATGAAGCCGGAAGCGATCTGGCGCCAGGGCGTGGGCCGCACGTTCCAGATCGCCGAGACCTTCGCCTCGCTGACGGTGCGCGAGAACGTCCAGCTCGCGCTGCTCTCGCACGCGCGCCGCGTCCTCGGCGTCTGGCGCGCGGCGCGGACGCAGTACGCCGGCGAGGCCGACGCGCTGCTCGCGGGCGTCGGCATGCAGGCGCAGGCCGAGCGCGCGATGAGCGTGCTCGCGTACGGCGACGTCAAGCGCGTCGAGCTCGCGATGGCGCTCGCCAACCGGCCGCGACTGCTGCTGATGGACGAGCCGACCGCCGGCATGGCGCCGCGCGAGAGGAACGAGCTGATGGCGCTGGCGCGCCGCCTCGCCCACGAGCAGTCGATCGGCGTCCTCTTCACCGAGCACAGCATGGACGTCGTCTTCGCGCACGCCGACCGCATCATCGTCCTGGCGCGCGGCGAGCTGATCGCCGAAGGGCCGCCGGCGGCGGTTCGCGACGACGCGCGCGTGCGCGAGGTCTATTTCGGCGGCGGCACGACGTTCGCGATCGACGTCGCGGAGAAGAGCGATGCTTGACGTGCAGGCGCTCGACGCCTGGTACGGCCAGGCGCAGGTTCTGTACGGCGTCTCGCTCGGCGTCGGCGCAGGCGAATGCGTCGCCCTGGTCGGCAGGAACGGCGCCGGCAAGTCGACGACGATGAAGGCGGTCATGGGCCTGATGGCGCGCCGCAGCGGCCGCATCGTCTTCCGCGGCACCGACATCTCTTCGCTGCCGTCCTACCGCATCGGCCGCCTCGGCCTCGGCTGGGTGCCGGAGGACCGGCGCATCTTCACCGATCTCACCGTGCGCGAGAACCTCGCGGTGGCCCGGCAGGACCCGCGCGATGGCGCGCCGACGTGGACCGAGGACAAGCTCTACGCGCTCTTCCCGAATCTTGCGTCGATGCCCGATCGCCCGGGCGGCCGGATGAGCGGCGGCGAGCAGCAGATGCTCACCGTCGCGCGAACGCTGATGGGCAATCCCTACCTCGTCCTCCTCGACGAGCCGTCCGAAGGCGTCGCGCCGCTGATCGTCGAGGAGATGGCGCGGATGATCGTCGCGCTCAAGAAGGAGGGCGTGTCGGTCCTGCTCTCCGAGCAGAACCTGCATTTCGCCCGCCTCGTCGCCGATCGTGCCGTCGTTCTCGAGAAGGGCGAGGTGAAGTTCGTCGGCGCGATGGAAGCGCTGATGAGCGACGACGCGCTCCTGCGCACCCATCTCAGCGTATGACGGTGCCCCCACGCTCACTTCGTTCGCTGCCCCCCGAGGGGGCGCGGGCCCGGCTTGGGAGCGGCCCGGCGCCGGGCCCGGCATGATCACGAACAGCACGCGGCGCATCGCCGGCATCGACGTCGGCGGCACCTTCACCGACCTGATCGTCGTCGACGACGCGACCGGCGAGGTGCGCATCGCCAAGGTGCCGACGACGGTCGAGAACCAGGCGTTCGGCGTCCTCGCCGCGCTCGCCGCGGCGGGAGTCGACCCGTCGTCGCTCGACGCGATCGTGCACGGCACGACGACGACGACCAACGCGATGCTCGAGCGCAAGATCGCGACCGTCGGGCTGATCACGACGAAGGGATTCCGCGACGTCCTCGAGCTCGGCCGGCGCACGCGGCCGACGCCGTACGGCCTGAAGGGCCGCTTCGTGCCCTTGATCGAGCGTCACCTGCGCCTCGAGGTCGACGAGCGAATGGACGCCGAAGGGCGCGTCCTCGTGCCCCTCGACGAGGCCGCCGTCGCCGCGGCCGCGACGCGGCTGATCGAGCTCGGCGCGGAAAGTGTCGTCGTCCATTTCCTGCACAGCTACATCAACCCGGCGCACGAGGCGCGCGCCGCCGCGATCGTGCGCGCGCTCTGGCCGAACCGCTACGTCACGGCCGGCCACACCGTCGTCGCCGAGCAGCGCGAGTACGAGCGCGGCACGACGGCGGCCGTCAACGCCGCCATCCAGCCCGTGCTGCACCGCTACATCGAGCGCCTGCAGAAGGAGCTCGCCGGGCGCGGCTTCGCGCGCGAGCTGCTCGTCATGCAGGGCAACGGCGGCACGGTGTCGGCGCGCATCGTCACCGAGCACGCGGTGGCGACGGTGATGTCCGGGCCGGCGTCGGGCGTGATCGCCGCGGCGGCGACGGCGATGCAGGCGGGCTCGCGCCCGGGCGAGTTCGCCAACGTCGTCAGCTACGACATGGGCGGCACGTCGAGCGACGTCGCGCTCGTGCTCGGCGGCATGCCTTCCGTGTCGAGCGACCTCGAGCTCGAGTACGCGATGCCGATCCACGTGCCGATGGTCGACGTCCACACGATCGGCGCCGGCGGCGGCTCGATCGCTTCGGTCGACGCGTCGGGAATGCTGCGTGTCGGCCCCGAGAGCGCAGGCGCGACGCCGGGGCCGATCTGCTACGGCCGCGGCGGCACGCGGCCGACGATCACCGACGCCAACCTCGTCCTCGGCCGGCTCGACCCGGAGCGCCTGCTCGCGGTCGAGCACGCGGTGTCGATGGACGCGATTCGCGCCGCGATCGTCGCGCAGGTCGGCGCGCCGCTCGGCCTCGACGCAACCGCCGCGGCGGCGGCGATCGTGCGCGTCGCCAACGACAAGATGGCCGGCGCGATCCGCATGGTGAGCCTGGCGCGCGGCCACGACCCGCGCGACTTCGCGCTGTTCGCGTTCGGCGGCGCCGGGCCGTTGCACGCGGCCGCGCTCGCGCGCGAGCTCGCCATCCCGAAGCTGCTGATCCCGGCGCGGCCGGGCCTCACCAACGCGCTCGGCTGCGTCGTCGCCGACCTGCGCCATGACTTCGTCGCGACCGTGAACCAGCCGCTCGAGGCGCTCGCCGAGGGCCGCATCGCCGAGGTGTTCGCGGCGCAGGTCGAGAGCGGCCAAAGCCTGCTCGCGCGCGAGAACGTCGCCGTCGAGCAGGTCGTCACGCTGCACCGCGCCGACATGCAGTTCCAGGGCCAGAGCCACATCCTGCCGGTGGCGATCGACTCGACCGCGATCACCGTCGCCGAGCTGCGCGCCGTTTTCACGGCGGCCTACTGGAAGCGCTTCGGCGTCGAGCTGCCGGAGATCCGGCCGGTGCTGGTCAACCTCCACACCGCGGTGATCGGCAAGCGCAAGGCGGTGTCGCTGAAGGCGATCGCTGCGGCGCGCCCGGCCGCCTCACTCGCCGATGCGAAGCGAGCGACGCGTCCGGTGTGGTTCAGCGGGGGCTGGCAAGACACGCCGGTCTATGTGCGCGAGCGGCTGCCGGTCGATGCGCGGTTCGTCGGGCCGGCGATCGTCGAGCAGCTCGATTGCACGACGGTGGTCGAGCCGGGGAACCGGGTCGAGGTCGATGCGATCGGCAATCTCATCGTTTCGGTGTGAGGCCGCGGGGGTCGTGGCACACGGGTCGTGGCACACGGGGCGGTGAGCGACGGGTATGCCCCGGACGGCGACGCACCGGGGCGGCTGTTGACGGACGGTTCGGCTCGCGGCACGGTTCGCTCGTCACGGCAACATCACTGCGCCACCGCCCGGACCACACCCATCACTCGCCGCCCTGCGCTCTGGAATCGGAACCGGAGCGGCTCTCGTTCCAGAGCGTCGCTGGGCAGTGGTGGGGGCGTCCGGAATGCGGGC
>JADGRJ010000425.1 GCA_017881025.1 Rhizobacter sp. | reverse complement strand
GTACAATCGCACCCATGGCCCGTTACACCCTCGTCTACGGCGTTCGGCTGATTCCCGAGAGCACACTCAAACGCGTCGACGAAGCGACGCTGCATCTCGCCGATGGATCCACCGCCGGCCTGACGCTCCACACCTTCGACGGCACCATCCCGCAACTGCGCCGCTCGCTCGATCGGAGCCTCGACGCGTTCTTCGATCTGCTGCCCGGCGCCGACAAAGACGACGTCGAAACGTTCGGTGAATGATTCGGTGAATGACCGCCTCGGTCGCACACTCGTCGCCCACAAACTGAACCTGCTGCTCCTCGCCGCGCCGGCGAGCTGGATCCTGCGCGAGACGCATCCCGATTCGCCGTGGATATTCATCACGGCCGCCGTGTCGCTCGTGCCGCTGGCCGGCATGATCGGCCTTGCCACCGAACAACTCGCACACCGCGCGGGCCCCGCGCTCGGCGGACTGCTGAACGCCACCTTCGGCAACGCCGCCGAGTTCATCATCGCGGTCGTCGCGCTCAGGCAGCATCACATCGAACTCGTGAAGGCCTCCATCACCGGCAGCATCATCGGCAACCTGCTGCTCGTGCTCGGCCTGTCGTTCTTCGCGGGAGGACTCGGCCGCCGATCGCAGAAGTTCAACCGCACCGGCGCGACCAACGCCACGGCGCTGCTCTTCCTCGCCGTCGTCGCGCTCGTGATGCCGGCGGTGTTCGATCTCTCGGTCTACGGCAGCCTGGCGGCGCGGCCGCGGGCGATCGATCATCTGAGCTTCTCGAGCGCGCTCATCATGATTGTCGCCTACGTCGGGAGCCTCATCTACGCGTTCACGGCGCGACGCGATCTGTTCCGGTCGACGCGCCCGGACACAGGCGATGAAGACGACGGCGAGCTGGCCTTGTCCACCTCGGCCGCCATCGTGCTGCTCGGCATCGGCACGGTGCTGACCACGATCCAGGCGGAGCTGCTCGTCGGCGCGCTGCAGCCGGCGCTCGGCCGCTTCGGCTTCACCGAGCTCTTCGTCGGCGTCATCGTGATCGCGATCATTGGAAACGCGGCGGAGCACTGGTCGGCGGTCGCCGCGGCGCGCCGCGATCAGATGACGCTGGCGGTCGAGATCTCGATCGGGAGCAGCGCGCAGATTGCGCTCTTCGTGGCGCCGCTCATCGTCCTGTATTCGTTCGCGATCGGCCATCCGATGTCGCTGCTCTTCAACCCGTTCGAGATCGTGGCGATTGCTCTTTCGGTGCTCGCGACCTTCATGGTCGTGATCGACGGCGAGAGCAACTGGGTGGAAGGGCTGCAGCTGGTGGCGGTCTATCTCATCCTGGCGATCGCGTTCTATCTGGTCCCCGCGGGCGGCTGAGCGTTCGGGGGGCGTGAATTACTTTCCGTCGGTGTGCTGACGCAGGAAGCCGATCGTCATCGGCCACGCCTGCTCGCTGGCCTTCATGTTCGCGCCGTTCTGCCCCGTCTGCGCGCGGAGGAATCCGTGCCCGGCGTTCTCGAACGTGTGCGGCGCGTATGGTTTTCCGAGCTCCTTCATCTTCGCTTCCGTCGCCGGAATCGTCGCGCCGATGCGCGCGTCGGCGCCGCCGTAGAACCCGAGCACCGGCGCGTTGATCTGCGAGAGCGACGCCGCAGGCGTAAACGATCCTTGCGCGCCGCCCGGCTCGCTCGGCGCCGTGCCGTAATAGACGACGGCGGCGTTCAAACCCGGCTGCGACACGGCGTACGCAAAGCTCTGCGATCCGCCGAAACAGAAGCCGACGGTCGCGCTCTTGCCGTTCGCGGCGGGTAGCCTCAGGCCGTACGCGCGGACCGCGTCCAGCCGCGCGGTCATCTCCGGCTGCGGCAGGCTCATCACCGCCTTCGTGACGTCGTCGCGCGTCGGGTACGCTTCTGTCCCCCCGCCATTCGCCCCGTGCCCCGACAGCAGGTCGGGCGCGACCGCGATGAACCCTTCGGCCGCAAGCTGATCGGCCACGCCGCGAATCCAGTCGCTGAGGCCGAAGATCTCCTGAATCACGACGACGACCGGCGCCTTGTCGCGGCGCTCCGGATACACGACGAACGTGTTCACCGGCGTGCCACCGCTGACCTCGACCTTCACCCACTCGCTGTGCCGCGGGGATGCACTCAGGCGCGCTTTCGCGCCTTCTTCATCCGCGGGCAGCTTCATGTTGTTCGGCGACGGCACCGCCGCTTGCGGCTTCTCCATCATGTGGCCGGCGTGGGGATCTGCCTGCGCGAACACGCGCGGCGCGGACAGCGCCGAGAGAGCAACGAGCGCGATCACGGTAACGTTGAGACGCATAATTGAATTCCTAATTCCTAATTCCTAATTCTGACTTCCTAATTCCTTGCGGCGCGCCACTCTTCGAGCAGCCGCGCGGCGTTGCCGGCCACCGAATGCAGCGTCGGCGCCCACCCGAGCGCATGCGCGCGCGGGCTTCGCACGAGCTGATCGAGCGCGAGCGCGTCGGCGAACGGCCCCATCTTCGTCCGTGCTTCGTCGATCGGCACGTTTCGGACATCGGGCCGCACCGGCACGTAGGGCGCAATCGCCGACACGAGGTCGTTGACCCGCTCGTCGCCCTCGTCGTTGGCGTGGTAAATGCCTGATGCGTCGATGTTTACGGCCAGCTTCGCGTAGAGGTCCGCCAGGTCGCGATCGTAGACGAGCGGCCAGTGATTGTTGCCGTCTCCCACGACGCGGACCAAGCCGTTGGTCGCCGACTTGAACATGTCGCCGACCATCCCACCGCCGCCGCCGTAGACGACGCCGGGGCGCACGACGATCGTCCGCAGGTGATCGTCCGCGGCTTCGAGCACGAGCTGCTCGTGTGCCGGGCGGAACGACGCCATCGCGATGGGGTTGATCGGCGCGTCCTCGCCGGCCGGTTCCGGCGTCCTGCCGAGAATCCAGACCCCGGAGGTATAGATCACGAACCGCTTGGCGGGCGCCGTCGACCCGGCCGTCCGCGGCCGCTTCGCCGCCGCGATGATCGTCTCGAGCGCCGCGCGCTCGATCGCGGGGCCCTTGCCCGAGGCGAAATCGAACGCGGCGTGCACGTACCCGTCCTGCGCGTCGGCGCTGCCGCGAAACGGTTCCGGGTCGGCCAGGTTGCCGATCACCGGATGCCCGCCGCGCGCCTTGACGCGCCGCGCCTTTTCGTTGTCGCGGACGAGCGCCGTCACATCGTGCCCGCCGCGGACGAGCGCGTCGAGCACGGGGCCGCCGATGTAACCGGTCGCGCCGGTGAGAAAGATGCGCATGCGAAGCGTAACAGCTTACATCATAATTCACTCGTGGCCCGCGACACGCTCATCGACTTCTTCCGCGACCTCGCCCGCACGCGGGGCCCGTTCCTCGTGTACGACGATGGGTTCCGCAGCCGCAGCTATTCCTACGATCAGGTCGGGCGCGCCGCCGCCGGATTCGCGGCACGCCTCCACGAGGCAGGGCTGCGGAAGGGCGACAAGGTCATCTTCTGGAGCGAGAACCGCCCGGAATGGATCGGCGCCTTCTGGGGATGTCTCCTCGGCGGCATCGTCGTCGTGCCGATCGACTACCGCGCGTCGCCCGATTTTCTCGCGCGCGTCAGCCGCATCGTCGCCGCCAAGCTGATGCTCATCGGGCAGGACGTGCCGCGGATGGCACCCGGCGTGTCGACGCCGGTGTGGCCGCTCGATCAGCTCGACTGGCAGCTCGACGGGCGCGGCGCGACGCCGCCGGAGGTCGCGATCAGCCGCGACGACGTCGCGGAAATCATCTTCACCTCGGGCGCCACCGCCGAGCCCAAGGGCGTCCTCATCACGCACCGCAACATCCTCGCGAACATCGTTCCGGTCGAACGCGAGGTGATCAAATATCGCAAGTGGGCGAAGCCCTTTCTGCCCCTCCGCTTTCTGAACCTCCTGCCGCTCAGCCACATGTTCGGGCAGGCGATGGCTACCTTCGTTCCCCCGATGCTGGCGGGGACGGTGGTCTTCATGCGCGGGTTCAACCCGGTCGACATCGTGACGCAGATCAAGAGCCGGCGCGTGTCGGTGCTGGTGTCGGTGCCGAAGATTCTCGACGTGCTGAAGGAGTACGTGGAGCGTGCCACCCCTCAGGACGCCGCCGAGGCGCAGCCTGGCGCGAAGCCGCCGAAAAGACACTGGGTGCGGCGATGGTGGCATTACCGGCACATCCATCGCCTCTTCGGCTGGAAATTCTGGAGCTTCGTCGTCGGCGCCGCGCCGCTCGAAGGCGAGCTGGAATCGTTCTGGGGCGAGCTCGGCTTTGTCGTCGTGCAAGGGTATGGGCTCACGGAAACGGCGCCGATTGTCACGCTCAATAATCCATTCGGGACGAAGAGGGGCTCGGTCGGCAAGGCGATTGCGGGCGTCGAGGTCAAGATCGCGGAGGACGGCGAGATTCTGGTGCGCGGCGAGAACGTGACGACCGGCTATTTCAACGCCCCCGCCGAGACCGCGAGCGCGTTCGAAGGCGGCTGGTTCCACACGGGCGACATCGGTGAGATCGCGCCCGACGGGCAACTCTTCATCCGCGGGCGCAAGAAAGAAATGATCGTGACGCCCGAGGGGCTGAACGTGTTCCCCGAGGACGTCGAGCGCATCATCAATCACATTCCGGGCGTCCGCGATTCGGCGGTGGTGGGCGTCTCCACGGACGGTGAAGAGCGTGTCCACGCCGTGCTCGTCGTCGATCCGGGCGTCGATCCGGACGATGTCGCACGGCAGGCGAACGCGGAGCTCGAGAATCATCAGAAGATTCGGCGCGCGCTCGTCTGGCCCGACGGCGAGCTTCCGCGCACCGACGGCACACGCAAGCTGAAGCGCGCGGCGATCGGCGAATGGGTACGGACCGGCGCGGCGCCGCGGCCGGCGGGGCCTTCCGGCGATGCGCTGGCGGCGCTCGTCGCCAAATACGCGGGCCGCGGCGATCTCTCGGCGGCGACGACGATCGACGAGCTCGGCTTGAGCTCGCTCGAACGCGTAGAGCTGATGGTGGCGCTCGAAGACACGTTCCAGACGCGGATCGACGAGAGCGCGTTCGCCGGCGCGCGCGACATCGGCCAGCTGCGCGCGCTCGTGACGCGCGCGACGACGAGCGACCTGGCGCCAGCCGAACCGGTGGACTTTCCCTCGTGGACGCGCGCCTGGCCGGCGCGCGCGATCCGCCGCGTCAGCCTGCCGACGTGGATTCTACCGATCGCGCGCCTGTTCGCATGGCTGCGCGTCGAAGGGCGCGAACACCTCCGCGATCTCGAAGGGCCGGTGATCTTCGCCGCCAACCATCAGAGCTTCATGGACGGCCCCGTCATCATGGCGGCGCTGCCGGCGCGCTGGCGCTACCGGCTGGCGCCGGCGATGGGCAAGGAGATGTTCGCCGCGCATTTCTTTCCGGCCGAGCACTCGCGCGGCGCATGGTTCAGGAGCAGCCTCGAGTACTACCTCGCGGTGCTCTTCTTCAATGCGTTCCCGCTGCCGCAGCGCGAAGCCGGCGCGCGACAGACGCTGCGCTACATCGGCGAGGTGCTCGGCGACGGCACGTCGGTGCTGATCTTTCCGGAAGGACAGCGATCGGAAACCGGTGACATCGGCACCTTTCGGCCGGGCATCGGGATGATCGCGTCACGGCTCGGGGCGACGGTCGTACCGGTGCGGCTCACCGGGTTGAACAACGTGCTCGGCGTCGGGTGGCACATGGCCCGGGCCGGCCGCGTCCGCGTGATCTTCGGTGCGCCGCTTCGGCTGAGCGGCGACGATTACGACGCGCTGGCGAAGCAGGTTGAAGCCGCCGTACGGAAATTGTAAAAGGAAACAAGGACATTCAACCTGGCGGCCGATGGGACGGTCTATGCATATGTGGCGGATGTCGAAGATGACCGCCAGCGCAATATGGAGGTTAGAACATGACACCACGACAGTTCTGTCACACCGCCCTGGGAATACTTCTGCTTGCCGGCTTTATTCTGGTGACGCCCGCATGCGCGGCGCCTCGCGGCCGGCTGTACGTTCGCGTCGGCCCGCCGGCGCCCATCGTCGAAATGCGCATCGGCGCGCCAGGACCGGGCTACATCTGGGTGCCCGGCTATCACATGTGGAACGGCGGCGCATACGTGTGGGCCCCCGGCCGCTGGATGCTCCCGCCTCGGGCACGCGCAGTCTGGGTGCCCGCCCGCTGGGTGCGAGAGCGCCGCGGCTGGTACCTCGTCGAAGGCCACTGGCGGTAAGCGGTGAGCTGACTGGCGGTAATGTGCCAGATGTGGCACAATACTTGTTTGTAATGAAAGGACCGCTAGCAGTTTGAGCAAGGACGATCTGATTGACATGCAAGGCACCGTGGTCGCCGTTCACAGCGGCGGTCTTTACCGCGTGCAGTGCGACGCCGGCCACGAAGTGCTCGCCCAGCTCAGCGGCCGCATGCGCCGCTTCCGCATCAAGGTGGTTCCAGGAGATCGCGTGACCGTCGGCGTCTCGCCGTATGATCCGGTCCGGGGCATCATCACCTTCCGCGCACGCTAGCCAGAGACGGTTTGAATTCCAATACCACGAACAGCCGACATCCCCAGCGCCACAGCCGCCGTCCGCCCCGCGGGCGCTCACACGGCGGCCCCAAGACACACGCGTCCCGTCCGGAGTCGTCCCAATCGCCGGCGCTCGAGCCGACCCCGTGCGACACGGAGCCGGTCTCCTTCGCCTCGCTCAATCTCGATCCGCGGCTGCTCGAGGGCATCCGCGACCTGGGATTCAGCGACACCCGTCCGGTTCAGTCGGCGGTGATTCCGCTCGCGCTCGCCGGCCACGATCTCATCGCGTGCGCCCAAACGGGCACCGGCAAGACGGTTGCGTTCGTCGTGCCGATGGTGCAGTGGCTGCTGACGACGCCGCGCGCGGA
>JADGRJ010000211.1 GCA_017881025.1 Rhizobacter sp. | reverse complement strand
CGGGAGCGTCAAAGGCGAACGTCACCTGGCCGGCCCATCAATTCGGATGACAGGTTCCGGGCGCCGAGTTCGGTTGGGTGGCAGGCAAGGTCCGACCCTCAGTCGACATCCATTGACCCGAATTCGTCGCCGCGAAGCTGTCGCTCGATCCGGCGTCCCGCAATCAACTCGGCGGCAGGTCGGGGTGGGCGAAGAACAGTCGCAGCCAGCCAGTGCATGAACTCCGGCGGCGACATCACGAAGTGCGTGGTGCCGTCGCGCCAGGGCGTCTTCAGCCTGAGCACGACTTGCCCGGCGGCGTTGCAATGCACCCGCTCGTTGGCCAGCGCCGAGCGGGTGATGCAGCGGCACAGCTGCTCGAGCGCTTGGCGGTCGCCGGCGCGGCAGCGCACAGCGGCGTGCAGGCTGAAACCCTGCATGTCGGCGCACAGTCTCTGATTGAAGTCCGCCTCCCTCGGCATCGTGCCTTGCACCGTCAGGCTCCATCGCGGCGCCCGAGCGCGGCCAGCCGTCTGTGGCGACACCCGCCCGCTGCCCTGTCCGGCGCCGGCTCGGGCGGGGTCGGGGTCGGTTGAAGAGCACTCGCGCAACGCCCCCAGGCGTAAACGCCGGGCCACCCTTTCGCGCCGTCGTGACGCCGCGATCAACGGATCATCGCCAGCCAGGGCAGCCCGACGACGAGCAGCACGACGATGTACAGCACGCCGAAGATCGCACCCAGCCGCCAGTAGTCCTTGCTCGGCAGGTAGCCCGAGCCGTAGTAGACCGGGCTCGGCCCTGTCGCGTACGGCGTCAGGATGCCCATGACGCCCAGTGTCAGGCACAGCAGCAAAGCGAACATCGGCATGTCGATGCCCGGGATCGTGGAGCCCACCGCCAGCATGACCGGCAGCAGCGCCGTGACGTGCGCGGTGACGCTTGCGAAAAGGTAGTGCGTGAAGTAGAAGACCAGCACCAGCACGATCATCGCCGTGAACGGCGAGAACCCGGTCATGTGCGCCGCCACCGAGTCGGCGAACCATTTGACGAACCCGACCTTGTTCAGCCCGTCGGCCAAGGCCACCAGCGTCGCGAACCAAGCCAGCGTGTTCCACGCCGTCGAGTTCTTCATCATGTCGTCCCAGGTGACGACCCGCGTGAGCAGCATCAGCGAGATCACGACCAACGCGGCCGTGGTCGGGTTGATGAAGTCGCCGCCGAAGATCCACAGGAGCAGCGCGATCACGACCAGCACCGCGAGTGTGATCTCGCGCACCGAGAAGCCGCCCATCTTGTCCAGCTCGCCGGCGGCCCAGTTCGGCACCTCGTCGCCCGACTTGATCTCGGGCGGATAGATCCAGTAGGTGAGCAGCGGAATCAGGATCAGCAACGCGATGCCCACAGGTGCGATGGCGATGAACCACTCGGTCCAGCCGATCGCGACCTTCGAGGTCTTGTTCACCAACTCCACCGCCAGCAGGTTGGGGGCCAGAGCGGTCAGGAACATCGAACTCGTGACGCATGTCGTCGCGATCGCAACCCACATGATGTAGGAGCCGATCTTGCGTGCCGACGGGTCGTCCGGCTTCGAGCCGTAGAGCATAGGCAGGTTGCGGATCACGGGGTAGATCGTGCCGCCGCTGCGCGCGGTATTGGACGGCGTGAATGGCGCCAGAATCGTGTCCGCCACCGACACCGCATAGCCCAGCGTCAGCGTGCGCCGGCCCATCTTCTTGACCAGCACGAGCGCGATGCGCCGGCCGAGTCCCGTCTTGTCGTAGCCGAGCGCGAACATGAACGCGCCGAAGATCAGCCACACGGTGCCGTTGGAGAAGCCCGACAACGCCCAGGTGAGCGCCGCGTTGGCCGGCTTGAAGCCCGGCTTGGCCAGCTCGGCCGGCGCGAAGAGCACCCAGGGCGCGAGCACCGTGACCAGTGTGACGCCGATGAGGCCGATGGCACCACCGGGCAGCGGCTCAAGCATCAAGCCGACGATGACGCCGGCGAACAGGGCAAAGAAGTACCAAGCGTGCGGCGCCAAGCCCGCAGGCGCCGGCAGCAGGGCCAAGACGATCGCCACCGCGATCGGTGCCAGGGGTTTCCAGGGAAGTTTCATCGAGTCGGCCCTGCCCTTTCTTGGCCGGTCCCGGCCGTGCGGCACCGTGCGGGAAACCCCCGACAAACGCCAGCACTCATCACGGCCACCATCGCTCGCTCTCTTCGTTGAAGACTATCCGCGCGCGGGAGCCGGGCCCTCTTGAGCGACATCAAGCCGCAGGCGAACTCGCGAAGGAAAGGGCGTTCCAACAGCCGCTCATCTCGAAACTGTGAAACTGTGGTGCTCCAGGGTCGAGAACCGAGCGGCGCGCCGCCATAGCCCTTGATGGCGGTTGCTTCCGGGCGCCCACCTCAGGGTGTCAACATGTCTTGGATGCGATGTCTTGGATGGCTCGCAGCAGATGCGAGACACAGGTCAAGGCGCCTGAACCGGACGTTCAGGAGTACCCGCAAGTGGCCGGGCACTGCCTGTCGCGGTCAGCGGGTATCGGGCCGCTCAACTTGGACGACAGCTAACCGCTGGTCAAATCGACGGCGTGGCTGTCTCAGGTCGACCCATCACCAACATTCGCACCAACGGATTCATCGCGGCAAAGCTGACACACGAAACGATCAACCCATCCGCAAAGAGATCATCGTTACTCCCGCGATAAGTCCCCCCGCATATTGGGCGGAATCTGCGACTCGCGGTTCCTACGGGTTTGCGAATTGGGCGCCCGCCAACCGAGACGGCCGGAAATCTCGGCAGCGGCATCTCGAACCGCCTGCGCAGCGCCAGAGTTCCAGTCGGCCGAAAAGTAGTCTTGGTGCCCGAGCGCCGTGATAACGATGGCGGGTTCGCCTTCGTGATCGAAGGCGGGCGCACTGAACGCGTTGACGCCAGGAATCGGCCGTCCCTCGGCCCGCGCAACACCGTGGTCTCGAATCTCGGCAATGGCCTCTCGCAGTGCCCTGGACTTCGTCTTGAGTAGCGGCGTCTTCTGTCCCTCCGGATCTCCAAGTGCCACGGCCATGGCCTTCTCGATGCGATCGACGGGTAGCACACCAGCGAACGCGCGACCGGTGGCGGTGCCAAGAATCGACATCACGGTGCCGGCGCGCATCGAGACATGCAGCGGTTCGCGAGCGTCAATCATCCGGATGATGGTTGGCCCGAAATTGCCCCACACGGCCAATGCCACGGCATGACCGGTCGATGCTGCAAGTTGCTGTGCAACAGGCAGGGCGGCGCGAACGGGATCGAGCTGATGCAGACATGTCAAACCCAGCTGCAAAGCCGCGGGCCCTAGCGCGTAGCGACCGGTCTCGGGCTCCTGCTCGATCAGCTTGAGTTTGCCGAAGCTCACGAGGTATGGATGCGCGCGGGAAGGCGGCAGGTTGGCCTGGCTCGACAGGTCCCGCAGCGTCAGGGGAGTTTGGCTATTGGCCAACGCGAGCAGCAAGCGCCCGCCCACCTCGATCGATTGAACAGCACGTTGCTCCTTGTCTTCCTTTGCCGGGGTTTCTTCGAGGGGGCTACTGCTCATGGCGTCTCTCTTTTGCATCACAGAATTTTGCCTACGGCGAACGAATTTGCCAACTGCAAAGAGAGAGCGTCGCTCTTGCGCAACCGCTCCAGCGCGGTTGTACCTAGGGAAAACGCCTAGTTTGCACCATGCAAATGTGTTTGACAAGGACAAATCACTGTTCTATTATGCAAACGCGTTTGTTACTGACAAACTCTTTCTACCCACAGGAGACTGAATGAACAGCCCCAAGAAATTCGCTTCACAGGCCGACCTCGACGAGAAGCAAGTCAGCTTCACCAAGCTCTCGGACCATGCTTATGCGTACACCGCCGAAGGCGATCCGAACACCGGCATCATCATTGGCGACGACGCCGTGCTGGTGGCCGACACGCAGGCCACGCCGGCGATGGCGCAAGACGTGATCCGCCGCATCCGCGAGGTCACCGACAAGCCGATCAAGTACGTCGTGATGACCCACTACCACGCAGTGCGCGTGCTCGGCGCGAGTGCCTACGCGCCGCAGCAGATCATCGCGAGCCAGGACACCTACGACCTGATCGTCGAGCGCGGCGAGCAGGACAAGGCGAGCGAGATCGGCCGCTTCCCGCGCCTGTTCCGCGATGTCGAGAGCGTGCCGGCGGGCGTGACCTGGCCGACGATCACGTTCAACAAGAAGATGACGCTGTGGCTGGGTAAGCTCGAAGTGCAACTGCTTCAGCTGGGCCGCGGACACACTAAGGGCGACACGGTTGTCTGGCTACCGCAGGACCGCGTGCTGCTGAGCGGCGACCTGGTCGAGTTCGATGCCACTCCGTATGCCGGCGACGCTTACTTCAAGGACTGGCCGCAGACACTGGAAAACGTCGCGGCGCTGAAGCCCGTCGCGCTGGTGCCGGGCCGCGGACCGGCGCTAGTCGGCGAGGAGCAGGTGGCCGCCGGGCTCAAAGCCACCGGCGGTTTCATCGCCGACGTACGCGCCAGCGTCGAAGCCGGCGTCGCAGCAGGCAAGGACTTGAACGCTGTCTATAAGGACACCTTTGCCAAGCTCAAGCCCAAGTACGGCCACTGGGTCATCTTCGACCACTGCATGCCGTTCGACGTGACGCGCTGCTACGACGAGGCCACCCAGTTTCCCGACCCACGCATCTGGACTGCCGAACGCGACCGCCAGATGTGGGAGACGCTCGAGGGCTGAACCACCTGTTCATCAATCCGACTGCTGCCTTTAGCTGAAGGCAGCGCCACCCAGGCGCCCATGACGTTTCACAGCGGCGCCACCAGGAGACAAAGTCATGCAACTCAACGAGCTTGCCGCGCGCAAGGGGGCTGACGTCGACTACCAGAAACTGGTATTCGACTACACGCGCCACCCCGATCAGGATGCCGCGAAGCCGGTGCGCCGCCCGGTGGTCGTCGTCGGCGCGGGACCCGTCGGTCTGGCACTGGCGATCGACCTCGCGCAGCGCGAGATCCCGGTCGTGCTGCTCGACAACGACAACACGTTGTCCACCGGCTCACGCGCCATTTGCTTTGCAAAGCGCACGCTGGAGATCTTCGACCGCCTCGGCTGCGGCGACCGCATGGTCGACAAGGGCGTGTCGTGGAACGTGGGCAGGGTGTTCTTCAAACAGGAGCAGGTCTACGCCTTCGACCTGCTGCCCGAGGCCGGACATGCGCGCCCGGCCTTCGTCAACCTGCAGCAATACTACGTCGAAGGCTATCTCGCCGAGCGCGCCGCACAGCTCCCGCTGATCGACCTGCGCTGGAAGAACACGGTGGCCGGCGTCGAGCAGCACGACGATCACGTCACGCTGACCGTCGAGACGCCGGACGGCCCCTATCGGCTCGAGGCCGACTACGTCGCCGCGTGCGACGGAGGCCGTTCGGCGATGCGCCAGCTCATCGGCCAGGAGAGCAAGGGCCGCATCTTCCGGGATCGCTTCCTGATCGCCGACGTGAAGATGAAATACGACGGCCCGGCCGAGCGCTGGTTCTGGTTCGATCCGGTGTTCCACCCGAACCAGAGCGTGTTGCTGCATCGCCAGCCCGACGGCGTCTGGCGCATCGACTTCCAGCTCGGCTGGGACGCAAATCCGGACGAGGAGAAGAAGCCCGAGAACATCATCCCGCGCGTCAAGGCGCTGCTCGCGCACTCGACGATGAAGGACGCCGAATTCGAACTCGAATGGGCCAGCGTCTACACCTTCGCATGCCTGCGCATGGACCGGTTCCGCCATGGCCGGGTGATCTTCGCCGGCGACTCGGCCCACGGCGTCTCGCCGTTCGGTGCGCGCGGTGCGAACTCCGGCGTTCAGGATGCCGAGAACCTGGCGTGGAAGCTCGCGGGCGTGCTCGCCGGCCAGGCGCCCGATGCGTTGCTCGACACCTATGCCGACGAGCGCGAATACGCCGCCGACGAGAACATCCGCAATTCGACCCGCGCCACCGACTTCATCACGCCGAAGAGCGAAATCAGCCGGCTGTTCCGCGATGCCGTGCTGGAGTTGTCGAAGACCCAGCTGTTCGCCCGCACGCTCGTGAACAGCGGTCGCCTGTCGGTGCCGGCGACGCTTCACGCATCGACGCTGAACACACCCGACGCCGAATCGTTCGCGGGCCGCATGGTGCCCGGCGCGGCCGCTGCCGACGCGCCGATCACGCGGCCCGATGGCAGCAGCGGCTGGCTGCTGCGCGAGCTCGGCAGCGGCTTCACCGCGCTCGTCGCCGAAGGCGCCGAGAACGACGCACTGGCCCGTTCCATCCAGGACCTCGACGGCCTGGAGGCGCCCGTGAAGGTTCTGCGCGTCGCGATCAGCTCGAACGCAAGTGATGCGGACCTGATCGACAAGGACGGTGCGCTGACCCAGCGCTACGACCTGCGCCCCGGCAGCGTCTACCTGTTCCGTCCCGACCAGCACGTTTGCGCACGCTGGCGCAAGCCGACCGCCGCCCAGGTCAAGAGCGCCGTCAAGCGCGCCCTGGCCATCGCCTGAAGGAGCCACGTTCATGGAATTGATCACCACACCCCACCTCGAGTCGCCGGACGACTTCTACGAGGCCTTGATCGAGACGCACAGAGACCTCGACGACGCCGAGAGCCATGCACTCAATGCACGCCTGGTGCTGCTGCTGGCCAATCACATCGGCTCGCTCGATGTGCTCCAGCAGGCCATGCAAGCGGCGCGCGGAGGTGTGCGATGAGCGTCGAGACGCCGGCCTATCAAAGCGGCTTCGGCAACTCGTTCGCGACCGAGTGCCTGCCCGGTGCGCTGCCGGTCGGCCGCAACTCGCCGCAGCGAGCGCCCTACGGCCTGTATGCGGAGCAACTCAGCGGCACTGCCTTCACGGCACCGCGTGCCGACAACCGACGCTCGTGGCTCTATCGCATCCGGCCATCGGCGATGCACAAGCCGTTCGAACGGATGGAAGCCGGACGAATCGTCAGCAACTTCGCCACCTTGCCTTCCACGCCCAACCAGCTGCGCTGGAACCCGCTGCCCACGCCGCAGGCACCGACCGACCTTGTCGATGGCATCGTGACGATGGCCGGCAACGGC
>JADGRJ010000039.1 GCA_017881025.1 Rhizobacter sp. | reverse complement strand
GTCGGCACCGGCTGGCCCAGCTTCACGTATTCGAGGCCGACATCGACGATCGGCTGCAGCACGCGCAGCACCTCGCGGTCGTCGCGGAAGAGCTGCACCGCTTCGCTGACGGTGAGCTCGAGCACATCGGCCACGCTCAGGTCGCGCGTCACGTCGCCGGGCAGGCGCCGGTCGATCTTGACGTCGAGCAATTCGGTGCGGTAGCGCCGGCCATCGCAATCGGGGCAGCGAAGGTACACGTCAGAGAGGAACTGCATCTCGACATGTTCGAAGCCCGAGCCGCCGCAGGTCGGGCAACGGCCGTCGCCGGCGTTGAAGCTGAACATGCTCGCGCCGTAGCCGCGCTGCAGCGCGAGGGGCGCCTGTGCGAAGAGCTTCCTGATCTCGTCGAACGCGCCGACGTAGCTCGCCGGATTCGAGCGCGCGGTCTTGCCGATCGGCGACTGGTCGACGAACACCGCATCGCCGAGCCAGTCGGCGCCGAGCAGGCGGTCGAATTCGCCCGGCGTCTCGGTCGCCTTGCCGAAGTGGCGCGCCAGCGCCGGGAAAAGCACGTCGTGCATCAGCGTGCTCTTGCCGGAGCCGGAGACGCCGGTCACGCAGACCAGGTGGCGCAGCGGAAACTCGACCGTGACGTTCTGCAGGTTGTGGTCGCGCGCCCCTTCGACGATGAGCCGCGGCGTCGCATCGCTGACCAGGCGCTTGATGCCCATCCCGACGTGTTTGCGTGCACCGAGATAGGCGCCGGTCAAGGTGTCGGCGCCGCGGATCTCGTCGGGCGTGCCGTCGAAGACGATCCGGCCGCCGCGCTCGCCCGGGCCCGGACCCATGTCGATCAGGCGATCGGCCGCGAGCATCACGGCCGGGTCGTGCTCCACCACCACCAGCGTGTTGCCGGCATCGCGCAACCGCTGCATCGCCTCGATGATGCGGCTCATGTCGCGCGGATGCAGGCCGATCGACGGCTCGTCGAGCACGAACATCGTGTTGACCAGCGAGGTGCCGAGGGCGGTCGTCAGGTTGATGCGCTGGACCTCGCCGCCCGAGAGCGTGCGGCTCTGCCGGTCGAGCGTGAGGTAGCCGATGCCGACGTCGCACAGATACTTGAGGCGCGTGCGGATCTCGTCGAGGAGCAGCTTCAAGGCGTCGTCGAGCAGGCCGCTCGCCAGCGCGACGCCGTCGAAGAAGCGGCGGATGCGCGCGATCGGCAGCATCATCAAGTCGTGCACCGTCAGGCCGGGCAAGGCCTCGAGCTGCCCGCGCGCCCAGGCGACGCGGCGCGGCATGAAGCGGGCCTCGGCCGGCAGCACGGCGTCGGCGTCGGCCTTGCTGCCCAGACGCCACAACAGCGCCTCGGTCTTCAACCGCGCGCCACCGCAGACGGGACACGGCGTGTAGCTCCGGTACTTCGACAGCAAGACGCGGATGTGCATCTTGTAGGCCTTCGATTCGAGATACCCGAAGAAGCGCTTGATGCCGTACCACTGCTTGTTCCACTTGCCGTTCCAGTTCGGCGAGCCGTTGATGACCCAGTCGCGCTGGCCCTCGGTGAGGTGCATCCAGGCGGTGTCGCGCGGGATGCCGGCCTCGCCGGCGTACTTCATCAGGTCGACCTGCTGTTCCTTCCAGGCCGGCGTCTGGATCGTCTTGATCGCGCCCGAGCGCAGCGTCTTGCGCGGGTCCGGAATGACGAGGCCGTAGTCGACGCCGATCACGCGGCCGAAGCCGCGGCAGGTCTCGCACGCGCCATAGGCCGAGTTGAACGAGAACAGCGCCGGCTGCGGATCGGCGTAGCGCAAGTCGCTCTCGGGGCAATGCAGGCCGGTCGAGAAGCGCCAGAGCGAAGGCGTCACGGCCTCGCCTTCGGCTTCGCCCGCCGCGGGCAGCACGTACACGTTGACGCGGCCGCTGCCGCGCTTGAGCGCCGTCTCGATGGCTTCGACGGCGCGCGCCTTCTCGATCCCCTGGATGCGGAAGCGGTCGGCGACGACGTCGAGGACCTTGCGCGGCCCTGTCGGCGACGCGACGTCGCGCTCGGCCTGGACCCGCGTGTACCCGCTCGCGGACAACCACTGCTCGATTTCGGCAGCGCTCGTGTTGGCGGGCAGTTCGACCGGAAAAGTCACGACCAGCCGCGGATCTTCGCCCTGGGTGCGCCGCATCAGCTCGGCATGGATCGTCTCCGGGCTGTCGTGCCGGACGCGTTGCGCGCTCTGGCGATCGAAGAGTTCGGAAGCACGGGCGAAGAGCAGCTTGAGGTGGTCGTTCAGCTCGGTCATCGTGCCGACCGTCGAGCGCGAGCTGCGCACCGGGTTGGTCTGGTCGATCGCGATCGCCGGCGGCACGCCCTCGACCTTGTCGACCGCCGGGCGATCCATCCGCTCGAGGAACTGGCGCGCGTAGGCGCTGAAGGTCTCGACGTAGCGGCGCTGGCCCTCGGCGTACAGCGTGTCGAAGACCAGGCTCGACTTGCCCGATCCGCTCGGCCCGGTCACGACGGTCATTTCGCCCGTGCGGATGTCGAGGTCGAGGTTCTTGAGGTTGTGCTGTCGGGCTCCGCGAATGCGGATGACGCCGGAGGTCATCAGGAGGGTCCAGTGGCGAGGGAGGCGAACATTCTAGGGAGCGGCCGCGCCGCCCCGGCGCCGCGCCCGAAAGACCTTCGTAACCGATTGCGCCCGAGGCAGAAAGCGCGACCCCGGTCGCTAGACTGCGATGCACAATCCTATGCCGATGAAGATCGATTTCGTCTCCGACGTCGCCTGCCCGTGGTGCGCGGTCGGCCTCTGGTCCCTCGACCGCGCCCTCGAGCGGCTCGGCGACGCGGTCGACGTCGAGGTGCATTTCCAGCCCTTCGAGCTCAACCCGGCGATGCCGGCCGAGGGCGAGGACGCCACCGAGCACCTCTCGCGCAAGTACGGCGCCCCGCCCGAGCAACTCGCGAAGAACCGCGCCGTCATCCGCGAGCGCGGCGCGGCGGTCGGCTTCACCTTCGGCGAGCGGCCGCGCGTCTGGAATACCTTCGACGCGCATCGCCTCCTCCATTGGGCCGGGCTGCAGCCCGGCGGCGCGCAGTCGGCGCTCAAGCACGCGCTGCTGACGGCGTACCACGCTCGGGCCGAGAACCCGGGCGCGCGCGACGTTCTCCTGCGCGCCGTGGCCGAGTCCGGCCTCGACGTCGAGCTCGCCGCCGTCGCCTGACGGAAGCTCCATGCTGATCGCCATCGCCGCCCTGCTCGGCATCGTCGGCTTCGCGGTCGGCTTCTCGGCGTTCGCCGCGCTGGCGCGCGCGCGGCTCTTCCGCTTCGTCTTCCGCGCCCTCGTCTCGCTCGTCCTGCTCGTCGTCGGCGCCGTGCTCGCGCTCTTCTCGCTCGGCATCCAGGGCATGCAGGCGCTGACGAAGGAGGAGACGGCGGCGCGAATCAAGGTCGTTCCGAGCGGCCTGCAGCGCTACGACGCGACGGTCACCTTCGCCGACGGCCGCGTCGAGACCTACGACCTCGCCGGCGACGACATCTACATCGACGGCCACATCGTCAAGTGGACGCCGCTCGCCAACCGACTCGGCCTGCACACCTCGTACCGGCTCGACCGCATCGCCGGGCGCTACCGCACGCTCGAGCAGGAGAACACCGCCCGGCGCACCGTCTATGCGATCGGCACGCCGGCGCTGATCGATCTCGTCTCGCTCGGCAGGCGCCTGCCGCTCGCCGATTTCTTCGACGCCGAGTACGGCTCGGCGTCGTACGTGCCCGTGGCCCAGCCGGGCGAGCTCGAGCTCATGGTCTCGACCACCGGCCTGCTGCTGCGCCCCGTGCCGCCGCGGCCCGGCAGCTGACGACGAAAGTCAGAAGCTTCTTGGCTCACCCTCGGCCATCGCCGATGGATGAGCCGCGTCAGCCCGCGTCTTCGCCAGCACCTGGCCGCCGCCGAAGCTCGTCTGCGCCGCCAGCGTGCCGCCGAGCGTGACGCGCACGGCGCAGTACTTGAACTCCGGAATCTTGGCGAACGGGTCGAGCGCCGCGTTGGTCAGGCGGTTGATCGCGGCCTCGTAGTAGCAGAAGGGAACGAACACCGCGCCGCGCGGCGAGCTGTCGTCGGCGCGCGCGAAGAGCACCACCTCGCCGCGCCGCGACTCGATCGTCACGACGTCGCCCGGCTGGCCGCCGAGGGCCGCGAGGTCGAGCGGGTGAACGAGCGCGACCGGGTCGGGCTCGAGCGCGTCGAGCGCAGCGGTACGCCGCGTCATGCTGCCGGTATGCCAGTGTTCGAGCTGGCGGCCGGTGATCAGCACCATCGGGTACTCGGCGTCGGGGCGCTCGTCGGCGCTGATGATGTCGGCCGGAACGAAACGGGCCTTGCCGCCCTCGCGCGGGAAGGTGTCGGTGAAGACGACCGGGTCGCCCGGGTCGCCTTCCTTCGTGCACGGATAGGTGACGGCATGCTCGCGCTCGAGCCGCTCCCAGGTGATGCCGGCGATGCTCGGCATCGTGTGGCGCATCTCGTCGAACACGACCGAGGCCGGGTCGTCGCGCCACGGCAGCCCCATGCGCCTGGCGATCTGCTGGATGATCCAGAGGTCCTGGCGCGCGTCGCCGGGCGGGTCGATCGCCTGCCGGCCCATCTGCACGAGGCGATCGGTGTTGGTGAAGGTGCCGGTCTTCTCGGGGAAGGCGCTCGCCGGCAGGATCACGTCGGCCAGGTACGCCGTCTCGGTGAAGAAGATGTCCTGGACGACGAGGTGCTCGAGCAGCGCGAGCGATTCGCGCGCATGGTTCGCGTCGGGGTCCGACATCGCCGGGTTCTCGCCCATCACGTACATGCCGCGCACGCCGCCGGCCTTGATCGAGTGCATGACCTCGACCACCGTCAGGCCGGGACGCTCGTCGAGCGTCCCCGCGGCCAGGCCCCACGCGCCTTCGAAGCGCGAGCGCACGGCGGCGCTCGACACGTGCTGGTAGTCGGGGAACATCATCGGGATCAGGCCCGCGTCGGACGCGCCCTGGACGTTGTTCTGGCCGCGCAGCGGGTGCAGCCCGGTGCCGGGGCGGCCGATCTGCCCGGTCATCAGCGAGAGCGCGATCAGGCAGCGCGCGTTGTCGGTGCCGTGGACGTGCTGCGAGATGCCCATGCCCCAGAGGATCATCGACGCGCGCGACGTCGCGTACAGGCGCGCGACGTAGCGGATCGTCTCGGCGTCGATGCCGCAGATCGGCGCCATCGCCTCCGGGCTGTAGCCGGCGACGTTGGCGCGCAGCTCGTCGTAGCCGATCGTCCGGCTGGCGATGAACGCGGCGTCGACGAGATCCTCGGCGACGATGACGTGCATCATCGCGTTGAGCAGCGCGACGTCGGTGTCGGGCTTGAACTGCAGGAAGCGATGCGCGTGGCGCGTCAGCTCAGAGCGGCGCGGGTCGCACAGGATCAGCTTGGTGCCGTTGTGGGCGGCGTTCTTGATCCAGCTCGACGCGACCGGGTGGTTCACGCTCGGATTGGCGCCGATGATGATGACGACCTCGGCCTTGGCGACGTCCATCACCGGGTTCGAGACCGCGCCCGAGCCGATTCCTTCGAGCAGCGCGACGACGCTCGACGCATGGCACAGGCGTGTGCAGTGGTCGACGTTGTTGCTGCGAAAGCCGGTTCGCACCAGCTTCTGGAACAGGTAGGCCTCTTCGTTGCTGCCCTTGGCCGAGCCGAAGCCGGCGAGCGCCTTCGGGCCGTGCGCGTCGCGGATCTGCGCCAGCCGGCCGCCGGCGAGCTCGAGCGCCTCTTCCCAGGTCGCCTCGCGGAAGACGTCGAGGACGCGGTCGGGGTCCATCGTCGCGTCTGCCCGCTTGGGAGCGTCGGCACGGCGGATCAGCGGCACGCGCAGCCGTTGCGGGTGATGCGCGTAGTCGAAGCCGTAGCGTCCCTTCACGCACAGCCGCTCGTGGTTGGCGGGCCCGTCGCGGCCGTTGACGAAGAGGATCTTGTTGTCTTTGACGTTGTATGTGAGCTGGCAGCCGACGCCGCAGTACGGGCAGAGCGACGCGACCTGCTTGTCGGGGACCGCCATCGCCACGTCGCGCGCCGGCATCAGCGCGCCGGTCGGGCAGGCCTGCACGCATTCGCCGCAGGCGACGCAGGTCGACGCGCCCATCGGGTCGTCCATGTCGAAGACGATCTTCGCCTGGTTGCCGCGGAAGGCCAGGCCGATCACGTCGTTGACCTGCTCGTCGCGGCAGGCGCGAACGCAGCGCGTGCACTGGATGCACGCCGACAGGTTGACCGCCATCGCCGGGTGCGACAGGTCGGGAGCGACCGCCGGGCGCGGCGCGAAGCGCGGCTTGCCGACGCCGAGCCGTGCCGCCCACTCGTCGACTTCGTTGTGGCGCGTGTACCCGGCCTCGGGCATGTCGGCGAGGAGCAGCTCGAGGACGAGCTTCTGCGACTTGAGCGCGCGCTCGCTGTCGGTCGTGACCTTCATGCCCTCGGTCGGCGTGCGGCAGCACGACGGTGCCAACACGCGCTCGCCGGCGATCTCGACCATGCACGAGCGGCAATTGCCGACGGCGTCGAGGCCGGCCTTGTAGCAGAGCCGGGGAATCGCGATGCCTTCGGCGTCGGCGATCTCGATCAGCGTGTGGTCGGCGCGCGCCTCGACCTCGCGCCCGTTCAGCTCGAAGCGAACGACCGGCGCGTCGAGCCGGGCGATCTCGTGGCGCGTGAGGGCGTTCATGGCGTGAGCTCGTGGGGGAAGTACTTGACGACGCAGTCGATCGGGTTCGGCGCCGCCTGGCCGAGGCCGCAGATCGACGCGTCGCGCATCACCAGCGACAGGTCGGCCAGCAGCGGCAGGTCCCAGCGCTCGGTCGCCATCAGCAGCGAGGCCTTGGCGGTGCCGTTGCGGCACGGCGTGCACTGCCCGCACGACTCGTGCTCGAAGAAGCGCATCGTGTTGCGAGCCGCGGCGACGGCGCTGTCGTGGTCGGAGAGGACCACGACCGCGGCCGAGCCGATGAAGCAGCCGTAGGGCTGCAACGTGTCGAAGTCGAGCGGGATGCTCGCCAGCGACGCCGGCAGGATGCCACCCGAGGCGCCGCCCGGCAGGTAGGCGTAGAGCGCGTGCCCCGGCAGCATGCCGCCGCAGTGCTCGTCGATCAGCTCCTGCACCGTGATTCCCGCCGGCGCCAGCTTGACCCCCGGCTCGCGCACCCGACCCGACACCGAGAACGAGCGCAGTCCCTTTCGGCCGTGGCGTCCCTGCGCGGCGAACCACTCGCCGCCCTTCTCGAGCAGCTCGCGCACCCAGTACAGCGTCTCGAAGTTGTGCTCGAGCGTCGGGCGGCCGAACAGGCCGACCTGCGCGACGTAGGGCGGGCGCAGGCGCGGCATGCCGCGCTTGCCCTCGATCGATTCGATCATCGCCGACTCTTCGCCGCAGATGTACGCGCCGGCGCCGCGGCGCAGCACGATCTCGGGCGTGCCGGGGTACGGCGGCGCCGCGCGCAGCTTCGCCAGCTCGGCCTCGAGCATCGCGCGGCAGCCGTGGTACTCGTCGCGCAGGTACACGAAGATGCGCGAGATGCCGACCGCCCAGGCGGCGATCAGCATGCCCTCGATGAAGCGATGCGGGTCGCGTTCGAGCAGGACGCGGTCCTTGAACGTGCCCGGCTCGCCTTCGTCGACGTTGACCGCCATCAGGCGCGGCGCCGGCTCGCTGCGAACGATGCGCCACTTGCGGCCGGCCGGAAAGCCGGCGCCACCGAGGCCGCGCAGCCCCGACGCCTCGAGCGTCTTGATGACGTCGTCGACGTCGAGCTCGCCGCCGATGCACTGGCGCAGCACCGCGTAGCCGCCGCCGGCCTTGTAGGCGGCGAGGTCGATGAACCCTTCCGGCTCGTGCCGCGTCTGCTTCGCCGCGACAGCCGCCTGCACGCCCTCAGCGGTTGCACGCGGCACCGGGTGCTGCCCCACGACCGCCGCCGGCGCCTGCTCGCAGCGGCCGATGCACGGTGCGGCGATGACGCGAACGCCGGTGCCGAGCAGCGCCGGCAGCCGCGCGAGGAGGTCCTGGGCGCCGGCCATCTCGCACGACAGGCCGTCGCAGACGCGCACCGTGAGCGCCGGCGGCGCGGCATCGCCTTCCTTGACGACGTCGAAGTGGTGATAGAAGGTCGCGACCTCGAACACCTCGGCCTGGGCGAGCTTCATCTCGTCGGCGAGCGCGGCGAGGTGCGCCGCGCTCAGGTGGCCGAAGCGGTCCTGCAGCTTGTGCAGGTGCTCGATCAGCAGGTCGCTGCGGCGCGGCTCGTCGCCGAGCAGCTCGCGCACCGCGGCGCGCGCCTCGGGCTGGACGCGCCGGCCGCGCGGCGCCTCGCGCTTCCTCTGGCGCGACGACCCCTCGGCGACGATCGCGATGACGGGCCGGTTCACGCGCGGGGCATCCCGCTACAGCAGGCCCGCACCTCGCGCCCACTGGTACTTGGCGCCGAGCACGGCGACCGGGATCTCGGTCGAGTACGCATAGGCCGGGATGCCGTGCTCGTAGAGATACTGCGCCGCCTCCTCGACCTGCACGTCGCCGGCGAGCGAGGCGACCATCGGCTTCTCGATGCCCTTGGCGAGCATCTCCTCGCGCGCCTCGACCATGATCTTCGCGAACACCATCGGCGGCGTGACGATCGTGTGCCAGTAGCCGAGGATGAGCGCGTGAATCCGCGGATCCGAGAGGCCGAGCAGCACTGTGTTCTTGTACGTCTGGGGCGGCTCGCCGCCGGTGATGTCGACCGGGTTGCCGGCGGCTCCGAACGGCGGGATGAACTTGCGGAACGCGGCGTCGAGGTCGGCCGGCATCGGCATCAGCTTCAGGCCCTGGTCGACGCAGGCGTCGGAGAGGAGCACGCCCGAGCCGCCGGCGCCGGTGATGATGACGATGTTCTCGCCCTTGGGCGTCGGCAGGATCGGCACGCCGCGCGCGAAGTCGAGCAGGTCGCGCAGCGAGCGGGCGCGGATCACGCCCGACTGGCGCAGCACGTCGTCGTAGATCTTGTCGTTGCCGGCGAGCGCGCCGGTGTGCGAGCTCGCCGCCTTGGCGCCCGCGGCGGTGCGGCCGGCCTTGAGCATGATGACGGGCTTTTTCTTCGAGACGCGCTTGGCGACCTCGGCGAAGGCGCGGCCGTCCTTCAGGTCCTCGCAATGCTGGGCGATCACCTTGGTGTTCGGGTCCTGCTCGAAGAAGAGGAGCAGGTCGTCCTCGTCGATGTCGGACTTGTTGCCGAGGCCGACGATCGCCGAGACGCCCATCTTGGCCGAGCGCGAGAAGCCGATGATCGCCATGCCGATGCCGCCCGACTGCGACGACAGCGCCGCCGAGCCCTTGACGTCGTAGGCCGTGCAGAACGTCGCGCAGAGGTTGGCCGGCGTGTAGTAGAAGCCGTAGATGTTCGGGCCCATCAGGCGGATGTTGTACTTCCGGCCGATCTCCACGAGCTCGGCCTGCCCCTCGTGGTTGCCGGTCTCGGCGAAGCCCGAGGGGATGAGCACCGCGCCGGCGATCTTCTTCTCGCCGCACTCGACGAGCGCGCCGGCGACGAGCTTGGCGGGAATCGCGAACACCGCGGTGTCGATCTCGCCGGGAACGTCTTTCACGCTCTTGAAGGCCTTGTAGCCCATGATCTCGGCGGCCTTCGGGTGGATCGGATAGATCTGCCCCTTGTAGCCGCCGTTGATGAGGTTCTTCATCACGGAGTTCCCGATCTTGCCGGCCTCGTCGGACGCGCCGATCACCGCCACCGCTTTCGGCTGCATGATGCGGTTCATCGATTTCACGACCTCGGCCTCGGGCGGGCGGTAGCGCGGCGCCTTCTGGGCGAAGTCGACGACGATGCGGACGTCGGCGGCGATCGCGCTGTCCTTGGTCGCGAAGACCGGGTTCAGGTCCATCTCCGAGATCTCGGGGAAGTCGCTGACCAGCTCGCTGACGCCGACGATCAGGTTGGCGAGCGCGTCGCGGTCGACGGCGTCGCCGCCGCGAACGCCGCGCAGCATCTCGGCCGCCTGGATGCCGTCGAGCATCGAGAGCGCGTCGGCCTTGGTCGCCGGCGCGAGTCGGAAGGTGATGTCCTTCAGCACCTCGACGAGGACGCCGCCGAGGCCGAACGCGACCAGCTTGCCGAAGCTGCCGTCCGTGACCGCGCCGACGATCACCTCCTGGCCGCCCTTCAGCATCTGCTGCACCTGGACGCCGTCGATCTTGGCGTCGGCCTTGTACTTCTTCGCGTTGACGAGGATCGTGTCGTAGGCCTTGGTCGCCTCGTCGGCGCTCGTCACGCCGACGATGACGCCGCCGGCCTCGGTCTTGTGGAGGATATCGGGCGAGACGATCTTCAGCACCACCGGATAGCCCATGGCAGAAGCGAGCTTGCCGGCTTCGGCGGCGCTCTTGGCGACGCCTTCGCCCGGCACCGCGATGCCGTAGGCGTCGCAGACCTGCTTGCCTTCGGGCGCGGTGAGCGAGGTACGGCCCGATGCGCGCACGGCGTCGAGGAGCTGGCGAACCTTGGTCTTGTCTTTGCTCATGATGGTCTCTCGCTGGGGGCTGGACGTGAAAGGGCGGCGACGACGCGTCAGATGACCTTGGCCTCGCGCAGCGTCGCCATCTCGCCGGCCGAGTAGCCGAGCTCGGTGAGCACTTCCTCGGTGTGCTCGCCGAGCAGCGGCGAGCGCTTCACCTCGGTGGCGCTGTCGGACATCTTGATCGGGTTGCCGACGGTGAGGTACTTGCCGCGCGTCGGATGATCGACCTCGACCACGGTGCCGGTCGCGCGCAGCGACGGCTCTTCGGCGATCTCCTTCATCGACAGGATCGGCCCGCACGGGATGTCGAACTTGTTGAGGATGTCCATGGCCTCGAACTTGGTCTTGGTCATCGTCCATTCCTCGATCCGCGCGAAGATCGACTTGAGGTGCGGCAGGCGCGCTTTCGGCGTCGCGTAGTGCGGGTCGGTGATCCAGCCTTCCTCGCCGATCACCTTGCAGATCGCGCTCCACACCGGCGCCTGGGTGATGAAATAGACGTAGGCGTTGGGGTCGCTCTGCCAGCCCTTGCACTTCAGGATCCAGCCCGGCTGGCCGCCGCCCGAGGCGTTGCCGGCGCGCGGCACCGCCTCGCCGAAGCCGATGTCGGGGTACTGCGGGTATTCCGTCATCACGCCGGTTCGATCGAGGCGCTGCTGGTCGCGCAACTTGACGCGGCACAGGTTGAGAACGCCGTCCTGCATCGCGGCGAGGACCTTCTGGCCGCGCCCGGTGGTGTTGCGCTGGTAGAGCGCGGCGACGATGCCGAGGGCGAGGTGCAGCCCCGTGCCCGAATCGCCGATCTGCGCGCCGGTGACGAGCGGCGGGCCGTCGTCGAAGCCGGTCGTCGACGCCGAGCCGCCGGCGCACTGGGCGACGTTCTCGTAGACCTTGCAGTCCTCGTACGGGCCCGGGCCGAAGCCCTTCACCGAGGCGACGATCATGCGCGGGTTGAGCGCGTGGATGTGCTCCCAGGTGAAGCCCATGCGGTCGAGCGCGCCGGGGGCGAAGTTCTCGACCAGCACGTCGCACGACTTGATCAGCCGGTCGACCACTTCCTTGCCCTTCGGGTCCTTGGTGTTGACCGTGATCGAGCGCTTGTTGTGGTTGAGCATCGTGAAGTAGAGGCTGTCGACATCGGGGATGTCGCGCAGCTGGCCGCGCGTGGCGTCGCCTTCGCCGGCCTTCTCGACCTTGATCACGTCGGCGCCGAACCAGGCGAGCAGCTGCGTGCAGGTCGGCCCCGACTGGACGTGCGTGAAGTCGAGGATGCGAACGCCGTCGAGTGCTTTGGTCATCGTTGGTTCCTGAGGGATCGTGTCGCGTGAGCGGAAGTCACTTCTTCTTCGCCGCGGCTTGCGGATTGAGGCTCGTGATGCGGCCGCTCTCGGTGCCCGCCGTCTCGTCGATCACCGCGTTGATGAGGGTCGGCTTGCCCGACGCGACCGCCTCGGTCAGGCCCTTCCTCAGCTCGTCGGGCGTCGTCGCGTTGACGCCGACGCCGCCGAAGGCCTCGATCATCTTGTCGTAGCGCGCACCCTTGACGAACACCGTCGGCGCGACGTCGCCGCCGCGCGGGTTGGTGTCGGTGCCCTTGTAGACGCCGTTGTTGTTGAAGACGATCACGCACACCGGCAGGCCATAGCGGCAGATCGTCTCGACCTCCATGCCCGAGAAGCCGAAGGCGCTGTCGCCCTCGATGGCGATCACCGGCTTGCCGGTCGTCACCGCCGCGGCGACGGCGAAGCCCATGCCGATGCCCATGATTCCCCAGGTGCCGACGTCGAGGCGCTTCCTCGGCTCGTACATGTCGACGATCGAGCGCGCGAAGTCGAGCGTGTTGGCGCCCTCGTTGACGACGATCGCCTCGGGGTTGGCCTTGACGACGTCGCGGATCACGTTGAGCGCGCTCTGGAAGCTCATCGGCGCGGGGTTCTTGGCGAGCGTCTCGGCCATCTTGGCGAGGTTCTTCTCCTTGCGCTCGTCGATCGCGCCGGTCCACTCGGCCGGGGGCCTGGCCCAGGCGGTGCCGAGGCCGCTCACCAGCGCGGCGACGCACGAGCCGATGTCGCCGACCAGCGGCGCGGCGATCGGCACGTTGCTGTCCATCTCGGTCGGCGAGATGTCGATCTGGATGAACTTGCGCTCGGCCGCGTTCGCGCCGCCCCAGGTCTTGCCCTTGCCGTGCGAGAGCAGCCAGTTGAGGCGCGCGCCGATCAGCATCACCACGTCGGCCTCGGCGAGCACGTAGGAGCGCGTCGCCGACGCCGACTGCTCGTGGGTGTCGGGCAAGAGGCCCTTGGCCATCGACATCGGCAGGTAGGGGATGCCGGTCTTCTCGATCAGGGCGCGGATCTCGGCGTCGGCGCGCGCGTACGCCGCGCCCTTGCCGAGCACGATCAGCGGCCGCTTGGCGCCCTTCAGCACGTCGAGCGCGCGCTGCACCGAGTCGGGCGCAGGCAGCTGGCGCGGCGCGGGATCGACGACCTTGACGAGCGAGCGCCTGCCGGCGCCGGCCTCCATCGTCTGCGCGAACAGCTTGGCCGGCAGGTCGAGGTAGACCCCGCCCGGGCGGCCCGAGAGCGCCGACCGGATCGCGCGCGCGATGCCAATGCCGATGTCTTCGGCGTGGAGCACGCGGTACGCGGCCTTGCACAGCGGCTTGGCGATCGCGAGCTGGTCCATCTCTTCGTAGTCGCCCTGCTGCAGATCGACGATCTCGCGCTCGCTCGAGCCGCTGATCAGGATCATCGGGAAGCAGTTGGTGGTCGCGTTGGCGAGCGCCGTCAGGCCGTTGAGGAAGCCCGGCGCCGAGACGGTCAGGCAGATGCCGGGCTTGCCGGTCAGAAAGCCCGCGGCGGCGGCGGCGTTGCCGGCGTGCTGCTCGTGGCGGAACGAGATGACGCGAAGACCCTGGGCCTGCATCTTGCGCGTCAGGTCGGTGATCGGAATTCCCGGCAGGCCGAAGACGGTGTCGATGCCGTTCAGCTTCAATGCCTCGATGACGAGATGGAAGCCGTCGGTCGTCTCTTCGGTTCTTGCGCTACCTTCGCCGCTCGCCGGCTGGTCATTCGTCGAGGCGGTGCCCGGTTGCTGCTTCAGGACGGCGGACATGCATGTCTCCTTGAGAATCGAGCAGACTTATCATAGGAATCGACCCGCAGATCCCCGTTGACCCGGGTCAACTTTTCCAGTTTGCGAGCGCCGATCTCGCGCGCCGCCGCCCCCATGCCCTCGATCGCCATCGCGAACCACTCGGAGCGAAACGTCATCCGCGCCCAGCTGGCGCAGAACATCGTCCTCAAGGAGATGCTCGACGGCGAGCGCGAGGAGCTCGAGCCGCACCTGCTCGTCGTCGACTGCGCCAAGGGCGAGACCCTGCTCGACCAGGGCGTTCACGAGATGGAGCAGTATTTCGTGCTCGACGGCATCCTCAAGCGCGTCGTCACGAACGCCAATGCCAAGGAGATGATCCTTCGCTTCGCCGACGAGCGCGACATCGAGACCAGCTACGCGGCATGGCGCCTGAACACGCCGACGCCGTACAGCATCGTCTGCCTGACCAAGGCGCGGGTCGCCAAGCTGCCGATGCCGACCTGGGTCGCCTTCATCGACCGGCACCCGAAGTTCAAGGCGACCTTCGAGCACGAGGTGATGCGCCTGATGAGCGAGATCATGGCGCACACCATCACGCTCCATCTCCTCGACGCGCCGGGCCGCGTGCGCCGCTTCCTGCGCAAGCATCCGGAGCTCGCCGAGCGGATCCCGAAGAAGGAGCTGGCCGCCTACCTCAACCTTTCCGCCGAGACGCTGAGCCGGCTCAAGCAGCGCGGCAAGATCTGAGCCGCGCTAGGACGCCGGGAAGAGCCGCGACCGGGCGATCACCCGCAGCTGATTGTCGACGGCCGCCACCCCGGCCACGGCCTGGACCACCCGCTCGGCCGCCGGCCGCTCCTCGGCGTCGAGCACCATGCCGCTGAGAACGACGTGGCCGGCGACGCTGGCGACCGTGACGTCGACTTCCTTCGTCGCCTCGTCGGCGCGCAGCGCGGCGCGAACGCGCGCATCGAGCGCCATGTTCTGCAGCATCGCGCGCGAGGCCTCGGTCTCGGCGAATTCAGGGCGCCGCGCGAGCGCGGCGATCTGCAGGGCGCAGCTCTCGACCGAGACGCGGTCGGTGTTGAGGACCAGGTCGTAGAGCAGCGGGTCGCCCCAGGTGACGCCGAACTGGGCGTGCATGCGCGCCGCATGGGCGCGGTCGCTGCGCCGGATCTCGTCTTCCGCGAAGGCGAGGTCGTCGCTGCCGAGGTGGTGGCCCTGCAGCCAGGCGACTCGCTGCTCGAACGGCCGCGTCACGCGAACGCAGACGACGTGCGGCAAGGCGCGCAGCAGGCAGGTGGCGCCCCAGCCGCGCAGGACGACGTCGCCGCGCGCAGCGACATCGAGCACCTCCTCGGTCGAGTAGACCGAGAGGCTCGCCCGGTCGGCGCGAAGGCGCTCGATCGTTCCGGCCTTGCCCTCCCGCAGCCGATTGATCAGGCTCTTGGAGACGTGCATCCGGCTCGCCACATGGTCGACGATCTCGTGGCGCATGACCTGCAGGCCGAGGTCGCGAGCGACCTGCTCGGCGACTTCCTTGGCGAGCGAACCCATCTCCTGGGTCAGAGCGATGACGGTCATGGCGGCGCCTTTTGGCCTGTTAGGCCCTAGTCGACGGGTTGCTCGGCCAGGATCGGGTCGAGCTTCTTCGGCCGCCTGACCAGGCCGAGCAGCTTCGAGATCAGCGGCCAGAACAGAAGCAGGAAAGCCAGCGTCGTGATCGAGCCCACCAGCGGGTTCGACCACATGATCGTCACATCGCCCTGCGAGACCAGCATGGACTGGCGGAACGAATCCTCGGCCTTGTCGCCCAGCACCAATGCCAGCACCAGCGGCGCCAGCGGGTAGTCGAGCTTCTTGAACAGGTAGCCGACGAGGCCGAAGCCGAGCATGAACCAGATGTCGAGCATGGCGTTGTGCACCGTGTAGGCGCCGATCGCGCAGATGACGATGATCACCGGTGCGATGATGGAGAACGGGATGCGCAGGATCGACGCGAAGAGAGGCACGGTCGTCAGCACGACGATCAGGCCGGCGATGTTGCCGAGGTACATGCTGGCGATCAGGCCCCAGACGAAATCCTTCTGCTCGACGAACAGCAGCGGTCCCGGCTGCAGGCCCCAGATGAGGAGCCCGCCGAGCAGCACCGCGGCCGTCGGCGAGCCGGGGATTCCCAGCGCCAGCATCGGCAGCAGCGCGCTGGTGCCGGCGGCGTGCGCCGCGGTCTCGGGCGCGATCACGCCCTCGAGCTCGCCGGTGCCGAACCTGGCGCCGTTGCGCGACATCTTCTTGGCGAGGCCATAGCTCATGAACGAGGCCGGCGTCGCGCCGCCCGGGGTGATGCCCATCCAGATGCCGACCAGCGCGCTGCGCAGCGACGTCACCCAGTAGCGCGGCAGCAGCTTCCACGTCTCCCACACCACCTTCGGGTTGATTCGCGCCGCCTTGCCGGAGAAGGCCAGGCCCTCTTCCATCGACAGCAGGATCTCGCCGATGCCGAACAGGCCGATCACGGCGATCAGGAAATCGAAGCCGCGCATCAGCTCGGCCTGGCCGAAGGTCATTCGCAGCTGGCCGGTGACGGTGTCCATGCCGACCGCGGCGAGGGCGAAGCCGATCGTCATCGAGACGAGGATCTTGAAGGGCGATCCCTTGCCCATGCCGACGAAGCTGCAGAAGGTGAGCAGATAGACGGCGAAGAACTCGGGCGCGCCGAAGCGAAGCGCGAACCTCGCGACCATCGGGGCGAGGAAGGTGATCATCAGCACGGCGACGAGGGCGCCGACGAACGACGACGTGAACGCCGCCGTCAAGGCCTGGCCGGCGTGGCCCTTCTGCGCCAGCGGATAGCCGTCGAAGGTGGTCGCCACCGACCACGGCTCGCCCGGGATGTTGAACAGGATCGACGTGATCGCGCCGCCGAAGAGCGCACCCCAGTAGATGCACGAGAGCATCACGATCGCCGAGGTCGGCGACATCGTGAAGGTGAGCGGCAGCAGGATCGCGACGCCGTTGGCGCCGCCCAGGCCCGGCAGCACGCCGATGAGCACGCCGAGCGTGATGCCGATCAGCATGAGCCCCATGTTGAGCGGCGTCAGGACGACGGCGAAGCCCTGCAGCAGCGAGTTCAGTTCATCCATTCGGGCTTGCGGGAAAGACGACGATCGGCTCGGCGGCAGGATGCCGGAGGGCTGGCGGGCTCAGTAGCCCAGGAACGCCAGCGGATTGAGCGTGCCCTTGTAGAGAGGCACCTTGAACCAGATTTCGAACATCGCGAAGAAGAAGGCGCTGACGACGACGCCGACCACTGCCGACTTCCATGGCGGGTACTTGCCCAGCACGACCATGAAGACCGCGATGTAGATCGCCGAGGCGACGTAGAGGCCGACGAAGACGACGCAGAAGACGTAGAAGATCGCCGGCAGGAACACCGAGAGCACGCGCACGAACTGCTCGCGGTCGACGAAGGCGCCGGTGTTGCGCTTCTTCGAGACGACTGCCTGGTAGAAGACGCCCGCGCTCGCGATGCACAGGATGAGGCCGATGTAGAAGGGGAAGTAGCCCGAGCCGGGCCCGTCGCTCGTCCACCCCGCGCCGAGCGCGTGCGCCTGCACGACCACGACCGCGCCGAGGCAGAAGAGCACCGCCGCCACGACGGCGTCGACGGTGCAGTTCTTCGCGAGGACCCGGCTCGGCGTCGGCTCGGACGCCTCAGGCGCGCCGTTCATTTCTTCGCCATGAACCCGGCTTCGGTCATGAGCTGCTGGTGCATGGCTTCCGCCTTCTCGAGCCAGGCGCGGTACTCGGCGCCGCTCATCGACGTGGTGTTGAACGCGCCCTTTTCCATGAAGTCCTTCCAGTCCGGCGTCTCGCGCACCTTCTTCAGAAGGTCGACGTAGAACGCCGTCTGCTCCGCCGTCACGCCCGGCGCCATGAAGATGCCGCGCAGCATCAAATAGTCCGTCGGAATGCCCGACTCCTTGCAGGTCGGAATGTCGCCCCAGGACTGCGTCTCGGTCACCTTGCCCTTGTACGGCATGCGGTGGTCGTCGAACACGCAGAGCGGCCTGAGCTGGCCGGCGCGCCACTGGGCGACGGCCTCGATCGGGTTGTTGACGGTCGAATCGATGTGGTTGCCGACCAGCTGCACGGCCACTTCGCCGCCGCCCTTGTACGGGATGTAGATGAACTTCGTTCCGGTCGCCTTCTCGATGCCGACGGTGAGGATCTGGTCTTCCTGTTTCGAGCCGGTGCCGCCCATCTTGATCTTGTTCGGGCCCGCGGCCTTGACGGCGGCGATGTAGTCGCCAGCCGTCTTGTACGGCTTCTCGGAATTGACCCAGAGAACGAACTGGTCGAGCGCCATCATCGACACCGGCGTCATGTCCTTCCAGTTGAAAGGCACGCCGGTCGCCATCGGCGTCGTGAACAGGTTCGACAGCGTGATGATGATCTTGTTCGGATCGCCCTTGGCCCCCTTCACGTCGAGGAAGCCCTCGGCGCCGGCGCCGCCCGACTTGTTGACGACGATCAGCGATTCCTTCATCAGCTTGTGCTTGACGACGATCCCCTGGATCAACCGGGCCATCTGGTCGGCGCCCCCGCCCGTGCCTGCGGGAACCACGAACTCGACCGGCTTGGTCGGCTCCCACGCCGCCAGGGCCGGAGCGGCGACGCAGGTGGCAAGCAGGGCGGCGGCAAGGCCTCGAGTCCCGATCGAACGGCTGGCGGTAAGCCTGGTGAATCTCATCTTGTCTCCTGGCGAATGGGCGCCTCGGCTGGCCGGGCGCCTCGTGGCTCTTGGAATCGTCGCGGTTCTTCTCGGTGGCAGAAGAGATCGACCGCGGTCGGTCTTCGACCATTCGCCGACTATCCGATCCCTAACCGCGCCTGTCGGTTGACCGGAGTCAATGAAACGGGTAACTACTGACGGCTCGGCCGGCCAGGGCGGCCTAGGGCCCTAGGCGAACAACGCGCGGGCGCGCTCGCTCGCGCCCTTCTTCATCCGGCCGGCGATCGCCAGCGCCGGCGGCGCCGAGAGCATCCGGCCGAAGACTGCGCGAACGTCCTCGCCGCTGACCGCCTCGACGCGCGCGAGCAGCTCGGCGCGCGAGCGGACGCGGCCGTGCACGAACAGATCGAGCGCCGCGTCCTCGAGGCGGCGCGAAGGACGCTCCTGGGCGCGCAGCGTGCGCACCGCGATCTGCCGCTTGGCGCGCTCGAGCTCGGCCGGGGCGATCGCCTCGGCGCGCGCCGCGAGCAGGCGGCGCACCTCGACCAGGAACTCGTCGAGTTGCGCCGGCGAGGTCGACGCCTCGACGACGAACTGGCCGCAGAGCTCGTTGACCTCGGCCGCGCACGAGGCGTAGTAGACGAGGCCGCGCCGCTCGCGGATCTCGTCCATCAGCGGCGAGCTCATGCCCTCGCCGAACAGCGCGGCGGCGACGGTGCCGGCGTGGTAGTCCTCGCGCAGCGACGCGATCGGGTAGCCGAGGACGACGTTGGTCTGGCTGTAGCCGGGCTGGACGCGCGAGGCGACGCCGCCGACGTAGGCTGGCGCCTCGACGACGTTCTCGCGGCCCGGCGCCATCGTCGCGAACGCTGCCTCGGCGGCGGCGCCGACCGCGTCGGCATCGAAGCGGCCGACGACGCCGACGACGACGTTGGCGCCGGTGTATTGCCGTGCGACGTAGTCGAGCAGGTCGGCGCGGCCGATGTGGCCGATCGTCAGCCTGCTGCCGATCACCGGCTGGGCGATCGGGTGGCTGCCGAACGAGAGCCGGTCGAACAGCTTGTCGGCGGTCGACAGCACGTCCTCCTCGTCCTCGATCAGCTCGTGCAGGATCACCCGGCGCTCGCGCTCGAGCTCGGCGTCGGGAAAGCTGCTGTTGCGGACGATGTCGCCGAGCATGGCCACGAAGCGCGCCGCGTCGATCGCGAGGCCGCGCATGTGGTACGCGGTGTGGTCCTTGTCGGTGTGGGCGTTGACGTCGGCACCGAGCCGCTCCGCGTCGAGGTTGATCTGCTGGCAGCTTCGCGTGTGCGTTCCCTTGAACGCCATGTGCTCGACGAAGTGGCTGATGCCGTTCAGGCGCCGGCTCTCGTGGCTGCTGCCGGTGCGAACGAAGACGCTGACGTTGACGCTCTGCAGGTGCGGCTGGGCGATGGCGACGACGCGAACGCCGTTGGCGAGGCGGACGATCGTCGTCTCCGGGTCCTTCGCCTCCGCTTTTTCCGCGATCTCCATCGCATCGATTATCGCGGCCGGGTCGTCGTCACTCGCTTTGCTGGCCGTGAAGACGCAGCGTGTAGCCCTGGTTGGCGGCGAACGTCGCGTCGACCTCGCGGCCGCGGAACGTGATGGTGGCCGTGGTGACAATCCCTTCGGTCACCGAGTGCGAGACGATCTCGAAGGTGTCGTCGCCGAGCCAGCGTCCCTTCACGGCGAGCAGCAGCTCGACGGCCTGGTGGCTGCGCGAGACGCCGTCGAGGCCGATCGGCCCTTCGACCCGGCGCGGCGCTCCCGCGCGCGGGCCTTCGAAGTCGGCGCGAAAGCGAGGCTCGGCCGCGGTCAGGTCGAGCATCAGCGCGCGCAGCCCGACCGGGTTGCGGTCGAAGCGCCAGACCTTGCCCGAGATGCTCTGGGCCAGCGGCGACGCCGGACCGACCGGCGTCGCCTTCTCGACCGCTGCCTCGCGCACGCGCTCGGCCAGGCGCGCGTTGCCATCGACGTCGGCGGCGAGCGCCGTCTTCGACGACGCGGCGGCGGCGAGCCGGTCGATCAGCGGCAGCAGCGGGTAGTTGCGCTTGCCGGTGACGACGGCGACGACGTCGGCGTCGGGCAGAACGATGATCAGCTGGCGCAGAAAACCGACCGCGAGGACGGCGTGCCTGTCGGGGATCGCCCACCAGCCGTTGGCGTAGCGGAAGGGCGGTGAGCTGCCGAGCAGCATGTCGACCGGCGCATGGAAGACGCGATCGGCCCACGCCTCGGCGACGATGCGCTGCCCGGCCCAGCGGCCGCGCTGCAGGTAGAGGTAGCCGATCTTGGCCATGTCGCGCGGCTGAAGCGACAGGCCGTAGCCGCCGGTGCGGATGCCTTGCGGATCGGCGCGCCAGGTCGCGTCGGCGATGCCGAGCGGCGCGAACAACGTGCGGCGCGCGTAGTCGAGCGTGTCGACGCCGGTCTTTCGGGCCAGGATCGCCGAGACCAGGTGCCAGTCGCCGCTGTTGTAGTTGAACGTCGTGCCGGGGGCGTGCGCCATCGGCCGGTCGAGGACGAAGCCGACCCAGTCGCCGCTTCGCTCCATCTGCAGCATCGTCTCGGGCGGCGCCGCCGAGAGCGGCTCCTGCCAGTCGAGGCCCGACGTCATGTCGAGCAGGTGCGCGATCTTCAGCTGCGGCTTGCTGCCTTCGGCGTTGGCGACCGTCCGCCACCGGAACGATTCGAGGATCGGCTCGTCGACGCTCGCGATCTCGCCGCTCTGCACCGCGATTCCGGCCAGCGTGCCGACCACCGCCTTGGTCACCGAGTTGACGAGGTGGCGCAGGCCGAAGCGAAAAGGTGCGTAGTACGCCTCGGCGACGATCCGGCCGTGGCGGACGACGAGGAGGCTGTCCATCTCGTTCTTCGCGCCGAAGTCGACGAGCTCGACGAGCGCCGCCGAGGCGACGCCTTGCGCTTCCGGGGTCGAGACCTCCCAGCCCGCGGTCGGCCACGCGACGGCGACGTCGTCGGCCGCGGCGGCGCCGGATCCGGCGAGGAGGGCCGCGAGGGCGACGGCGATCGCCGCCGCCGGGGCCGACGCGGGCAGGCGAAGCATGCGCATCGATCCCGTCGAGAAGAGCGCTACGCGCGCGGGCGACGCGCGCCGAGCATTCGCAGCCGGCCGACGACGCCCGTCGGGAAGTAGTAGACCGAGAGCACGAACAGGATGCCGAGCCAGAGCAGCCAGCGGTCGGGCGAAACGATCTGCGCGAGCACCGGAACGTCCTGCACCGCGGTCGCGCCGAGCTTCATCAGGTCCTGCAGGTAGTTCTGCGCGAGCACCAGCAGGACGCTGCCGACGACAGCGCCGTAGATCGTCCCCATGCCGCCGATGACGACGATCAGCAGCACGTCGAGCATGATCTCGAACGAGAGCGTCGTGTCGGGTCCGTTGTAGCGCAGCCAGAGCGCGAGCAGGACGCCGGCGAGCGTCGCGAACAGCGCCGAGACGACGCTCGCGAGGGTGCGGTAGACGACGGTGCGGTAGCCGATCGCCTCGGCGCGGAAGTCGTTCTCGCGGATCGCCTGCAGGACGCGGCCGAACGGCGAGTTGACGATGCGCAGCAGCGTCAGCACGAGGGC
>JADGRJ010000210.1 GCA_017881025.1 Rhizobacter sp. | reverse complement strand
GAGCAAGGCGAAGAAGATCGCGGCCGCGGCGAGCGTGTAGACGAGACCGTTGGCGTAGCGATCGCCCTCGGCCTGGCGCAGGCGCGCCTGCAGCGCGCCGAGCGTCTTCTGTTGCGCCTGCGAATCGCTGCGCAGGCGTGCCAGCCCGGCCTCGAGCTCCTGGATTCGCGCGCGTTCGCCCGCGAGCGCCGCCGATGCGGCGTCCGCGGCGGCCGCCGTCGCGAGCGAAGACGCCGGTGTCGAATCGGCCGCGGCCGGTGACGTGAGCGCCGCCATCAGCGCCGGCGGCGCCGCCGCCACGACGCGCGCCGGCGGCGCTGCGAACGCCGACGCCGCTTCCAGGCGCAGCCGGGGCGTGGCGCGCGCCACGCTGGTCTCGCGAGAGCCCGACGGCTCCGGCCGCGCCGACTTGCGCGCTGCGGCGACGCGGGCCGGTCGCAGTGCGCCATCGCGCACGACCGTCGCGGCGGCGAAGCGTTGACCCGGCGCAACGCGGCGTGCGCCGCGGCGGGGTTCGTGTCCGAAGTCGCCGTCCGCGCTGCTGTCACGCGCCGCGGCGCGATGGCGCGCCGAATCCGCGCTGCGGACGATGTCGAGCAGCGGCGCCACCTGCGGATCGACTCGCTGCGGCGCGAGCGACTCGTCGGCCTCGGCGCTCGCCAGGCGCAGCATCGGCGGATCGACGAAGGCGACGAAGCGACGCGACATCTGCGACCTGCAGCCGACCCTGACGTCGACCGTGACGATAGGCTCGTCGACGATCGTCCGTGTCGTGACGCGGACGCGGCGCTCGCCGGCGTCGCGAGCAGGCTCGAGCGTGACGCGGACGTTTTCCGGGGCGACGCGGTTGTCGCCGATCAGCACGTCGGCGCCCACGCATTCACGCGCGAGCGTCTCGTCGACGTCGAGCGCGAGGTGGGCGAGGAAGTTGAGCGGCTGGCCGAGCGTCGTCGCGGTCACTGTGCGACCGAATCCCATGGCCATCGCGGCCGGTGCGGACAGCAGCAGAAGCGCAGCGCCGAGGGGGAAGATGAGCGAGGCTCTGCGCATCGAGACGAGGCTGAAAATGATCGAATCACTCTAGCACGCAGGGTCTCCGCGGCGGCCCCCCAGACGCCTCGGCGCGACGGCGCTGCGTGACACAATTCCTCGAATGAAGCGCGCGTATCTTGCCCCGCCGCCATCGTCGCCCGAAATCGCCTCGCGATGCCGTCCGAGCTGCTGACCGAGCGACGCGGCACGACGCTCGTGCTGACGATCAGCGATCCGGCGTCGCGCAACACGCTGTCGGCGCAGGTCATCGCCGCCGGCATCGAGGCGCTCGGCGTCGCCGAGGCCGATCCGGAGGTTCGCTGCGTCGTCCTGCAAGGCGCCGGCGGCCACTTCTGCGCCGGCGGCAACGTCCAGGGGCTGGTCGAGCGCCGCGCGGCCGGCGAAGCGGCGCAACGGCGCATGCTCGATCACCTCCACCACTGGGTCGAGACGATGGCGAGCTACCCCAAGCCGATCGTCGCCGCGGTCGAGGGCGCGGCGGCGGGTGCCGGCTTCTCGCTCGCGCTGGCGTGCGATCTCGTCGTCGCCGCCGACGACGCGCGCTTCGTCATGTCGCACGCCAAGCTCGGCCTCTCGCCCGACGGCGGCGCGACGGCGCGCCTGGCCGAGGCGCTGCCGCCCGCGCTCGTCAAGCGGATGCTGTGGCTGGCCGAGCCGGTGGCGACAGCGACGCTGTTCGATCACGGCCTGGTGGCGATGGTCAGCCTGCCCGGCAGTGCCCTCGCCGACGCGCTGATCCTCGCCGATCGGCTCGCCGCCCTCGCGCCCGGCGCCGTCGCCAGCGTCAAGGAGCTGGTCGCGCAGGCGCCGCGGCGCGCGCTCGTCGAGCAGCTCGGGGCGGAGCGTGATCACTTCCTCGCCAACCTGTTCGGTGCCGACGGCGGCGAAGGCCTGCGCGCGTTCGTCGAGAAGCGCGCGCCGCGCTTTTCCTGAGCCGATTCGGCACCCCGACCTGTCACCTCAGAGACCGGCCGTGCAACCCCCCGTTCTTACAATCGACGAGCAGTCGAACATCGAATCGGGATCGTGGTTTTCCAGACTCTCACCGCCCTTGCGCGAAGCGATCCTCGCCCGCGCGCTGGTGCGGCGTGTCGACGACGGCGCGATGCTTTCGGCGCGCGGCGCGCCGGCCGAGGAATGGTGCGGCGTCGCGCGCGGCGCGGTGCGCGTGAGCTCGGTGTCGCTCGCCGGCAAGCAGGTCACGCTGACCTACGTCGAGCCGGGCACCTGGTTCGGCGACATCGCCCTCTTCGACGGCATGCCGCGCACGCACGACGCAAACGCGCACGGCGCGACGACCCTGCTGGTGGTGCGCAAGGCCGACTTCAAGGCGCTGCTGTCGCTTCACGTCGAGCTCTACGAGGCCTTGCTTCGACTCAACTGCCGGCGTCTGCGCCTGCTCTTCGACACCGTCGAGGACCTCAACACCTTGCCGCTCTCGGCGCGCCTCGCCAAGCAGATCCTGCTGCTCGCGCGCAGCTACGGCGTCCAGCAGGGCGACGAGATCCGGGTCGGCCTGCAGCTGGCGCAGGAAGACATCGCCCAGCTGCTCGGCGCGTCGCGCCAGCGCGTCAACCAGGAGCTCAAGGGCTTCGAGCGCGAGGGCGCGGTGCGGATCGAGCCGACCCGGCTGGTCGTGCTCTCGAAGGACAAGCTGCTGGCGATCGCCAACCGCTGACCCGGGTCGGCGCGGATTGCAGCGCTCGCGCCACGCGCCTCCAATCGGCCCATGAACCAGCCTGAAGCCAACACCGGCACCAAGCCGGTCGCCGAGCAGCACGCCTTCGACGTCGCCGCGCTCGAGCGCTATCTGGTCGAGCGCCTGCCCGGCTTTGCCGGCCCGCTCGTCGTCGAGCAGTTCAAGGGCGGCCAGTCGAACCCGACCTACAAGCTGCTGACGCCAGCGCGCGCCTACGTCATGCGCTCCAAGCCCGGGCCGGCGTCGAAGCTGCTGGCGTCGGCGCACGCCGTCGACCGCGAGTTCACGGTGATGCGCGGGCTCGCCGACACCGCCGTGCCGGTGCCGCGCATGCACGTCCTCTGCGAGGACGAGAGCGTCATCGGCCGCGCCTTCTACGTCATGGAGTTCGTCGCCGGGCGAGTCCTCTGGGACCAGGCGCTGCCGGCGTTCGACCAGCCGGGCCGGGCGGCGATCTACGACGAGATGAACCGGGTCATCGCGGCCCTTCATTCGGTCGACCCGGCGAGCGTCGGTCTGTCCGGCTACGGCAAGCCAGGCAACTACTTCGAGCGTCAGATCGGCCGCTGGACCAAGCAGTACCTGGCCTCGATCACCGAGCCGATCGAGGCGATGAACCGGCTGATCGAATGGCTGCCGACGCACATCCCGGCGAGCGCGCGCGATGACACACAGATCTCGGTCGTCCACGGTGACTTCCGGCTTGACAACCTCGTCTTCGCCGCCGACGAGCCGCGCATCGTCGCCGTCCTCGACTGGGAGCTCTCGACGCTCGGCCACCCGCTCGCCGACTTCAGCTACCACTGCATGTCGTGGCACATCGCGCCCGGAGGCTCGCATGCTTCGCGCGGCATCGGCGGCCTCGACCACGCCGCGCTCGGCATTCCGACCGAGCGCGAGTACGTCCACCGCTACTGCGAGCGCACCGGCAGGATCGGGAAAGGAAAGGATGCCGACGCGGTCATGGCCGACTGGAATTTCTACCTCGCCTACAACCTGTTCCGGATCGCCGGCATCCTGCAGGGAATCGCCAAGCGCGTCGAGGCCGGCACGGCGTCGAGCGCGCAGGCACGCCAATCGGCCGCGGGCGCGCGGCCGCTCGCCGAAATGGGCTGGCGCATCGCCCAGCAGAGCTGAAGCGAACGCCGCCTCGTCACCATCACCACGAAAGACCACCATGGACTTCGAATACTCCCCCCGCACGAAGGAACTGCAGGCGCAGCTGCTGCGCTTCATGGACGACCACATCTATCCCGCGGAGCAACGCTACGAGGACGAGATCGAGGCCAACACCAAGGCCGGCAAGCGCTGGACGCCGCTGCAGACGATCGAGACGCTGAAGCCGAAGGCGCGCACGCAAGGCTTGTGGAACCTGTTCCTGCCGCCGACCGCCGGCGGCAAAGGCTCGAAGGCGAGCGGCCGCGAGTTCGGCCTCTCGAACGGCGACTACGCGCCGCTCGCCGAGATCATGGGCCGGGTGCCCTGGTCGAGCGAGGTCTTCAACTGCTCGGCGCCGGACACCGGCAACATGGAGACGATCGAGCGCTACGGCTCGCCCGAGCTCAAGGAGCGCTGGCTGCAGCCGCTCCTCGACGGCAAGATCAGAAGCGCGTTTGCGATGACCGAGCCCGGAGTCGCGTCGTCGGACGCGACCAACATCGAGGCACGCATCGAGCGCCAGGGCGACGAGTACGTCATCAACGGCCGCAAGTGGTGGACCAGCGGCGCCGGCGACCCGCGCTGCAAGATCTACGTCTTCATGGGCAAGACCGACCCTGACGCGCCGCGCCACTCGCAGCAGTCGATGGTGCTCGTGCCGGCCGAGACGAAGGGCGTCACCGTCGTCAGGCCGCTCAGCGTCTTCGGCTACGACGACGCGCCGCACGGCCACATGGAAGTGCTGTTCGAGAACGTGCGCGTGCCGACCGCCAACATCCTGCTCGGCGAGGGCCGCGGCTTCGAGATCGCGCAGGGCCGCCTCGGCCCGGGGCGGATCCACCACTGCATGCGCCTGATCGGCCTGGCCGAGCGCTCGCTCGAGCTGATGTGCAAGCGCGCCTCGAGCCGCGTCGCCTTCGGCCGCACCGTTGCCGAGCAGGGCGTGACGCGCGAGCGCATCGCCGAGTCGCGCTGCCAGATCGACATGGCGCGCCTGCTGACGCTGAAGGCGGCGTGGATGATGGACGTCGCCGGCAACAAGACCGCCAAGGCCGAGATCGCGATGATCAAGGTCGTCGCCCCGAACATGGCGTGCCAGGTGATCGACTGGGCGATGCAGGTGCACGGCGGCGGCGGTGTCTCGGGCGACTTCCCGCTCGCCGGCTTCTACGCCGGCGCGCGCACCCTGCGCTTCGCCGACGGTCCCGACGAAGTGCACCGCAACGCGATCGCCAAGATCGAGCTGGGGAGGCACGCGTAGCGTGCTGGGGAGGCACGCGCAGCGTGCCTCCCCAGCACCGCTGACAGGGCTGCTCCTTCCCCGCTTCGCGCCCCTTCCTCCGGGAGGAAGGGGCGGGCTCCTGCGGAGCCCCTTTTTCCTTTCAGCTGCGGTCGTTGGCGGGGGGGAGCGACTGCCAGGCGCTGTGGGTCGACGCCGACCAGCTGACCGGCTCGTCGCCGCGGGCGCGTGCGACGCGGCGCGCGGCCGCGGCGGCGATGCCGAACAGAGTCACGGCGGCGGCGATGTCGCTCTCGTCGGCGCTGCCGAGCTGCAGGCGCAGGTAGATGCGGCCGCGCAGGGTCATCAGGAGGAACGGCGGCTGGGCGCTCAGCCAGCTCGCTGCGGCGCGCTCGAGGGCATGCGCGAGCGGGCCCTCGAGCCATGCCTGGCCTTCGTGCGGCAGGCTCGAGACGCCGGCAAAGCAGTTGCGCAGGATGTGCGAGCCGGCGAGCGAGATCTTCGGGAACACGACCAGCCAGCGCGTCTCTTCGCCGACCGTGTCGTCGAGCGAAGTCTGGTTGGTCTGCGTCGCCTGCTCGAAGGCGTCCTTCGCGAGCCGCTCGCGCAGCGGCTTGGTCATGAGCAGCATCTGCAGGTCGGGCGGCACGCCGAGGACCATGCGCATGCGCAGCTCGTGGCCCTCGATGTACGGCCGCTGCGGGCGCCCCCATTCGAGCCGCCACGGCTTGGCGTCGAACTGGCCGTCGACGGCGAATCCGTCGCCGTCCTTCTCGCGCTTGTAGACATGGCCGGCGCGCTGCGCCCAACCGGCGATCGCATCGCCCTCGGCGTGGCGCGCGGCGCGCGCGAACAAGTGCTTGATCGATCCGAGCATGACCGTCTCCGATCCACTAGAGTCGTGCGCCGGGCGCGCTCGCGCCTTTTTTTCACCCGGGACGCGAACGCGATGATTGAAGTGTATTCGTGGGCCACGCCCAATGGCCACAAGGTCCACGTGATGCTCGAGGAATGCGGCCTCGCCTATCGGGCGATCCCGGTCAACATCGGCACCGGCGACCAGTTCAAGCCCGAGTTCCTGGCCATCAGCCCGAACAACAAGATCCCGGCAATCGTCGATCCCGCCGGCCCCGACGGCCGGCCGATCTCGCTGTTCGAATCGGGAGCGATCCTCGTCTACCTCGCCGCCAAGACCGGCCGCTTCCTCCCCGCCGACGTGCGCGGCCGCTACCAGACGCTCGAGTGGCTGATGTTCCAGATGGGCAGCGTCGGCCCGATGCTCGGCCAGGCGCATCACTTCCGCCTCTACGCGCCGGAGAAGATTCCCTACGCGATCGATCGCTACAGCAACGAGGCCAAGCGCCTCTACGCGGTGATGGACAAGCGCCTGCAGACGCAGCAGTTCATCGCCACCGACGAGTACACGATCGCCGACATCGCCATCTTTCCCTGGCTGCGCTCGTGGCAGAACCAGGGCATAGCCTGGTCACACTACCCGCGCCTCAAGGACTGGTTCGATCGCATCGCCGCGCGGCCGGCGGTGCAGCGCGGCGTCGAGGTGCTGGCCGGGCTGCGCAAGCCGTTTCGCAGCGACAAGGAGCGCGAGGTTCTGTTCGGCGCGACGCAGTACGAGCGGCGCTGATCCGAGCCCGGAGGGACTCGAAGTTCAGGCTGAAGGCCGCATGAGCATTGGAGATCGCCAATTTGGCCTTCAGTTGTTCCCCTGCTTGTTCCCCGACCACCCGTCATCGGACCGTGAACGCGGTCGAAAGTCACCATGGTTAAAGGTTTGCCTTGGCTCAGGGTAGCAAACCCGGCTGTAGCTGTCATGCCTAGACTCGACCGGAACCCTCGGTGGTTAGCCTGAGAAGCGTCAGGGGTGTACGTCGCGACGGGCACGTGCGTCGTCGTGATGTCGTGCGTCGAGCCGTCGGAATGGTGCACCACCATGGTCACCGGCC
>JADGRJ010000209.1 GCA_017881025.1 Rhizobacter sp. | reverse complement strand
GGTCGTGGCGGTTGCGGGCGGTCGGTCAGGGCTGGGCGGGAGGGCTCGCCGAATTGGCAATAGATTATGGAGTTCGCCTCGAGGCCAATGATCGGCACGACGAAGCTGACACCGAACCGGACGAAGAGTTTGAAATCACCGAACCTGAAGTGTCCCCATCCGGCGACCAAGAGGCTCTGGTCGATGTGGAGTCGGGACGAGCGTCCTCGGATCCGATTGAGTTGGCCACTGATGAATCTCCGGCGACAGAGCCCCGAGTTTCGACCGTCAGCCCCATTCTGGACAGTGTACGACGCCCCCGTCGGTCGAAGGTCACAGTGCGCACCGAGTCGGTGTCAGCCTCCGTGCCGTTGATGGTTCTTGCCGACGATGCTGCTGATCTCGGTGAGCTTGGTCTCGGCCGACGCGATCTGCCCCTTCAGCGACTGGACAGCGGGACTCTGGAGCACGTCGGGCGACATCTCGCCACCGGTGTTGCGCTGCCGTGACGCCGTCTCGACCCGCTCGGCCTGCGCGATCGCGAGCTGGGCGATCAGCGCGTTGTAGCGCGCGTTCTCCTGGTCGAGCCGCTCGTCGCTGACGACGATGCCCTTGGTCTGCTGGAACTTCGACATCCGGGTCTGTGCCGCCTCGAGATTGGCGCGCAGGCTCTTGAACTGGTCGTCGAGGAAGGTCGCCGATTGCCGCGCCGGCGCGACGCGAAGCTCGACCGAAACGTCCTGGTAGGCCTGGGCGAAGGCGTTCGCCGCCGCCTGCGCGAAGATCGGGTCGGGCGCGGTGAAGCTCAGGTTGATGATGCTGCTGCCGCGCCCGGGCTCGACGGAAAGCCCGCGCTGGAGCACGCCCGCGAAGTAGCGCTCGAGCGAGATCTTCGCTTTGGTCTCTTCACGCCACTGCGCCACCTCCGCGGCGGAGCGCTCGACGCCGAGAAGCTTGACCGCGCGCGAAGCCACCCGCTCGCTGCGCAGGATCTCGACCTGCGTCGCCATGTAGCTCGGCGCCGCCAGCGCCGGCGCCAGCGCGCCCAGGGCCGGATCGAGCCGCATCTCGACGATCAACGAGGTATCGGCGGTGTACTGGCGCGGCAGCAGCAGCGTCGTCGCCACGCCGGCGGCGGCGATGAGGACGAACAGGGCCAGGACGAGCCACTTGCGCGCCCAGATGATCCGAAGGTATTGGCTCAGCAGCAAGGCATCACCTCAAAAGATCGATTCTTTGACATAGATGACGTCATCGCGCAGGACCGGGTCGTTCATCTTCAGCTCGAGGATGTTCACGGCTCCGGCGGCGTCCTTGCGGTGGACCCGGATGCCGCGCTCGGTGCCGCGCGCCGTCAGGCCGCCGGCCTGCGCCAGCGCCTGCATCAGCGTCATGCTGCGCTCGAGGCGCAGCTGCCCCGGCCGCTGCACTTCGCCGTACATGTAGAAGCTGGGCGCGCGGTCGACGTAGATGATGTCGCCGTTCTCGACCGTCACGTCGAGGTCGGCGCGGCCGTTCTGCAGGATCAGCGGCAGGTCGATGTCTAGCTTGACCGGCTTGCCGTCGCGATTGCCGACCAGGGTGACGACGTCGGCACCGCCCGGAACGACGCCGCCGGCCGCGGCGATCATCTCGGAGACCTTGCTGCCGACGATCTCGATCGGGAAGCGCCCGGGCTTGGCCACCTGGCCGAGGATCGAGACCTGGCTGCTGCGGATCTGCACCGTCTGGATCGTCACCTGCGGCTTGAGCACGAAGCCGCCGTCGCGCAGCATCTTCTCGATCAATGCCTGCGCCTGCGAGACCGAGAGGCCGCCGATCTTGACCGCGCCGATGAGCGGGAAGTTGACCTGTCCGGTTTCGGAGACGCGTGCATCGACCGACAAGTCGGGGTTCTGGTAGACCGTGATCTTGACGACGTCGCCGACGCCGAGCACCGGCTCGGCGCGTTGCGGCGCCTGCGCCAACGCGATTCCCGTCGCGCAGAAGAACATCAACGCGATGCGAACGAAGAAGCTGCTCATGGCGGAGTGCAGGGCGACCGATCTCACTTGAATCCCTTCAGACCTTTATCGAGGCTGGAATCGCTCGGCATCGACGCCGCCTTGGTGTCGATCGGCGCCACGTCGACCTGCGGCGCCGCCTTGACTTCCGAGGCGGGCAGCGTCGCCGGCATCGTCGTCAGCGGCGGCAGCTCAGGCGCCGACGCCGGCCGGTACGGCGAGCTCGCCGCGTCGGCGGCGAAGTCGCCCAGGTATTCGATCTTGGCCGCGCCACGCAGCGCCTGCATGTCGTCGGAGACGAGCTTCCTCTTGCGCTCGTTGAGCAGGAACTGCTCGATCGCCGGCGTCGCCTGCTGCAGCGTCACCGGCTGCTGCCGCGAGGCGGCGAGGTTGATGATCTGCGCGCCGCCGGGACGGACGTTGAAGATCGCCTGGCCGTCCTTCATCCTGGCGAACTGGTCGACGCCAGCGAGCGGCAGCTGCTCGGCCGCACGCACCGCCTCGTTGCCCGTGAAGCGGAGGTTGTTCGCCTTCAGGTAGGCGACGAACTCCGCGAAGGTCTTGGATCCGAGAAGGACCTTCTTCAGCGACTCGATCTGCTCCGGGGTCGCCTCGATGGCGACTTCCTGCAGGCTGTAGACGCGCCGCTCCTTGAACAGCGCCGGATGCGCCTCGTAGTAGGCGGCGACCTCGGCCGGCGTCGGCTTGGGAGCGCCCTCGCCGATCTTCTCGAGGTAGGCGCGCGAGATGATCTCGCGCCGCGCCGCTTCGATCTGCTGGACGACGCGCGGTTCGCGGTCGAGCTTCTGGTCCGACGCCTTCTGCAGCGCGAGCTCCTGGTCGATCAGGCGCTCGAGCACCATCCGGCTCGCCGACGCGGCCTGCGCCGGCGCCGTGGCGCGCTGCTGGGCGAGGATGAAGTTGATCTGGTGGACGGTGATCTCTTCCTTGTTCACCTTGGCCGCCGTCTGGGTGGCGGCCTTTTCCTTCTTCTTGTCGCTGCAGCCGGCGAGCAGCGTCGCCCCGACGGCCAGGGCCAGGGCGAAGGCGCGGGCGGCGCCGATCCGGCGCCGGGGGCGCGAACGGGGCGGAACAGGCATGGTCATGAACAGTCTCACTCGTGGCTCCGGGGGCCTCGTCCGCTCTGGATCGAGCCCGCGAGTGTATTGCGCGGGCGAATCCCGGCCCCGGACGGCCCCGTGCAAAAGTACCCGGCTGCGGAGGTTACAGTCCGACCCTCGCCGACCACCCCCGTGAATGCGGGTGATCGCCGCAGAAGCGGCTCCGGGCAGCCCTGGCCAAGCCAGATGCCGACGAGGGCCATTGAAAACCGGTAAAACCGCTGCAAGTTCGCCCTGCCAACGGGCGCCGAAATTGCTTGCCGCAATATACTGGAGTGTCGCTTTGCCGCAGTCGCTGAAATCCATGGCCGAAGGCCGGAAACCGAAGGGGTCGTTCATGGGAGTCAAACTCAAGGTCGCGGGCTGGCTGGCACTCGGCGCCGTCGCCGGAGCGCTGGCGACCATGCAGCTCGAGGCCACTGCGCGCAACTCGGTCGCCCGCCTTCCCATCGAGGAGCTGCAGCAGCTCGCCGCCGTCTTCGGCATGGTCAAGAGCGACTACGTCGAGCCTGTCGACGAGAAAAAGCTCATCAGCGACGCGATCGGCGGCATGGTCGCCGGCCTCGATCCGCACTCGCAATATTTCGACAAGAAGAGCTTCAAGGAATTCCGCGAGGCCACGACCGGCCGCTTCGTCGGCATCGGCATCGAGATGGCGATGGAAGACGGCCTGGTGAAGGTCGTCAGCCCGATCGAAGGCTCGCCGGCGTTTCGCGCCGGCCTGAAGAGCGGCGACCTCATCACCAAGATCGACGACACGCTCGTCAAGGGCCTGTCGGTCGACCAGGCCGTCAAGCGCATGCGCGGCGAGCCGAACACCAAGGTCGTCCTCACCGTCTTTCGCAAGAGCGAGGGGCGGACGTTCCCGGTCAACATCATCCGCGAGGAGATCCGCACCCAGAGCGTTCGCGCCAAGATGGTCGAGCCCGGCTACGCGTGGCTGCGCGTGAGCCAGTTCCAGGATCGCACCGTCGAGGACTTCGCCAACAAGCTGCAGGATCTCTTCAAGCAGGACCCGAACCTGAAGGGCCTGGTGCTCGACCTGCGCAACGACCCGGGCGGCCTGCTCGAAGGCGCGATCGCGATCTCGGCGGCGTTCCTGCCGGCCGATGCGATCGTCGTCACCACCAACGGCCAGATCCCCGATTCGAAGGCGACGTTCAAGGCCTCGCCCGAGTACTACCAGCGCCGCGGCGGCGCCGATCCGCTGCGGCGCCTGCCCGACGCGGTGAAGAAGGTGCCGCTGATCATCCTCGTCAACGAAGGCTCGGCCTCGGCGAGCGAGATCGTCGCCGGCGCGCTGCAGGACTACCACCGCGGCACGATCATGGGCGCGCAGACCTTCGGCAAGGGATCGGTGCAGACCGTTCGCCAGCTCTCGCCCGAGACGGCGCTGAAGATCACCACCGCCCGCTACTACACGCCGAGCGGCGCCTCGATCCAGGCCAAGGGGATCGTTCCCGACGTCATGCTCGACGAGACCGCCGAGGGCAACCTGTTCGCGGCCCTGCGCACGCGCGAGGCCGATCTCGAGAAGCACCTGCAGAGCGGCCAGGGCGCCGAGGTCAAGGACGACGTTCGCGAGAAGGCGCGCGAGGAAGCGCGCAAGAAGTTCGAGGCCGAGCAGGCGAAGGCGCAGATTCCCAAGCCGCCGCCGGAGTTCGGCAGCGCCGAGGACTTCCAGCTCGCCCAGGCGCTCAACCGGCTCAAGGGCAAGACCGTTCTCGCCAGCAAGACCGCGGTCGAGCGCAAGGCCGAGGTCGAGACGACCAACTGAGCGAGGCCGCCTCGGCCGCGCCGAAACGCCCGTGTCCGCCACGGGCGTTTTCACTTTTGCCGCGCCCTCTTTCGCGATGACCGACGACGACCTGCTGCGCTACTCGCGCCACCTGCTGCTCGACGACATCGGTATCGAAGGGCAGCGGCGTCTGCTCGCGGCGCACGCGCTCGTCGTCGGCGCGGGCGGCCTCGGCTCGCCGGTGGCGCTCTACCTCGGCACGGCCGGCGTCGGCCGGATCACGATCGTCGACAACGACCGCGTCGACCTCACCAACCTGCAACGACAGATCGCCCACGATCTCGCCCGCGTCGGCATGGCGAAGGCGGAGTCGGCGGCGCGGTCGATCGCCGCCATCAACCCGACGCTGCGCGTCACCGCCCTGCACGAGCGCGCGGACCGGGCCCGGCTGCTCGAGCTCGTCGCCGACGCCGACGTGGTGGTCGACTGCAGCGACAACTTCGCGACCCGCCAGGCCGTCAACGCGGCGTGCGTCGCCCACGCCAGGCCCCTCGTCGCCGGCGCGGCGATCGGCTTCGACGGCCAGCTCTCGGTCTACGACACGCGCTCGCCGGCGTCGCCCTGCTACGCCTGTGCCTTCCCGCCGGACCCGGCGTTCGCCGACGTCGCCTGCGCGACGATGGGCGTGTTCGCGCCGCTCGTCGGCATCATCGGCAGCCTGCAGGCGGCCGAAGCGCTGAAGCTCCTGCTCGGCATCGGCACGTCGCTCGCGGGTCGCCTGCAGATGCTCGATGCGCGAACGATGGAGTGGACCGAGATCGGCGTCGCGCGTGACCCGGCGTGCCCCGTGTGCGCGCCGCTCAGGCGCTCTCGTACAGCCGCGTGAGGACGAACTCGCGGTGGCCGAGCGCCTCGGCCGCCGTAAGGCGTCCGTTGGCGGTGCGCAGCATGCACTCGAGCAACTTATCGCCGGCCTGGTCGAGATTGATCTCGCGCTGCAAGAGGCCCGACGTGTCGACGTCGATGTGCTCGCCCATCAGCCGCACCGTGCGCGGATTGGCGCAGATCTTGATCACCGGCAGGATCGGGTTGCCGATGACGTTGCCCTGGCCGGTCGGGAAGAAGTGGACGGCGTAGCCCGAGGCCGCGCACAGCGTCACCATCTCGGCGGCCGCGCTCGACGAGTCCATGAACCACAGGCCCGGGTGCGTCGGCGTCTCGGCCTTGTCGATGACGCCGTCGACGGTGCAGACCTTGCCGATCTTCTGGATGTTGCCGAGCGCCTTCTCCTCGATCGTCGTCAGGCCGCCGGCGATGTTGCCCTTGGTCGGCTGCGAGTCGGAGAGGTCGCTCGTCTTGTGGCGGTCGATCACCTTCTGGTAGCGGTCGAACATGAACATGAACTGCTTGCGCACCTCGTCGCTGGCGCAGCGCGCGGCGACGATCTGCTCGCCGCCGGTGAGCTCGGTCGTCTCGCCGAAGCAGAGGTAGTTGCCGAGCGGATGGAGCTTGTCGAAGGCGTTGCCGACGGTCGGGTTGGCGCCGCAGCCCGAGGTCGTGTCGCTCTCGCCGCACTTGGTCGAGACCCAGAGCTCGGCGATCGGGCACGGCTCGCGCTGCTTCTCGCTCGCCCACTGCACGTACTCTCGCGCCGCCTTCGAGGCGCGCATGATCGTGTCGTGGTCGCCGTGGCCCTCGATGCCGAAGCCGACCACGGGCTTGCCGGTCGCGGCGATGCCGTCGACGACCTTCTTGGTCCAGCTGTCCTCGATGCCGATGACGACGACCGCGGCGACGTTCGGGTTGCAGCCGGCGCCGATCAGGGTGCGGAAGTGGAGCTCGAGGTCGGCGCCGAACTGGAGCCGCCCGTACGGGTGCGGGATCGCCAGCGCCCCCTTGATGTTGTGCGCGACCGCCTCGGCGGCGGCGTTCGAGAGGTCGTCGAGCGGCAGGACGACGACGAAGTTGCGCACGCCGACGCGGCCGTTCTCGCGCCGGTAGCCGAGGAAGGTGGTGTCTTTCGAGACGACGGACATGCGTGTGCCTTCTACCAGCGCTTGGTCTTGATGTTGTGGACGTGGGCGTGCTCGCCGCGGCGGATCGGTGCTGTGACCTTGCCCATGTCGATGCCGTACTTGACGACCGTGTCGCCCGGCGCCATGTCCTTCAGCGCCACCTTGTGGCCGATCGGGATGTCCTGGCGCGCCTCGAGGGCGATCGTCCGGTCGTCGTCCATGACCCAGCCGGTCATCGCCGTGCCGGCAATGACGCCCTCGACGACGACCACCGCGACCGTGTCGCCGGCGTCGTGCAATACGCAATGGATCAA
>JADGRJ010000208.1 GCA_017881025.1 Rhizobacter sp. | reverse complement strand
AACGTCCCCGGCCCCACGGTGCCGCTCAAGCTCTGCGGCTCGACCTTGCGCCAGACGATGTTCTGGGTGCCCGCGTCGGGCGACATCGGCGTCGGCGTCAGCATCCTGTCGTACGGCGGCGGCGTCCAGTTCGGCCTCGTCACCGACGAAGCGCTCTGTGCCGATCCGCAGGCGATCATCGACCGCTTCGAGCCCGAGTTCGACAAGCTTCTCTTGCTGACCATGATGCTGCCGTGGGCGGAGGCCTGACGACGGCTCGGTGCCTCGGAAGCTCTCGGCGAACGAGGTCATCGAATAGGGCGACGCTGGACGAGAAGGGCTTGGGTAAGGCCGATGGCGAAATCGTGTCGCTGACCTTATAAGGACCGAACAACACCATGACGAGGAGACACTCCATGTTCAAGGCCTTCGCCCGCCCGCTGCTGGCAGCCGGCGCGCTCTCGCTCTTCGCATCGATGGCGCTCGCCGACGGCGTCAGCGTCCGCGACGATCCCGGCCTCGCCGGCGCGCCGTTCCCGAGCAACCGCTACACGGTGTTCGACGGCACCCAGAACACTCTCAGGCGGGTCAACCTGCCCAAGCCCGACTGTGCCGTGCGCGTGAGCGACTGCCAGGACATCGACGTCATCAACACCCTCGACGGCTTCTCGACGCAGCCGCGCATCACCGTGCCCTTCACCGGCGACATCGATGTGTCGACGGTGAACAGCGACACGATCTTCCTGGTCAACCTCGGCGACACCTTCACGCTGCGCGGATTCGGCGAACGCGTCGGCATCAACCAGGTGCTCTGGGACCCGCCCACCAAGACGCTGGTGTTCGAGAGCGACCAGCTGCTGCAGCAGCATTCGCGCTACCTGCTCGTGATCACCGACGGCGTTCGCGACACGCGCGGCAAGAAGATCAAGGGCGACGGCTGGGGGGACGACTTCGGCCTCGCCTTCGGGCGCGACCGCGACGGCGCCGACTACCGGCGCGACCTGCGCGACGGCGTCCAGGGCGTTCGCCACGATCATCACAAGATCGTCGCCGCGAGCCTCTTCAGCACCCAGAGCACGAGCGCCGACCTGGCCAAGATCAACCGCCAGATCAAGCATTCGACCCCCGCGCCGGTGGACTTCAGGATCGCCTCGACAGGCGTCGCGACGGTGCCGGCGGTGTTTCCGGTGGCGACCCTCACCGCCATCCAGTTCAATCGGCAGACGGGCACGGCGCCGCTGTTCACGTCGAGCTTCCTGCCGACGGTCGCGCTCGGCGCCGCGGGTCCCGCGCCGGGAGCAGTCGCGCAGGTCGCCTACGGGCGCTTCCGCTCGCCCGACTACGAGACCGCGGACAAGTTCATCCCGCCCACCGGCACGCTCACCGGCATGCCGCAGCCGCAGGGAACGAACGACCTCATCGTCCAAGTGTTCCTGCCGGCCGTACAGAAGCCCGCCCGCGGCTGGCCGGTGGCGATCTTCGGCCATGGCTTCGGCGACTCCATGTACGGTGCGCCGTGGGTGGTGGCGTCGACCTTGGCATCCCAGGGCATCGCCACGGTGTCCATCAACGTCGTGGGCCATGGTGGCGGGGCGCTCGGTTCGCTGGCGGTGCTGAGAGCCGGCATGCCGACGGTGGTGGTTCCCGCCGGCGGTCGCGGCATCGACCAGGACGGCAACGGCACAATCGACTCGACCGAAGGCAGCAGTGCCGTGGGATCGAAGAACATCATCTGCAGCCGCGACGGGTTGCGCCAGACGGTCGTCGACCTGATGCAGCTCGTCCGCCAGATCGAGGTCGGGATCGACGTCGACGGCGACGGCAGCGTCGACCTCGACGCAGAGCGCATCTACTACGCCGGGCAGTCGTTCGGTGGCATCTACGGCACGATCTTCCTCGGCGTCGAGCCGTCGATCAAGGCAGGCGTTCCCAACGTGCCGGGCGGCTCGATCATCGAGATCGTCCGCTTGAGCCCGTCGTTCCGCCTGCTCGGCGCGATCGCACTGGCAACGCGGCAACCGCCGCTCATCAACCTGCCGCCGTTGCCCCCGCCCGCGACGTTCCCGTTCAACCTCGTGTTCAACGAGAACATCCCGCTGCGCAATCAGCCACCGGTGATCAACAACGTTCCGGGCGCGCTGGCGATCGCCGAGGTCTTTGACCGAACCGAGTGGGTGTCGCAGTCCGGCAACCCGGTGTCGTACGCTCCCTTCATTCGCAGGCAGCCCCTGCATGGCAACGACGTCAAGCCGGTGATCTTCCAGTTCGCCAAGGGCGACATGACGGTGCCCAACCCGACGACGAGCGCGATCCTGCGCGCGGGCGACCTGAAGGACCGCGCGACCTACTTCCGCAACGATCTCGCCTTCGCGGTGAACGCCGCGGTCGGCAAGAACCCGCACACGTTCCTCACCAACATCTTCAACCCGGCCGGTGCGGGGTATGCGGTCGCGGCGCAGCGGCAGATCGCGACCTTCTTCGCGAGCGGTGGCGCGACGACGATCGATCCCGACGGCGTCGGCCCGTTCTTCGAGACGCCGATCGCCGGGCCGCTGCCCGAGACGCTCAACTTCATTCCCTGACGCCGGCTTCGCCGAGTCGCGGGTCGCCGGCGTCTCGTCGCCGCGACCCTGCGGCGTCGTGCGATGGCCCGCGCGGTCGAGGCGCGGTCACACTCCTGACAAGGAGGCTGCCTAGAGTGAATCGATGTCGACCTCGTCGAGATCGACGTCATCCGGAGGAGCCTTCATGATAGTCAGGACAGGGAAATGGGCATGGGCCGGCGCGGCGATCGTCGCCTCGCTGATGGCGGCGAGCGCGCTCGCCGACGAGGACGATCATCACGATCGCGACGAGAGCTACGCGATCGGGCTTTGGGGCGACCTGCCGTACGACAACCAGGGCAACGGCACGAACGACGTCAACTGGGTCAAGGTGACGGTGGCGCCGCGAAGCCGGGAAGTCTTCTCCTACCAGGCGCAGATCGTTCCGGCGAACCGCACGGCGGTGCCGGCACCCTACTAGACCCGGCATGCCGGCCTAGCCGGCCTCGCCCTGCAAACCCGCCCCGCTCGACGCGTGGGAGCGCGAATGCGGCAAGGAAGTCATGGCGGAGGCCGAGGGGCAATCCGCGTGCGCAGCGTGACGGGCACGGCCCTCTCACTCAGGCGGTCAGGCGGGCGCCGCCGCCTCCATGCGCAGTTGCACCGCGGCGCCGCTTGTCGCCGACGGCTTGGCCAGGCGGGCAGCGGAGACGCCGCGCGAGCGCAGGTAGTCGTGGATACGCGACGCGCGCTGCAAGCCCAAGGCCGCGTCGCCGCTCGCGTCGCCGGGCGCGGCGATGAGGTGAAGCTCGGCGATCGCCGTCCGGCGCAGCGATTGGGCGACCTTGTCCAGCACCGCGGCAAGCGCCGGCTTGACCGCGTCGCGCCCCGCCTCGAAACAGAACTCGCGCGGCACGTCGACGATGACGGCACCGTCCTGGCGCTGCGCGACGACGACCGGCGTGCCCTTGAACCACGACGCCAGCCATTGCCGCTCGACCGCCAGCGTCGACGCCGCGGCGGTTCGCTGCTGCGCCGGCGTCGGCGGCGGCGCCGACGCGGCAGGCGCCTGGGCCGAGGGCGCGGGCGGCGGGCTGCTCGCGCAGCCGCAGAGGGCGAGCACGAAGAGCAGTGGCAGGGCGCCGAATTTCATCGCCGCGATCTCGCCTCAGTCTTCCAGCTCGGCCTTCGCCATCTCGACGTCGAGCCGCTCGGTGGCGTCGAGCGGCTCGCAGGCGGCGGCGTCTTCATAGAGCTTGGTCGCTTCCTTCATTCGCTTGTCGCCTTCGAGCATGACGAGTCCGTTGGCGTATTCGATCATCGCGATGGCCGAGTTCGGGCTGAGCTTGAGCGCGGTCTTGTAGTGCGCGATCCCGGCGTCCTTGCTCGCGCCTTGCGTCCGGCCGAGCAGCGAGCCCACCTTGTCGATCACCTCGGCGTGGAACGCGCCGAGGGCGATGTGCGCGTCGGCGTGCTTCGGCGCGAGCTCGATCGTCTTCTCGAGCGCGTTCTTCACCTTCGTGCCGAGCCCCTGTGCCAATGCCTTGGCAATGCTGATGCCCTGGCTGTAGCGGCCGAGCGCGTAAGCCATGCAGTACCAGGCGTTGGCTTCCTTCGGCTCTTCTCGGGCGCGCTTCTCGGCGCGCTCGGCGACCTCGAGCAGGAGCGTGAGCTTGGTCTTCTCGCTGCTTTCGAGGTAGGTCGCATAGATCGCCTGCGACTTGTTGGCGACGGTCATCGCGCCGCTCACGCCGGCGGCGTGCAGCTTCAGCCCCGCCTCCGTCGCCTTCTGGAACTCGCCGGCGTGGTAGTGCTGCCAGGCGGCGAGCACCTTGTCGTCCTTCGGCAGCGGCTCGGCGTCGCCGGCGTGCAGGCGCGCCCACTTCTTCTTCAGCGTCGCCGCGTCGTAGCTGTAGGCGTCGGCGTCGTGCGAAAAGGCGGTCCATTTGGCCATGTTCAGTCTCCTCCGGTAGTTGTCGTGTAGCGAGTGGCGAGCGAGTGCAGGTGCTCGCGCTGGTCTTCGTCGAGATAGGGCAGCAGCAGGCAGAGCACGTGGTACGCGCCGCGCGAGAGGGCGGCGCTGGCGGTCTCGGGCTCGAGCGCGCGGCGCGGGTCGCGAACGTACTCGAAGCTCAGCCAGTAGGTGAGGACGACGACCATCGCCGTCGCCACAGGCTCGGCGTCGCGCGTCTCGATCGTCAGGCCGCTGCCGGCGGCGATGCCGTCGAGAACGGCCTGGACGGCGCGCGCCTTCCTCTGCAGGACGAACTGGAAGTGACTCTCGAGATGGCGGTTGTTCGAAAGCAGGTCGTTGAGGTCTCGGTAGAGGAACCGGTACGACCAGATCAGCTCGAACAGCATGTGGAAGAACAGCCACGCGTCCTCGACGTCGGACACGTCGTCGGCGGCGCGCAGCAGCTCGGTCAGCGCCAGGTCGTAGCGGTCGTAGAGCTTCGTGATCAGCTCTTCCTTGGCGGGGTAGTGGTAGTACAGGTTGCCGGGGCTGATGCCGAGCTCGGCAGAGATCAGCGTCGTCGAGACGTTCGGCTCGCCGAAGCGGTTGAAGAGCTCGAGCGTCGTGTCGAGGATCCGCTCCGCGGTGCGCCGCGGTTTCTTCGTTCGGGTGGCCATGGCTCGGGGTCTCGGGGACAGCACACTAGCACCGGCACCCGGGCTGTCCATCGGTTGGCTCCCTACAATCGCCGCCTCCATGCCGGCCATCTCGTTCGTCAACGTCGCCAAGACCTACGCCTCGGCGCGCGGCGACGTCCGCGCCCTCGACGACGTCAGCTTCGACATCGAGGAGGGCGAGTTCTTCGGCCTGCTCGGCCCGAACGGCGCCGGCAAGACCACCCTCATCAGCATCCTCGCCGGCCTGGCGCGGGCCACTGCCGGCAGCGTCGCGGTGCTCGGCCACGACGTCTACAGCGACTACGCGGCGGCGCGCCGCCTGATCGGCGTCGTCCCGCAGGAGCTCGTCTTCGATCCGTTCTTCACCGTGCGCGAGGCGCTGCGAATCCAGGGCGGCTACTTCGGCGTCCACGACAACGATGCCTGGATCGACGAGCTTCTCGCCAACCTCGGCCTCGCCGACAAGGGCGACGCCAACATGCGCCAGCTCTCGGGCGGGATGAAGCGGCGCGTCCTGGTCGCGCAGGCGCTGGTGCACCGGCCGCCGGTGATCGTCCTCGACGAGCCGACCGCCGGCGTCGACGTCGAGCTGCGCCAGACGCTCTGGCAGTTCGTCGCCCGCCTCAACAAGGAAGGCCACACGGTATTGCTGACGACGCACTACCTCGAGGAGGCGGAGGCCCTCTGCGGCCGGATCGCGATGCTCAAGCAGGGCCGGGTCGTCGCGCTGGACCGCACGTCGGCGCTGCTGGCGGGCACGGCGAGCACGATGCTGCGCTTCAAGCTCGACAGGCCGCTGCCGCCGGCGCTCGCCGTCAATTCGCGCGTCACCGGCCGCATCGTCCAGATCACGGCGCACGACGCGCGCGAGGTCGAGTCGATACTCGCCGTGCTGCACGCGGCGGGCTGCGAGCCGGAGGATCTCGAGATCGGCCGCGCCGACCTCGAGGACGTGTTCATCGAGATCATGCACGGCGAGACGCCGCAGCGGGTGGCGGCATGAGCGTGCCGGCCGTGGCCACCGCACCGACCCGCAAGGTCGAGACCGGCGTCCTCGCCGGCACGCGCACGCTGCTCTACAAGGAGGTGCTGCGCTTCTGGAAGGTGAGCTTCCAGACCGTCGCGGCGCCGGTGCTCACCGCGGTGCTGTACCTGCTCATCTTCGGCCACGTTCTGGAAGGGCGCGTGACCGTGTTCGGCTCGGTCGGCTACACCAGCTTCCTGATCCCCGGCCTGGTGATGATGAGCGTGCTGCAGAACGCGTTCGCGAACTCGAGCTCGTCGCTGATCCAGAGCAAGATCACCGGCAACCTGGTCTTCCTCCTCGTCTCGCCGCTCTCGCACTGGGCGTGGTTCCTGGCCTACGTCGGCGCCTCGGTCGTTCGCGGCCTGGTGGTCGGCGCCGGGGTGCTCGTCGTGACGATCTGGTTCGCGCCGCTGCACGTCGCCAACCCGCTCTGGATCATTTTCTTCACCATCGCAGGCGCGGCGCTGATGGGCGCGCTCGGCCTGATCGCGGGGCTGTGGGCGGAGAAGTTCGACCAGATCGCCGCGTTCCAGAACTTCATCATCATGCCGATGACGTTCCTCTCCGGCGTCTTCTACTCGGTGCAGTCGCTGCCGCCGATCTGGCGCGAGATCAGCCATCTGAACCCGTTCTTCTACATGATCGACGGCTTTCGCCACGGCTTCTTCGGCACCAGCGACGTCTCGCCGTGGACGAGCCTCGCCGTCGTCGCGGCGAGCCTGGCGCTGGTGTGCGGCGTCTGCCTGCGCCTGCTGAAGATCGGCTACAAGATTCGCCATTGATCTCCTTGGTGCACGACATGACGACGAAGACCGAGCGAGGCCCGAGGGCGGCAGCCTGCCGTGGCTTAGCTGCGCCGCCCTCGGCTGCGCCGAGGGTACGCTGCGCTGCTCGCTCCACGAGGGCGGCTGCGATGACCCCGGCTCCGTCCCTGAACGGGCCGGCCCTTAGGGCCTTCTCGCCGGTCCGCTGCGCGGACTGCCCCTCGCTCCACTGCGCTGCTCGCCGACGCAG
>JADGRJ010000207.1 GCA_017881025.1 Rhizobacter sp. | reverse complement strand
ATCGAGACGGCGCAGAAGGCCGCCAAGCAAGCCGCTGAAGTCGCCGAAGCGAACTTCAACGCGATGTCCTCGACCGCCGTCCGCGTGACGAAGGGCAAGCGCGCTGCGTGAAGCAGAACTGAAAGGACCGTCGAGCAAGTCAGCCGTAGAAGGCTCGGATCACCCCGAGCCTTTTCACCTGCGCCGCCGAAAGGCTCATAGGCTCAGGCGCCCCCTCGACCAAAGCTCGCGACAGCAACAACACCCTCGTACTCAAAGTGACCCAAGCAAGCCGTGTGTTTGCATCGGTCGAAGGACGAGCCATGACGGCTGCAACATGAACACCGATGAGAGACTAAAACTGGCCTTGGAAGACGTTCTCGCCGACCTGTGGCATGCGAGGCGGGCCGGTGATATCGGACGATTGGCTCTGCTCAGCTACTGTGACGTCCGACGCTGGGCACGTATCGCGCATCGCCAGGGGCTGGCGGCGCATTCACAAGAACTTGTCCTTAGCGCTCCGCACTCCGACCGACAAGATTTCCTTGCCGCGGTCGATCGACTCATTGCAGAGATGGAGCAGGCACACGCTGAACTGGCCGTTGCTGCCTGATCTTCATCGCTGCGAATGAGGATTTGGCCCACGGCCTGCCGCCTGTACAAGGCCAGCAGAGATCACGACGCGCGCGTATCTCGCGACTTCGATCCCTCTACAGTGGCCGAGCGAGCCGATTTACGACTGTTCTGAATCGGGAGTACGCTCCCCGCCGGTCTCGAGGAGAACGCCATGAGACAAGTGGGCGGAGAGACAAGCGCGGGAGAGGGCGGCGACGGGGGCGGGGCGAGATACTCTGCGTTCATCAGCTACAGCCACCAGGACGAGCGGTGGGCAACTTGGCTCCATAGGGCTCTAGAACACTACACCGTCCCGCGGCGACTCGTCGGCATCGAGACTCGTGCGGGACCTGTTCCCAGACGCATCTACCCAGTCTTCCTCGACAGGGAAGAGTTCGCCACCGACCCCAGCCTTTCCGCAAGAGTCGAAGAGGCGCTAAGCCGGTCGCGGAACCTCATCGTCATTTGCTCACCCGAGGCAGCGGCCTGACCATGAACGGCTGAGTCCCCTCCTCCATCCACTCCATCGGAAAGATCATCATGGAATTTGAAGACATCCTCTACGAAGTGCGCAACGGCGTCGCCTGGATCACGATCAACCGGCCCGACAAGATGAACTCGTTTCGCGGCCAGACCTGCGACGAGCTGATCAAGGCGCTCAACAAGGCCGGCTACGACCGCAGCGTCGGCGCCATCGTGCTGGCCGGCGCCGGCGACCGTGCCTTCTGCACCGGCGGCGACCAGTCCGCCCACAACGGCAACTACGACGGCCGCGGCACCATCGGCCTGCCGATGGAAGAGCTGCACACCGCGATCCGCGACGTGCCCAAGCCGGTGATCGCCCGCGTGCAGGGTTACGCCATCGGTGGCGGCAACGTGCTGTGCACGATCTGCGACCTGACCATCTGCTCCGAGAAGGCCCAGTTCGGCCAGGTCGGCCCGAAGATGGGCTCGGTCGATCCGGGCTACGGCACCGCCTTCCTGGCGCGCGTCGTCGGTGAAAAGAAGGCGCGCGAGATCTGGTACCTGAACCGGCGCTACTCCGGCGCAGAGGCCGTCGCGATGGGCCTGGCGAATGCCTGCGTGCCGCACGACCAGCTCGACGCCGAAGTCCAGAAGTGGGGCGAAGAAATGTGCGAGCGCAGCCCGACCGCGCTGGCCATTGCCAAGCGCAGCTTCAACGCCGATACGGCCCACCAGAGCGGAATCGCCGGCCTGGGCATGTATGCGCTCAAGCTGTACTACGACACCGAAGAGTCGCGCGAGGGCGTCAACGCGCTGAAGGACAAGCGCAAGCCCAACTTCCGCAAGTACGCCAAGTAGTCAAGCCACTCGCATAGGCAAACGCATGGCCATCGACAACGAATCCTTCGAGCTGCTGCTCGCGTCCGTGCAGCGTTTCACGCGTGAACGGCTCATGCCGGCCGAAGATGCCGTGGAGGAGAACGACGAAGTCCCCGCCGACATCGTCGAGGACATGAAGGAGATGGGCCTGTTCGGCCTGTCGATCCCCGAGGAGTACGGCGGCATCGGGCTGTCGATGAGCCAGGAGTGCCGCGTCGCCTACGAGATCGGCCACACCTCGCTGGCCTTCCGCTCCGTCTTCGGCACCAACGTCGGCATCGGCTCGCAAGGCATCCTGATGGACGGCACCGAGGCGCAGAAGCAGGAGATCCTGCCGCGCGTCGCGACCGGCGAGCTGATCCTGTCCTTCGCGCTGACCGAGCCCGACGCCGGCTCCGACTCGGCGGCGGTCAAGACGCGCGGCGAGCTCGTGAAGGACGGCGACGGCGACCACTACCTCCTCAACGGCAGCAAGCGCTTCATCACCAACGCGCCGCGCGCCGGTGCGTTCACGCTGATGGCGCGCACCGACGGTCCCGGCGCCGGCGGCATCTCGGCCTTCGTCGTTCCCGCCGACGCGAAAGGCCTGAGCCTGGGCAAGCCCGACAAGAAGATGGGGCAGCGCGGCACCAAGACCTGCGACGTGATCCTCGACAACGTGCGGGTCCCGGCGGCCAACATCATCGGCGGCAAGCCCGGACAGGGCTTCAAGACGGCGATGAAGGTGCTCGACCGCGGGCGGCTGCATATCTCGGCGGTTGCCTGCGGCATGGCGCAGCGCATCCTGAACGAGTCGGTGGCCTACGCGCGCGAGCGCAAGCAGTTCGGCAAGCGCATCGGTGACTTCCAGCTCGTCCAGGCGATGCTGGCCGACAGCCAGGCCGAGCTGTATGCCGGCTGGAGCATGGTGCAGGACTGCGCATTGCGCTACGACGCCAAGCCAGCCGGCCGAAGCGATCCGGACGTGAGCATGCGAGCGTCGTGCTGCAAGCTCTTTTGCACCGAGATGGTCGGCCGCGTCGCCGATCGTGGCGTGCAGGTGCACGGCGGCGCCGGCTACATCAACGAGTACCCGGTCGAGCGCTTCTACCGCGATGTCAGGCTGCTGCGCCTGTACGAAGGCACGACGCAGATCCAGCAATTGATCATCGGCCGCGAGCTGGTGGGTCGCGATTGACGACGACGGGCGGCACTGAACAGGAGATCGAGATGACTTCCACTTCCGCGCACCAGCGCTTTCGCTGGGACGATCCGCTCGCGCTTGTCCAGCACGAAGCCGCGGATCTCACGCTCGTCGTCCTTGGCCCAGACCACGAACACGTCGGCGACAGAAGAAGCTGGCCGACATGCTGACCGAGATCGCGCTCGGCCTGCAGGGCTGCCTGCGGCTGGGCCGCATGAAGGACGAGGGCACGGCCGCGGTGGAGATCACCAGCATCATGAAGCGCAACAGCTGCGGCAAGTCACTGGACATCGCGCGCGTCGCACGCGACATGCTGGGCGGCAACGGCATCAGCGACGAGTTCGGCGTCGCCCGCCACCTGGTCAATCTCGAGGTGGTGAACACCTACGAGGGCACGCACGACGTGCACGCGCTCATCCTCGGGCGAGCCATCACCGGGATCGCGGCTTTCAGCTGACCCCTGCGGCCCGCTTGTCGGGGGCCAGTTCAAGCAGGGTCAACAACATCGCGCGCCGCCCTTGCCGTACTTGCGCTCGATCGCCTGCACGAAGAAATCGCTCCGCGTCAGAACCGGCGCGCCGGGATGGCGCGCCGCAGCGTGCGTGAGGTAGCGTTCGTAGTCCGGCATCCCGAACACTTGGCGGCATGCCGAGCAAAGATAGCGAGCGCGCTCGCGAAGCCCGACCTGGGTTGCTGCGCTCATGCCAGCGAGCCTTGTGCGCCTGCGAGCGGGGGAATCTCGTGGGCGGTCGGATTCGCCTGCTTCAGCGCCTGCATGCAGATCTTCACCGCGAAGATGCACATCGCGATGACCAGGAGAACGAAGAAGGCGCCAACGACTGCGTCGCGGTAGTTGTTGAATGCGACGCGTTGCATTTCCTCGATCGACTTGGCCGGCGCGAGCACGATCCCTTGCGCGGCGGCGTCGCTGAACTTGCGCGCCAAGGACAGGAAGCCGATCTTCGGGTCGGCGTCGAAGATCTTCTGCACGCCCGCGGTCAGCGTGGTGATCAGAAGCCATGCCGTGGGCACCAACGTGACCCATACGTAGCGCTGGCGCTTCATCTTCACCAGCACGCTCGTGCAAAGCAGCAGGGCAATGCCGGCCAGCATCTGGTTGCCGACGCCGAAGAGCTGCCACAGCGTGTTGATGCCGCCGAGCGGATCGACCACGCCTTGATAGAGGAAGTAGCCCCAGAGTCCCACGCACAGCCCCGTGCCGAGGAGGTTGGCGGGCAGGTACTCCGTGTTGCCGAGCGGCTTGTACACGTGACCGAGCATGTCCTGGATCATGAACCGCCCCACCCTCGTGCCGGCGTCGACCGCCGTCAGGATGAACAGCGCCTCGAACAGGATCGCGAAGTGGTACCAGAACGCCTCCATGGACTTGCCGCCCAGGGCCTGGCCGAGGATCTGCGCCATGCCGACGGCCAGCGTCGGCGCACCGCCGGCGCGCGACAGGATGCTGGTCTCGCCGATGTCCTTGGCGGTCTGGGTGATCATGTCCGGGGTGATGGTGAATCCCCAGTTCGAAATGACCTGGGCCGCGCTGGCGGCGGTCGTGCCGATGACCGCGGCGGGTGCGTTCATCGCGAAGTAGACGCCCGGATCGAGCACGCACGCGGCCGTGAGCGCCATCACCGCGACGAACGACTCGGCCAGCATGCCGCCGAAGCCGATCAGGCGCATGTGGGATTCGTTCTCGATCATCTTCGGCGTCGTTCCCGACGAGATCAGTGCATGAAAGCCCGAGACCGCCCCGCACGCGATGGTGATGAAGAGGAACGGGAAGAGCTTGCCGGAGAAGACCGGCCCGGTGCCATCGATGAACTGGGTGGTGGCGGGCATGGCCAGCTTCGGCGCGACGTAGTAGATGCCGATCGCCAGCGCGACGATCGTGCCGATCTTGAGGAAGGTGCTCAGGTAGTCGCGCGGCGCAAGCATCAGCCACACCGGGAGGCTCGCGGCGATGGCCCCGTAGATGATCAACGCCCAGGCCAGCTGTACGCCGCTGAGCGTGAACATCGGCCCCCACGTGGGATCGGCGGCGACGGCGCGCCCCAGAACGAGCGAGAGCAGCAGTAGCACCACGCCGAACGCCGAGGCTTCACCCACGTGTCCCGGCCGGATGAACCGCATGTAGCAGCCCATCAGCAGCGCGATGGGAATCGTCGCGAAGATCGTGAACAGGCCCCAGGGGCTCGCGGTCAGCGCCTTGACCACCACCAGCGCGAGCACGGCGAGGATGATGATCATGATCGCCAGCACGCCGACCAGAGCGAGCGAACCGGGGATGGGCCCGAGCTCCATCTTGATCATCTCGCCCAGCGACTTGCCGTCGCGTCGGACGGACACGAAGAGGACGATGAAGTCCTGCACGGCACCGGCGGCCACGACCCCGGCGAGGATCCACAGCGTGCCGGGCAGAAATCCCATCTGCGCGGCGAGGACCGGCCCGACCAGCGGGCCTGCGCCGGCGATTGCCGCGAAGTGGTGACCGTAGAGGATCCACTTGTTGGTCGGCACGTAGTCCAGGCCGTCGTTGTGCCGGACGGCGGGCGTCGGGCGCGAAGGGTCCACCTGCAGGACCTTTTCGGCGATGAACTTGCTGTAGAAGCGGTAGGCGATGAGATAGACGCTGAGGGCTGCCGTCACGAGCCATACGGCGTTGACGCTTTCACCGCGGCCGAGAGCGAGCGCGGCAAACGAGAACGCGCCGATGACGGCGATGGCTGGCCAAAGCAGAAGTGACACGAGCTTGTTCACGAAACCGCTCCTCGCAGAGTGCCCATTCATCATGTTCTCGGGGTTTCGGGGCGTCAAGTCGTGCCGCTCTTCGACCAGCGGTCGCGGCACCTTGCGCGCCGCGCGGCTTCCGTTCAGACTCCGCTCCCATCACTCACGCGGAGGATGGATTCATGGCCACAGCGAAGAAGACCGGCATCGTTGCCAAGGTGAAGGACGCCATCACTGGCATGTTCTCGGCCGATGACGCGAAGCGGAAGCCTCGCGTCAGGACGACGGCCAAGAAGGCCGTCAGGAAGACAGCGAAGAAGGCGGCCAAGGCGGTGAAGAAGGCGGCCAAGAAGGTCGCTGCGACGGCCAAGAAGGTGACCTCCCCTGCCAAGAGGGCAGCAGTCAAGAAGATCTCCGCCAAGAGGTCCGCCGCAGCGAAGAGGTCGACGCCTGGAACCAGCATGGATCGCAAGCTGATTGCCCTGTCGCAGCCCCACGAGGTCCGCGACTGGTGCAAGTCGTTGGGCTGTACCGAGGCCCAGCTGAGGGCGGCCGTGGCTGCGGTGGGCAACTCTGCCGCGAAGGTCCGCGCCCATCTCGGCGAGGGGGAAGTCAGAGCCTTCTGAAGTCCGCGGACGTTCCCAGCGGCGTGGCGTCGCGGAGCGCGGGCATCTCCTGTCGAGGCTGTCCCTAGGCGGCAGTTCGCTCGTGCCGCCAAGATGGTCTCAGGAAATGCCCCCTGTTGTGCGCCACTCGAAGCATGAAGAGGCCTGCCGCAAGGCAGACGACGACCGCGATGATGGATGCTTCCGGGCCGAATGTGCCGCCAGAAAGTATGGGCGTTCCATGCAGGTCGCCTTTGAAGTAGCCAGTGCTCTCCACGCCTGACGCGGCGACACCAAAGACGCCGCTCTGCGTGAAGTTCCAGCCGACATGGATGCCGATCGCCAGCCACACTCTCCTGGTAACCATGTACGCAGCCGCAAGCATGACTCCGGCCTCGAGGGCGATCGCCGCGGAACTCACCATCGTGGCTTGCGGATTCGGAAGATGCATGAGGCCAAAGAGCGCGGCCGAGATGCCTATGGCGAGCCAGCTTCCGACCCATTCCTCCAGGATGCGGAATGCGACGGCTCTGACGAGTAGCTCTTCAGTGATTCCAGCCATCAGCGCAGTCATCAGCGCGGGAACGACGACAGACACGACATCGACGTTGGTGACGGAATAGATATCGAGAAGAAACAGGATTCCGAGGACGAGGCCGAACAGTCCGAAGCCGATGGCGACCCCTGCTAGCGCTTCTGTCAAGCTCCCCCTGGAAACGAGCTCCACGACATGCCGCCTTT